>JAFZAB010000191.1 GCA_017548425.1 Victivallales bacterium
CGCCTGCGCCGTGGGAGGTGGCGCGGTGCGTCCCGCCTGCGCCGTGGGAGGTGGCGCGCGGCGTCCCGCCTGCGCCCGATGGCTTCCGCCATCGGCACTAGACAAGACAATTTTAGCATGATATAATATCTGCAAATAGCATCAAAGCATAGTTGCCAGACGGCAAACATGGAGTAAATTAGAATCGGCATTTGTTCCGTTTTTGTACCCAAACAGGTTAAAACAAAGGAAGTAACAACACATGTCAGAACCCAAACCCATTCGTTTCGGCGCCATCGGCTGCGGTGGCATGGGCACCGTCCGCCTTCAGGAATTGGCCAAGCATCCGCTCGGCGTCAAGATCGTCGCGGCCGTCGATATCAATCCGGATCGCCTTGACAATCTTGCCAAAGTTCTTGGCTACAACGATTTCAAACGTTACACAGGTCCAGAAGACTACAAGAAGCTCATCGATGAAAACGATTTGGACGCCGTCGGTGTCTTCACGCCGCATGTTCCGCATTACGACCACGTGAAATACGCCTTGCAGAAAAGCTTGAACGTCCTCTGCGAGAAACCGATGGTCTGCGGCGCCAAAAACGCCATTGAAATCACGAAGCTGTGCAACAAGCAGAAGAAGATCGGTATCGTTCACTATCAGCGCCACTTCGAGAGCAAGTTCATGAAAGCCCGCGACCTTATCAAACAAGGCCGTATCGGCAAAGTGAAAGAGTTCTACATCTACATGGCGCAGGACTGGAACGGCCCCACATGGCGCGGCATTCCAGAACTTTGCGGCGGTGGCCAGATCAACGATTCCGGTTCGCACTATCAAGACATCATCCTGTGGATGCTTGATGAACTGCCGGTCTCCGCGGAAGGTTTCATCGACAACTACTATCGCGGCAAGAAGCTGAAGGTCGAAGCCAACGGCTCTTTCAACGTCGAACTGACCAACGGCATCACAGGCCGTATCATCATTCTGTCCGACTATCCCGGCCGCGAAATCCCCTATGGCAGTTTCTTTGACGAAGTCCGTATCATCGGTGAAAAAGGCGCCATCTATTTCCGTGGCAGCAAGATCTTTACGTATGATTTCGCCACGAGAGCCGAATACGAAGAGCCGCTGACACGTCCGGAAAACTATCCGGATTCACCGGTTGACAACTTCGTGAAGATGCTCCGCAAGAAAGTGCGCATCAACCGCGTGCCGTTCATCTTCGGCAGCCGTGTCGCTCTCTTCACGGAAGCGATGCTCCGTTCCGGCCATGAAGGCGGCAAGAAGATCCTCTGCGAGAAGATTCTCAAAGAATGCGGCCACAAACTGGAAGATCTGCGCAACGAAAATATCTAACCGCTAGAACACCTAAAATAAACGCCTTGCGCCATTTATTGTGGCCGCAAGGCGTTTTTCTTTTTTTCTGGATATTCTGGATATTCTGGATTCACTGGATATCCAGAACTTCCAGAACTTCCAGAACTTCCAGTTATTTGTTCTTCTTAAAAGCGTTGACCAGCACTTGCTTACGAGCGGTCATCTCCACGCGGTTCTGCGCGCCTGGATTACCGTCTGGCGGGATTTCGACATCCCAGCAGTGGGATTCGCGGAACGCATGGTAGGACCAATCCCAACCATATTCTTCAAAGATATCAATGACGTCTTGTAGGTAGATTTCCGCGCCTTCCGCCCAACGAGCGGCGGAAAATTCGCCGAAATAGATCTTCGCGCCATGCTTCAGTTCGAAATCGCGAACGGGCTGAAGATGTTTGCGCATGGTCTCTTTGTTCCATTTCTTGCTGTCATCAGGATACTTAACGCCTTTCGTGCGGTTGCTGATGCCTTGATGCGTATAGGCACCTGGATTGTACATGTGGGCCTGGTAGATGATGTCCTTCATCGGCAGCGGCGTCAGATAGGCGAAATCCGTGGGCGAATCCCAACCGTTCGATTCGATGATGATCGGCGTGTCCGGATCGATGCCGCGAACAGTCTTCGCAACACGATACTGCAACGACAGATAGTCGATCATCTGCTTCTTGGCTGGTTGTGACGGCTCGTTGATGAGATCATAGGCGTACAGGGCGGGATGGCCTTTGACAGCCGTCGAAAGATTGATCCAAGCCTGTTCGAACGTGTCGGCGAACAGCTTCTTCTGAAACATGTTCATGTGTCCGCTGTCGGCACGACCGCCGGGGGCGACATGCAAATCCAGAACCACTTTGATACCAAGCTCTTGGCATTTGTCCAGAACTTGCTTCACTTCTGGAATGCGGGCATTGACCCAGCCAAGATATTCCTCCGGATCCTGATTGTTGTTGCGTGCATGCCACTGGCGGATCAACTGCCAACGGATGAGATTGGCGCCCCACGACTTCAAATCGGGCAGATCTTTCTGGATGGTCGTTTCCGGACTGAAGCTACCAGGCGACATGACGCCGCGATAGAGAACTTCACGCTTCACGCGGTCCGTATAGACGCATTGGTAGTCGGGCGGTGTCATTTTGGGGAAGATTTCGTCAGGAGAGACGACTGTGACTTTCAAATCGTCAAACCAGACGGTTCCCACGCAGTCCTGCAACCCTAACTGTATGGAACCACCATCTTTACTGATATCATTGGAGGCGATGAAAGACGTCTCTCTGACATGCCAGTCCGCCGTGCCGAATTCACCACCGCCGCTGTTTCTCCATTGGCGGCCAGACGGAATGACGTATGTGGCCTGAATTTTCGTGCCGTTCCAGTTGTCTTTGGGCTGAGTCAAATCGTTGTATTTGACGCGAACCGTGACGGCGACCGAATATTCCGAATATTGTGAATAATCGAAGGGGATTTCCACGACATTCATCTTGCCTTTTTCCGTGGCTGTCACGGCAAGGCATGGATTTCCGTCAATAACGTCGATTTTCGCAAACGACGGAAGTTTCAGATTGTTTGCCTGTTCTGGCGTGAAGGAAATGTCCAGAACGGTTTTCTGAGCCATGGCGCACAGGCCGGCGAATGTCATGAGTAGTAGGAAATGTTTCATGAAAACTCCTTTTTCAATTCATAATTCACAATGCATAATTCATAATTATTTACCATAAGCTAATGCCATTTGGCGAAAGGACAAGCGGGAGGAATGCTTTTCCATGAAACCAATGGACAAAAAAGCCCCGCCGCAGGGGAAAGAATGCGACGGGGCGTGCATGCCATGATCGTGGCTTATGCTTTAGAATGTGTAGTTGAGAGCGTAGGTGATGATGTCGGTGGAGCAACCCATCTGGCAGCTGGCGACGCCGGTCGGCGTGTTCATGCGCCATTCGCCTTTTTCGAAGTGGAGGCGGACATACCCCAGATCGAAGCGGATATGTTCATTCCACTGATATGAAGCGCCAACGCTGAACCAATAGCGGTTGAGGTCGGGCATAGAGGACGGACGGAGTTCCGGATCATCGACAGGCGTACGATCGAACGCTGTACCGCAACGGACGGTCCATTTATCGGTCAGTTTGTATTCCGTACCGATTGCGACGCGCCACGTGTCTTTCCATTTCATCTCTTGCTTCTGCGTGTAGGAGCCATTGGTCTGGTAGGCGTCTTGGCCGAGCTTGGACTTCTTGTCGAACGTGACGGAAAGTTCGTCGAAGACGGAGGCCTTCGTCCAGCTGATATCCATCATGACTTCCCATTTGTCGGTGATGGCCTGTGTGACGCCGAAAGTGGCTACGGCGGGGAGGTCGAAATCAGCGTCGGCGCCGCCACGAAGCGTGCCGTAGGGTGTTCCGGTGAGGCGGCCGTCCAGATCGAGTTCCTGCGTCATGCGGGAACGATAGCTCAGACCGAGTTGCGTCTTTTCAAGCGGCTGATAGGTCACGCCGGCGATATAGCCGAGAGAGGCGGAATCGCCTTTCAGCTTCAGACGGCCCATGGGATAGTTGTCACGCGTCATTTCGATGGTGGCATACTGGACGATGACGCCCGCGCCGATGGACAAGTTGTCGAGAACTTTGTAGGAGATGGACGGCGTCGCTTCGACGACAGCCAATTCGGTATCGATGGACTGATATCTGCCGACCCATTTCGGATTCCACTTCGTGGCCGTTCCGGACGTCGCGGAGAAGGCGAAACCGAGGGCGATTTTATCCGTCAAAGGATAGACGATGTCGAGATTCGGAACATGGCTCCAACCGCCACCATCGTTGCCGCATTCGCCATCAGCCGTGTTTTTGGAGTTCTTGTGGGCCGTGGCGCTGACATGCAACCAGTTGCCGCCCAAGTTGATACCGGGACGGTCATGCCAAGTGGAGAGAGACGGGTTGAAGAAAATGGCGGACGGTTCATTGATGTCGCACGCCATGCCGGCGAGGGAGCGGCCCAAACCTGCGGTGGACTGTTCAAGAATGCTGAATCCAGAACCTTCCACGTTGGCCGTGGTGAGCGTCAAGGCCAGTGTTGCCGCGGAACAGGCGGTGCCGAGGAGTTTTTTGATTGATTTCATTGTTGTTTCACCAGTTTTTGTTTGGGGTTACAGTATGCGGTAAAAACAGGAGAATGAAGCTTACATGTCATTAATTTAATACAGACTTTTAAAAGGTCAAGGAATAAAATGACATTTTTTGTAATTTTGTCACTTTTGAATCTTTTTTTCGATGGAAAACGAAAAAATACAAGTCATTTCCGTCCATTTGGCAACTATCTTGTCAAAAGCAGGTCTATATTATGTAATGTAAAGGATGTTATTCAAAACTTGGAGGGACTGAACATGAAACGATTGAAATGGATTTGCACGCTGGCCATCTGCTGCGGCGCGTTTCTGCTTGCCGAAGGCGTGGAAAAAGCGACAGCGGAATCGAAATTCGATGAAGCGGCATGGAAGAAGCAGATTGAGGAACTGAAAGCCTTGGATCAGTCGGACGCCGATATGCAGTGCCGTATTGGCGTGCTATTGCTTCAGAACAAATCCGAAAAATCGGCAGAACATTGGAAGGAAGGCTTTGAATTATTGAAGAAATCGGCGGATCAAGGCAATTCGTCCGCCTTGTTCCATCTTGGCAAATGCTACCATGACGGAAAAGGAACGGGACGCGATGATGCGTTGGCCTATGATTGCTGGCGGCAAGTTTCGGAAGATGAAGGAGCCAAGGAGTTTCTGGAGGCGACATGGCTCGTGGGAAAATGCCTGATGGAGGGGCAGGGCGTCGCGAAAGATGTGGATTCGGCGGTTGAATGGATACGGGAGGCCGCTGACGGCGGGCTGGCGGATGCGCAGTTCGATGCAGGCCTAATGTATTTAAAAGGCGAAGGGCAGGAACGTCCGAATTTGGAATTGGCCTTCCAATATCTGGAGAAGGCGGCTGAAAAAGATCATCTACAGGCGCAATTAGTTCTGGGCACGTTGTTTATCAATGATGATTTTGGGGCTGATCGAACCAAGGAGGGCTTTCAATGGCTTCTGAAGGCGGCCACGAAAGGAAATGCCGAAGCGCAGGCATTCATGGGAATTGCCTACCTGTTTGGCAAAGGCGTTGAAACGGATGACGCAAAGGCTGTTGATTGGCTTGAAAAGGCTGTGGCACAGGAAGATGTGGAACCGACCTCTTATCTTCATGCTCTGACGGCTTTCAATTTGGGAATCTGCCTACAGAGCGGCCGCGGAACGAAAAAGGATGAAAAGCGTGCATTTGAATGCTATGTGAAAGCCCAGAAAATGGGTCTTGTCGAAGCGTATTCGGCCGTCGGCCAATGCTACATGCATGGCAGTGGCGTGGCGAAGGATATTAAGAAAGGCTTCGAAATGTTCAAGGAAGGCGCGTTGCTGGACGACGCATGGAGTCAGTTCCATCTGAGCCAATGCTACTATAACGGCAGAGGAACGGAAAAGGACGAAGACCTTGAGTTCTATTGGGTTAAGTGCGCGGCGGATCACGGCTTGCCCAGTGCTATCAACAATCTGGGCGACTGCTATGAAAAAGGTCGCGGCATCGAAAAGGACTATGCGATGGCGTTGAAATACTACCGTCAGGCTCAAGCGTTGGAGGCTCCAATCGCATGGTGCAGCCTCGGCGAATGCTATGAAAAAGGCCTTGGCGTGGAGAAAAACAACCAGAAAGCCATCGAACTGTACAATGAAGCGATCAAACGCGACTGTTTCGAGGCGTGTGTGACGTTGGGCCGTTGCTATGAAAACGGCACAGGCGTGGAGAAAAACGCCGCCAAGGCAGTGGAATTATACCGCAAGGCGGCGGAGGAACAAGTGACGGACGCTTATGTCGCATTGTCGCGCTGCTACGAGCAGGGCATCGGCGTCGAAAAGAACGCGGAAGAAGCCCAAAAATGGCGTGGCAAGCTTGATGAATGATTCGCAACGCCATGGGAAGAAACGCCAAAATAGAGCAGTATTCCGCTGATGAACTGGATTTCTGGCGGCGTTTTCGCGAATTGGCTGGCGTGACCTTCACGACATTACGAGGCCTGGATTACACGTTCGACGTCAAAGGAAATGAAATCTTCTTTGATCGGAAGGAGAAATCCGTGACGTTGGCGACGGTCATCCAGGCCTACCGAAAAGCTCTCGAATTGCAGAAGGCAGGAATCGAACTCACTGGGCCGAAGCAACTTGGCGTCTTCGGCGCCAGTTATCTGTTTCCTGTCATCATGCGGCTGATTCGTAGTGGTTAGTGGTCAGTGGTCAGTTTCTGGTTGTTGACAGTTTGCAACACTAAAATGATGATGTATGTTAAGTCAATTACAATTTGCAAAATAATACCATTCAGTTCAGAACAGCAAGATGATTAAGATTGAGTATATCATTCATCCCGATCCCCAAGGAGGATATTGGGCAGAAGTTCCCGACATACCAGGATGTGTCACGGAGGCTGACACGCTTGAAGAACTGGAAAAAATGGTTCGTGATGCGGCCGAAGGCTGCCTCTTCGCTTACTTGGAACAAATGCGTCATCAAACGGCATCAAAGCCCTCAACCGCAAAATTACAAGGAAAACACGCCGTCGTCAACTTATGAAGCCTGTTACTCCACGACAAATTATGAAGTTGTTGCAGGAGCATGGCTGGGTGTTAAAACACACCACAGGATCGCATTTTATTTTTGTACATCCTGAAAATCCGTTGGTTATTCCCGTTCCTGACCACAACCGAGATTTAAAACAGGGAACGCAGTTGTCTATCATGAAAATTGCTGGTATCTCTCGTGATGAACTATAATTAGCTATGGCGCAGACATTTTTTGGCCTGCGCCAATTGCAAAGTATTTACTTGTAGTTTAAGCGTCAAGCAATTAGCTGAGCACGGAAGGCGGTCACTCCGCATCTGCGGCGACTTGCATTTTCACGATTTTGTCCGGATTGGTGACCGTACCGTTCTGGCGGGAATCGCCTTTTTTGATCTTATCGACGAATTCCATGCCGCTTGTGACTTTGCCCCATACGGTGTATTGACGGTCCAGAAAACGCGCATCCGCGAAGCAGATGAAGAACTGGCTGTCCGCAGAATTCGGATCCATCGCGCGCGCCATGGAAGCCGTTCCACGAACATGCGGTTCGCTGTTGAATTCCGCAGGAAGCTTCTTGCCGCTGCCGCCCATGCCTGTTCCGGTGGGATCACCGGTCTGGGCCATGAAGCCGTCGATGACGCGATGGAAGACGATACCGTCGTAGAAGCCTTGGCGAACAAGCTCTTTAATACGCGCGACATGTTTTGGTGCGGCGTTGGGGAACATTTCGATGACGACGCGGCCGTCTTTCAAATCGAGATAGAGGGTGTTTTCTTTGTCCATAATCAATTCCTTTTGCTTTATAATGTGTTGATTTATATGATGTTAGTAAAATTTCCGTTCGTCTCCGTACATGGCGGATGATGCTTTCGTTTCGATGGCCGACATATGGTTGCGAACACGATTGCGAAGCAAGAAACCAACGGCGAGTCCGAATAGGGCGCCGCCCAGATGCGCGCCGTAGGCGACGCCTGCTTCCACATGGAACGTCATAAGTGTCATGAGCCCCTGCAAGAGCATCCAGAGGACGAACGCAAACCATGCAGGAATTCCGAACCATCTGAAACACAAGAAGAAACGCAGGCAAAGAGATATCGTGACGTCAGGAAAGAAGACGGCATATGCAGCGATGACGCCAGAGATGAAACCGCTCGCTCCAACGCATGGGACGGTGGAATTCGGAAGCATGGCGATATGTAGCAGACCCGCCGTCAGACCTGAGGCCATTATCAATAGAAAATACAACGGCTTGCCTAATGCGTCCTCCACGTTGTCACCGAAAATCAGCAGAAAGTACATGTTTCCAAGCAGATGGCCGATGCCGCCGTGGAGAAACATGGATGTAATGAACGTGGCTCCACTGTTGCGGAAACATTCCGCGGGAATCAGTCCGTAATCTTTCACAACCGTTTCCAAATCCTGCCATGTGAAGATGAACGCGATGACACAGATTGCGGCGACGAGCCATGTGACCCATGGAACGGAATTAAGCGTCGGAGCGCCTCTTTCGATGGGGAAGCCAAACAAGCCCGCCACATATGCCCAACCAGAAGGCGGTTCAGCCAAATCGTTTGCTTTCATTTCCTTAACAGCATGGAGAGCCAGAATCTCTTTGGCCTGCGGTGGCAGTTCGGGTTCTTTGGGCGGTGGCGGTTTCGGTAATGCTTCCAGTTCATTTGGATCGAACCACAACTCCTGACAACGGCAGCAAACATCCAATTCCAATGTTTTCCCTTCGACTTGCAACGTGACAAGCGTCATGGGATGGTTGCACATCGGGCAGGAGCCGCCATATTCGCCTTGACTTTCCATCGCCTTGCGCCACAATGCATTGGCAAAGGCAGGATTGCCGCAGAGCGAACGGACGGTGGAAAGCGTCACAGCACGGCCGTGACCTTCCGGACAGTGGAAGCCGATCTTCCCCTGGTAGAAGGATTTGGCCAATTGCTGGCCGCAACGTGGACAGGTTATGTTCATGGGATGGGCCCGTTACGATTGTTTTTTACAGTATTATCGTAACATAACGCAAGAAACACCACTTTTCCAATCGCAACATGTGAATACTGGTCTTGTTTGCTTGAAATACAGACAAAAACAATATAATAAGAAATATCTCCCAAAGACAATTCCAGTCAACCATATCCGTCTTTCCGACAAACGCCTATGAAATATCTTTTGCCTCTTTTATTCTCCCTGTCATTGACAGCCGCGCAATTCCAGCTCAATTGCCCCTATTATCATTTTGGCGAACACCAGCTTGAGATTGCAGTTTCCGGGCTCGAAGAAGCCGGAAAGCATCAAGTTCAACTGGAAGCATATGACCGTTTTCGAGAAAACGTCGTCAAGACCATCAAGCTTCCGGTCATTGCGGAAAAAATCACCATCGAACTGCCGTACGGCAGTTATGAACTTCGCGGGACATTGCTGGATGCGGATGGCGCCATTGTGGCAAAACACGCCATCTCGGTCCAGTCCATGTCGCCTGATTGCGTCTCCACTTTGACCGACGAAGAGACGGAATACGAATTCCGCTATGGCTTCATTGGCGGTTGCCAGGACGACACCACCCCGGAAATTTCAGCACGTCTAGGCCGCCGCTGGTTCCGTTTCGAACTGCCCAACTGGGGCGAATGCGAAAGAAGGGCCAAAGGACAGTACGATTTAGCGCAATGCCGTGATTATGTCATGCCATGGATTTCGCAGAAAGTGCGGCCCTGCACATTGCAGACCTTGTATGCGCATCCGGGGCATTATCCGCCGACCGATCTGGCCGCCTTTTCATTAGCCTATGGTCATTATTTAAAAGCCTACGGAAAGGAAATGGCAGGCTTGGTTGAAGAACATGAACTTGGCAACGAGGATAACGGCGCCAACAAGTATCTGTACACGGAAGTAGGGCGGCATGGTGCCGCCGCCTTGCGGTCGGTCCAGCCGTTCTGTGTTCTGGGCAACTCCGGAACTGGCTCCATTGACTACAGCTGGCTATTGTTCCAATGCGCACGAAGACTGGGCGATTCTCTGGACGCCTACGTCGTGCATCCGTACACCAACAATTCCACCTGTTCGGAATCCGCCTCTCCTGAATCCCATCACACGCTGGAGCAATTGGACAGGCTGCATGAACTCGTGTTCGCATCTGGCGGTATGAAGGAGCTTTGGAACACCGAATACGGATGGCCCAACGGTGGGCCCGCCGAAGAACGTGCCCGTACGGCCTGCTATTTGCGCATGCTGCTGCTGAACGATGTCGCGGGCGTCCGACAGGCCGTTGTCTATAATTGGGACCGCGACTACAACACCTGCCATCTTCCAGCCGTCGTCGCCTTGCATTACTTTGCCATGCGCCGACAGCTTGCGCGCTTTGTCGGCGCGACTTTCAAAGACAATATATGGACGGTTGTCTATGAACGTCACCAGAAACCTTTCGCTGTGCAATGGACAACTCTGGACGGGGAATTTTCCAAAAACATCGACGGCGAGGCCACGGACGCTTTCGGCAATGCATTGGACAATCCGAAAATTTCGCGGCTTCCGGTCTTTTTTGATAAAATTCCCCAAGCAGTTGTGGACACGCACATCCAAGCGCAGGCGAAGCGGCTTCAAGACCGTTTTCTGCATTTCCATCAATCAAAACCACTGGCTTCCTTCAAACCGTTTTTAAATCTGAAGGCAACCGATGTTGAAAAGCTACGTCTTGCCCTCTTGAACTGGCTTCAGGAGAGAAACGCCCCCATCACAAGCGATGAACAGGCCCTTTTCCATTTCGCCTTAGACTGGTATCTGCAGACAGGACGCAACTTCAGTCAGACGGACGCCCCGTCAGTTTCATTTGACGCGGAACCTTTCCGCGAACAAATTTTGAAAGACCATGCGAACCTTCTGTCTTGCCAGGCCTTGCGATATCTGCTGCGGCAGGCGGACAGGCTGGAACGCCAGCGGAAAATGGCGCACGACGAAGGTGACGCACACATCTGCGGCGCACTTCTAAACGTCCTGCTGAAATCCTGCCAGGTATTCTCCCGTTGGGGCGAACGCATTCAGTATGCGGCATTTGCCAATCTCTATCAAGAACGCAACGGGAAGTTGGAAGAACATCTCTCTTTTGTCGCCGGTGTCCCCACCAAACTTCGGGTCAGAGTCTCCAATTATGCGGATCGTGAAATCAATGCGCAGATACAGCCATTGCTTCCCGTGGGATGGAAGGCAACGCAAATGGAGCCTTTGAAGGTACCCGCCAATGGCGAGGCATGGACCGATCTGACCATAACGGTTCCCAGTGGCGCCAACGCGCCTGACATCTCGATCGCCGTTCTTCTGGAAGGTTGTCCTGCACGAGTCACCACTTTCAATTGGCTGGAATACCTGCCGGCCATCAGTATCACCATGCCTGTTTGGGAAGTGCGTGATGGTCATTTGACTTTGCAATTGCATAATCAAGAAACAAACGCCGTCAACGGCCATCTAAAATTGCTTCCGGCCGGCAATGCAGGCGCCCCGTTGGCGCTGATTCCTTATCATGTCGAGCCGAAGGCCGAAGCCTCCATGACGTGCAGGCTTTCCGATAACGCCGCACGCCGTCTCGCCGAAGCCGGATATCAATTGAATGCGCAGTTTCTGCCTGACCACGGCCAGCCTTTCGTCCTCGGCCCGCTGGATGTCGAATCCACCATTGCCATTCGCCATCCTCAAAAAGCAGGCGCGCAATGGTGGCTTGATGCACCGCCATTGCGTCTTGATCAAGAGGAATATGCCTGGGGAAGCTATGGCAATAGTTGGTCTCCTGATGACTTGTCCGCAACGACCGCAATGGCATGGGACGACGAAAAACTCTATTTCCATGCCATCGTCAATGATCAGGTCATGAATCAGACCATTTCAGACGACGGTGTTTGGCACCAAGATTCCATTCAATTGCTCTTCATGCTCGCAGACCGCCCGCCAGACCAATCTCCGGTCTCCGGCATATGGCTTGCGTTGACGCCCAAAGGCCCGCTCGCATGGAGTGAACGCCAGTGGAAACATCTCGTTGATTGCCAGCTTGATATCGTCTATCAAAACAAGCAGTGCATCTATGATTTTGCCGTTCCATGGGCGCAATTGGGCCCCGAATTCACCGACGTCCCGAAATTCGGGGCATTCAAATACGCGATCGCCATCAACGATGACGACGTACTCGTCCCACGGCGTTTTTTGGAGCGTTTCCGCGGAACAGTTGTCCATGGCCGCGATCTGACGAAATTCGCTACGGTCCGTCTTGAGAAACATCCGCCCGTCTGGGCGGTGCCGCCTTCCGGACAATGCCTGTTATGGGAGGATTTTGAGATGTATCCCGCCGGCGGCCTGCCACTTGGCTACGACCACCAACATACCACTCCTACTAACCATACGCCCACAGTCGTCTCAGGCAAAGGCGAACACGGGGGACAGGCGTTGCTCATACATGACGACAATGGCGGCAAGCCAAATTGCTATTGTCTCTGCACCGTTCCCTTCCAGGCTCCTCCCGGAACGCCATGTCGCGTGACATTCCGTCTGAAAGGCAGGAATTGCGCGGCCGGCAGGCTGGGCATCTGTTCGGATCTCTGGGGCAACAAGGATTTCATCTATCTTTCGCTGCCTCAAGACATTCCCGAATGGAAGGATTTTTCACTGGATTTCAACATGCTCACCACTGGTGGCTATCGTCTGATGCTCGGCGCCAACAACTCTATTGATGAATTGCTCATCGATTCCATCAAAATCACCAAACGATGAAAACAACAGAATAAGAGGCCCATTATGCACACCTATTATGCAAGCGAATACGCGATTCTCGACAGCGACGTTGTTTTCGGTGGGGGAACCGATGACACGGCTTCCTTGCAGGCCCTTCTCGACAAAGCAAAAACAGAAGGCGGCATCCGTCTCGTCATGGACGGGGCCGCTCTCGTCCATGGCTTGAAACTCCATTCCAATACGACCATCGAATGCCTCGGCGCAAACTGCGGCTTCTATTTGCAGGACCATGCCAACCGTCCCATTCTGACCAATGCCGAATGGAATCTGAAGGACAGCCGTCCGACGCAGAACATCCGTTTGCTCGGCGGGACCTACAACCATAACTGCACACATCAGGAACACGACTTGCCCACCAGCGAATATCCCATGCCCAAAACGCGCAACGACGACAATCTTGATCCTAGTTTCAGGGATCACCATTACATTTACCTAATGGAATTCTATGGAGTGGAAAATTTTCTGATGCGAGATGTTATCTTGCGAAATCAAAGGACTTACGCATTCACACTTGGAAATTTCAAGAATGCCGTCATTGAAAACTGCATCATTGATATGGCCGAACTGCTCACCCCCGGTAACCAGGACGGATTGCATTTCTTCGGGCCTGGCCAGTTTCTGACCATCCGCAATTTCCGCGGCTTGACCGGCGATGACATCATCAACATCGCACCGGATGAAATCGATGGCGTTTCCGACATTACTGACGTCCTTGTCGATGGCATCTTTTTCGACCATGCCCATCAAGGCATTCGCATGCTTTCCCATGGCACGGGACGACTGGACAGGGTCTCGATACGCAATGTCACTGGAACCTATCGCGTCTTTGGCATTAGCATCATGCCGTTCATTGATAGCACCACGTTTGGGAACTATGGAGACATTTCATTGGAAAACATAGACTTGCGGCAGGATAACGGGGGAATCATGCCAACCACCTTGCTACAAGTTGGCGGTAGCATCGAATGCTTCAGCCTGAAAAACATACGATTCCACTGCACAGAACCCGCGCATTCATGTTTCGATCTCGGAACGACATTTTACGCAGGATTTTACGACTTCAAAGACGATCGACGGCCGACCATACGGACGTTGATTGTGGATGGACTTGTCATAATGGACGACGCGCCGCAGAGCCCCCCTGTGTGGATTTATCTCCTTTTCAATTTCGACCATTTGATCTTGAAAAATATAGAACTGCATCGTGCGGATGGGACGGTCCCCGCCGGAAATCTCATTCGTCTCATTGCGGAAGCCAAAGTCAAAAGACTCGTGTTGGATGGTGTTTACGCAGAGAATCTCGCCAGTGTCATCCAAGCGTCCGCCGGTTATGCAATCGACTTTCTGCAAGTCAGGAATGTCACGCTAAATCATGGCGAACAAGTATTGGATCTGCAGGATGCCGACATAGGGAAGATATTTGAAGAAGACGTGAAATGCATTCGATAGAATCCGGTCAAGAGACGGAAAGGCGAACACTGGAAGATTGTTGAAGGAGATGCGCGGGCGTCTCGCCTGAGCGAATGTTTATTTAGGTGGCGCGTGTGTCTCGCCTGCGCCGTGGAGGTGGCGCGGTGCGTCTCGCCCGCGTGAATGTTTATTTCTTCCGTGTCGTGGTCGTCGTGGTGGTTACGACAGTCTTGGTGGTCGTGCCGGTTTTCTTCTTGGCAGTCGATGATGTCGAAGATTTGCGTTTCGTACCGCTCTTCGTGGCTTTGTTGAAGAGCAGATTAACGACTTTCGTCACACAACGACTGATGATCAAATTGATGATCCGCTTGGTGTATTTTGTGATCGCGCTTTGAGCCATGTTCTATATACCTATTATTTTATATTCTTACGTTGCCATTCATAGATGGACGGGACGGCGGGCGTTGGACGAACGGCTTCCGCGACGCGCTCAAGCGGCAACTGCTTGTTGCCGCGTTGTTTGAGCAGGTCGCGGCCGCCGCCGTTGACGAGCGGGCCGCCGCCATAGATGGCGTTGTTCGAAAATTCGACGTTGAAGCAGTCGTTCGTCTCCAGACGGACAGCGGGCTGCTCCGCATTGTCGATGATAAACACGTTATCCTGTATAATATGGTCAAAACTGCACGTCTTGGCAAATACACCGGGGCCATTTTTCACATGAAAACGATTGTGAAGGATGATCCAGCATTCGTTCATGCCGCCCATCCAAAGGCCCGTCCGCGGCGACGTGATGTCGCAATTATAGACAACGTTGCGCGGGCCATTCGGGCCGTGGGCGCTGTCTTCCGGCGGAGACGCCCACATGCCGAAGCCATATGCGCCGTGTTCATGGACAGATTCAATGACGCAGTTTTCAATGAGATTTTCGTTTGTCCAGCCGGAATGCCATTGGGCGTCCGAATTGTGGAACACGCCGTTGCGGATGACGCAGCCGGAGGCCGACCACTGGAACAGCGGCGCATGGCGGTATTCGAACGTTTCGATACCGTCGATGAGACAATCCCAACTGTGCTCCCAGCCCGTATAGGCCGTGCCGCCGCCGCCTTTGAACCATGCGTCACGAAACACACAGTTTCGGATTTCGCAGAATTTCGCCTGCTGGCCATAGACGGGGAAGCGGCCGCATTTGATGACCTCCACGTTCTTAGCCCAACAATTCCAAGCATTTGTGAAAAAAACCGTTGAAATCCATAAATCTTCCGTCTGCTCAATCGTCAGATTCTCCACGCCGCAACGCAGGATTGGTTCTACGACAGTAATGCTACTGCCGTCGATGACGGGAAATTCAATGCGCAACGGCTGTTCAAGCGTCACGGCCGTGTCATTAACCGCTTTGACGCGAACGGCATAGCGGCGGTAGGTTCCCCACAGGCATGCGTTCTGCGTCAGTTCCTTCCAACGTTTCGTGGCGGGACCGTCAATCATGAGATGGTCGCCTGGTTTCAGATTCAAGTTGTTGGGCACCAGATGGATGACGGTATCGCCACGTTTACCGTCCTGTGCAAGTTTGGCATTGGAATTCGGACGATTCCGCCCAAGAAAATTGATGGCAGCACGCCATAATTGACCGCTGTTATGGACTTTTTCGCGGTCGTTCTGATCAGACTTGCATGTCGTGATCACGCTTGTTTCCAACGTCTTGCCATTTGGATATGTCGCGATGGCCTTCAAGGTGACCTTGCCGTCGGCATCCAAAACGTCGGCGAATTTGTTGTAATCATATCCGAATATCGTATTGAACGTATTTCCTGAATGCTGGCCGCGCTTCCACGTATGAATGACTTTTCCATTCGCTTCGACGTTGATTGTCTGGAGGTCGTATGGAATCGCATGGACTTCAATGACGCTTCCAGGCTTCAAATCCGCTCCAGTCTCCGGCCAGGCGAATCGTATTCCATTGGAGGGCAGGGCATAAACGAATTTGATGATGGTCTTGCCCATGCCCTGTCCACGAATAACGACGCCGCTTGAGAAGATGTTTATCGGCGTCTTCAACAGATATGTCCCTTCGTTGAGGATGACGGCGCGACCGTCCTTCGCGGCTTGTGCGTAAGCCTTTGCGAATGCGGGTTGGTCATCAATGTCGTCATTGGCGATGCCGCCGAAATCACGGATGTTCACGCCGTCAGGAATCGTCGGAATGCCGCCTTCCATGCCGCAACGCGTCCAATTTGGATAGACGATGCCGTCTGGGCCGACGACATCTGCCGCCGTCAGTTTCTCCGTCTCAGAAGGCTTGATATTGTATTGCGCCTTCCATGGCGGCTCTTTCATGGCGGGAATCGTTTCCATCTGCAAATCATCAAAATAGATAATGACTTTGGCCTTCATGTAGCTATGGAAATAGAGGACGACAAAGGCCGTTTCAGGATCCAATGCGACACGGCAAGAAAATGGCATCCAACGTTCGTAAGAACCGCCCATGCCGCGCAGATGGCAGTCATTACCGCCAACCATTACCTTGCCATCGGCACGTTCCTGACGGAGATAAATACCACAGCCGCTACCGGTTATAGCATAGTACCAACCAGACAGCTTCAAGATTTCGCCGCCTTTCACGGGAATCGCTTTCGATTCGAACATCGAACCGTCTTTTTCGCTTTCATCCGTGATTTTTAAGGAGAAACGCCCTGTGTGGGCCTTTTCGTCCGTTACGGTCGCCATGAACGCTTTGTCGGCAGGTGTCCATTTGTCATAGCCGTTTTCAAACCCGCCATTGGGGATTTCAATGATTTCCGCTACTAATTGAATCGCAATGCATAAGAATGGAATAAGTAGTTTTTTCATGGAATCATCCTACTGCTTGAAAAAATGGAAGAAACTTGCGTAATCCTGTCGTTTGAAAGGAAGTTGCAGGCCGATGGACATCAGTTCACGGCCTGTATAGGCGGTTCCGTCTTCTGCCGTGTAGATGGCATCTGGCAGTAATCCACGCATCTTGAATCGCGGCTGCTGGCAATGCTCCCATTCGCGCATGCCATGGGCGAAACCAAACAGTCCAAATGATTTACGGTTACGGCTGACATATTGCCAAATGCAATATGGGTGTTGCCGTGCGGAGGCGATGCGATAGACGTAGGAATCCTGCAAATCCGCGCGGACGGTCTTGAAATAAGCCGTCGCTGCACGCAGTCCATCCAACGTCTCTTGCGACGCTTTCAGCAAATCGATGCCGATGCTCATGGAACCAGTCATACCCAAATGGATTCTAAACGGTAGCGGAACGTCCGGATCTTTGGCGATGTTTCCCGCGCCGCCAGCCGTTTTCGGAACGAAAAGACGCGAGAAGCCTTCGTGGAGGATCATGACGTCTGCAGGATGCGCGTTGTCGCTGCGATTGATACGATCCGCGAATTCGACCATGCCGAAATCAGCCCGACCGCCGCCAGACGCGCAGTTTTCAAACAGAACATGCGGATGGTGTTCATTCAAAAAACGCCACACGGCGTAGAGATTCTGGATGTAACGAATCGGCATGGCGCGGTCGGTGCCATATTCGCTGAGATAGCGGTTCATGTCCCATTTCAGATAGTCGAGCCGCAAATCCGTAATCAACTTGTCCAGCCAGCCGATGGCCCAATCACGAACGCAATCTTGAGAGAAATCAAGTGTCAACTGACTGCGTTTCAGGAAGTTCGGACGTTTGGGATCAGACAGGAACCATTCTGGATGGGCGCGATACAAATCCGAATCTGGATTGGCCATTTCAGGCTCCACCCACAGGCCGAACAGCATGCCCCGCGCATGGCATGCATCCGATATTGGTCTTAAACCATTCGGAAAACGCGATTTGTCCGCAACCCAATCACCAAGGCCGGCCTTGTCGTTGATGCGTTTCGGCATCCATCCGTCGTCGATGACAAACAGTTCCGCGCCGATGTCCGCCGCTTTGGGAATAAGAGCGGTCAGATTCGTTTCGTTGATGTCGAAGAGATACGGATACCATGAATTATAGATGATGGGGCGGATGGCATGTGCTTTTTCGCGCGGCGCAAGCCAGTCCAATTGCCAATCATAGAGTATCTCCGTCATCCGTTCGAAACCGCCGGATGAGAAGCCGCAGCAGAGGGCGGGCGTTTCGAAGGATTCGTTTGGCATCAGCGTCCATTCCATGTCGAAATCATTGATTCCAGCTGTGATACAGACATTTCCGCTATAGCCTTTTTCGATGGAGATTTTGAAATTGCCGCTCCATTTCAAGGCGGCGAAAAAGACATCTCCGGACGTTTCCGTGGCGGCGGATTCCGCATCCAACACCACGAATGGGACATGTTGATGCGATGCGCAAGTGCCACGGTGATTTTCCAGAACTAGTTGCATTTGCGTAAGTTCGCATTGATTGACGCCAAATTCAGCCCCCCATTCACCAGAATAATGCGTTACGCGATAATTACCAGCGATAGGCGGCAGATTCAATGTCGCGCTTTTGACGCTGTCTAGTCGAATATCCGTCTCGCCGCAATTGCGGATGACTGCCTTGCGGGAGATGATGTCCAAATCGCCGAACAATTCATAGACGAGCGTGACTTCCAGCGGATAGTGTTCATCTTTGAGTGTGATGCGAAGCGACTCATTTTCAACGACATGCGATTGATAGACAAGCCGTGCGCCACGTGCGCCGTCGTCATAGACCGGGAGTAGGGCGGGTTCCATGAAATCGTATGGCTCCTGCCCGCGGTATTCTAGATAAAACATGCTGTTGGCGGGACTTGCGCAATCCATCTGTGTCTTCAGCTTCGCGATTTCACAGATATCTTCAAGCCTTGCGCCCCAATACAGGTGGATAAGCTTGTTTTTGCGGCCGATAGCGAAGGCGTAGGCCATCCGCGCCGTCTGGAGCAGAAAGATGTTATCTTTGATGGTAATCATGGAAAAGCGACGAAAAGGACAAAAGCGACTAACGCGACAGGGCTTCTGAATTTGCTTTAAGCTTTAAGCTTTAAGCTCTTATGGCTTGTAGCGTTTGGAAATAGGCGGTTTCACCCAACCATGGCTGTTTGGCGAATGGTAGATTTTGATCAGTTCGGCGAATGATTTGTCACAGACATCCGTCGGAAGACCGCCATGTTCGGCGAATTCCAAATCTATCACGGTGCGTAGCATGAAGATACGCCACCGCCAACTGGTACGGATGCTGTCTGGCAGTTCCGCGTCGATGGCTTTGGCCAGACCGTAGGCGTTTTTGACGTGCGGCCAACCTTCCAACGGCTTGATGTTTTGCAGAAGCCAGTTCATCACCGTGGGATGGGTATCGAGGAACCATTTCGCCTTGCGAGGCAAATCATGGTTCATTTCCAGCAATTTAACCAAATCGACGACTTGATCCGCGACTTTTTCGCCGAAATGGTATGCGGCATAGATTCGAACCGTCTCCCATGCGGGACGGTCATAGCTGTAGAATTGCGCAAACATCGCCTTGTGGAGGTCTTCGAAAATTCCTTCCGAATAGGGGTAACCGCCTGAAAGTTCGGCCTTTCTGGCATCCCATTGCTTCTGGTAGCGATCCGGCTGCGGCGCAATGCCGTAGCCGCCCCATGGCTGGTGGTTCATGCTGATTTCAGGGAAGCCCAACAGCGGCGTGCCTTTCGGCGGCCGTTCCTTGAAGACGGGAATCTCCTCCATGAGGAAATCGCAGTAGTTCGGATTGTTTTTTACCTTTTCCAGCCCAAGATGCCATTCAACGTCATCGCAGTACCAGAAAGCGACAATCCATTTGGCCTGCGGGAAATACTTGTCGCCGATGGGGCGGAATGCTTCGTAGATCTTCAAGAAGGCGTTGCCGCCCCATGGCTTGCAGAGTTCGCATCCGCAACCACCTTGGTCATATGGCCAAATGGTTACATAGTCGGGCTTTAGGGATGCGATGAAACCACGGCAGTTCTGCTCGAACTGCTGCTTGAGATAGTCCATTCCGCCAGGCTTGGACGGGCAGATCTGCGAATCATACCAGCCACCGCGCATGCCGCCTTCCTTGATGGCGCGCAGTTCGACAGGCGAATCGGCATAGGCTTCATTGGAGACAATCAGATAGAACAGCTTCATGCCAAGCCGTCGAGCCATGCCTGCGAAAGCCGAAAGGCGTTCACGGAAAGCGACGGCATCCGGATCATCAAAGTTTTTAAAATGATGCAGGTCATACCAAAACGCGAGAGTGTTGAAGCCCCACAACACCAAATCCTCCAGATATTCCTGTATCTCTTCCATGGGGGCGATATGGTAGAAATTGTAGAAATGCGTCGCGAAATAGATGGCGCGCAACGGTTTGAAGAGTTTGAACGTTCCACGGCCCGTCCACGGCTCCATGCCGTCCGCCGTATAGCATGATTCATGGAGAAAACGCCCTGCGCCATTGAAAAGCTCTGACAAAGCAGGAGCACGTAGCCGCCATCCGCCTTGAACATCTTCCATGACGTAAGTGTCTGTTTCCAAAGATTTATCTATTTCAAGAAAAAGCGTCATGGCGGCGCCTTCCCTGACGGCGACGCCGTGGCTTTCAAGCCGCGGTTTCAGAATCTCCGCGACGATTTGCGTTTCCAATGAAGCGATGATGAATAATTCCGTGAGCATGATTGTTTCCTATTAGAAGGTGATGTCCAGAGAGCGAAGCAGTTCATCGACTGTTGCGGTGGCCAGGCATTCCACCGTGTCCGCCGCGCCGTAATAGACTTTCACTTCGCCGTTGGGCTCCAACAACATACCGCCAGGGAAGATGACGCTGCCGCGGAATCCATCCAGTTCGTATTTTTCTCTGGCCTTGATGACAGGCTGGCTGGAGATGGCGAGCACTTTGGCTGGATTCTTCAAATCTAGCAGCATGAGTCCCGCCAGATATTCCTTATGCCAGATGGCTTTCGGATTGTTGGCGATTTCCCAACCGAGAAGATCGCGATTCGGATCTTTGTACGTCGCATGGAAGGTGGCCAGCCAGCCTTCGGACGTCTTGATCGGCGGCGCGGCAGGACCGATTTTCGCATTGGCGAACGGCACTTTTTCCAATCCCATAACGAGTTCAGAATCACCCCAGTAGCGGCAATCGGGAGATTTCGAAAGCCAAATATCAAACAATTCTTTATAGCCGCGGCTGTATTCGGGCATGGGGCGTTCCAGCCGCACGAAACAACCGTCGATTTTCTCAGGGAAAAGCACCATGTTGCGGTCATCAGGAATGGACAACGACAGCACGTCGAATTTCTCAAAATCATCCGTCACGGCGATGCCGCCGCGCAGTCCATGGCGTGTATCAACGGCGAAGCAGAGATAGACGCGGTCTTCAATGACCGTCAGGCGTGGGTCATAGAAACGGCTGATCTCCGGATCCGCGTCAACATATTCCTGCGGCGCCGCCCATGGCTTGTCACGCGGAATCCAGTGGATGCCGTCGTCCGATTCGGCGATGCCCAAATTCGTATAGGTGGTTCCGCGCCCCCAACCTTTGGAGGAGAAACCGACGTCGTTACGGAAGACCATGTAATAACGGCCTTTAAACTTGCAGATGCCTGCATTGAAGACCAATGACGCGGGATAGGACAGGTCCGAAGCCTGCAGGACAGGATTGCCGGAGTAGCGTTTCAGTTCCATGTGAGTCTCTTTTTATATTGGTTGTCGTCTTTCTTCTATCGTGATGTATAGCAAAAAGCCCCGATTACCATTAAAGATAATCGGGGCTGAGAGATTTTCAAGCAAATTCGGGAGGGTCACGCTCCAGCGTGACCGGACGCTCTGGAGAGCGCCCCTCCCAAGCCGTTACAGATTGCCAAGAGCGCAGAGCAGAACACCTGCGGCGACGGCGGAACCGATAACGCCAGAGACGTTCGGGCCCATGGCGTGCATGAGCAGGAAGTTCTGAGGATCTTCCTGGAGGCCGATCTTGTTGACGACACGAGCCGCCATCGGGACGGCGGAAACACCAGCCGCACCGATCATCGGGTTGACCTTGCCGCCAGTCAGCTTGCACATGATCTTGCCGAAAATGACGCCGCCGGCCGTGCCGATACTGAAGGCAATCAGACCGAGGAGCAGGATGCCCAACGTGTTGAGGTTGAGGAATTTGTCAGCCGACAGCTTGGAACCGACGGACAGGCCGAGGAAGATGGTCACGATGTTGCACAGAGCGTTCTGCGCGGTTTCGCTCAGACGATCCGTGCACATGCATTCCTTCAAGACGTTACCCAGCATGAGCATGGAGATCAGCGGGGCGGCGGACGGGAGGAGCAGGCAGCAGAGCATGACGATGATCAGCGGGAAGACGACCTTTTCCAGTTTCGTGACCTTGCGGAGCGTGGTCATGCGGATGAGGCGTTCTTCCTTGCTCGTCAGAGCCTTGATGATCGGCGGCTGGATGATCGGGACCAACGCCATGTAGGAGTAGGCCGCCACGGCGATGGAACCAAGAAGATTCGGAGCCAGTTTGGAGGAGAGGAAGATGGCCGTCGGGCCGTCGGCGCCACCGATGATACCGATGGAGGCGGCGTCTTTCAGCGTGAAGGTGATGCCGGGCACGTATTTGCTAAGCAGGACGGCACCGAAGAGGGCGCCGAAGATACCGAGCTGGGCGGCGGCGCCGAGCAGGGCGGTCCACGGATTCGCGATCAGAGGGGCGAAATCGGTCATGGCGCCGATGCCCAGGAAGATGAGCAGCGGGTAGATACCGAAGTCAACGCCTTTGAAGAGGATGCCGAGGATGCCGTCCGGCGTGGCGATACCCGCCAACGGGATGTTACTCATGATGGCACCGTAGCCGATCGGAACCAGCAGCAAAGGTTCAAATCCTTTGAAGATAGCCAGATACAGCAGAACGAAACCAACGCAGATCATCAGCAGGCGGCCGATGCCGAGCGTCCAGTCTTCGCCCGTGCGGACGATGAATTCGTAGATGCCCGTGCTCTGCCAGAGCTGTTTCAGCATGGCGCTGAAGCTCATGTCGGCGTTGTCGCTGGGGAGGACTGAGTCGTCCAGCAGGACGGCGGGCTGGAAGGTGAAGAGGACGTCACCATCGTAGATGTGCTGGCCTTCATGGATTGGCACGTTGATCACTTTGGCGGCGACGCCGGCTTCGATATGGGCCTTCGAACGGGTCAGTTCGGGAAAGCCTTCGACGGGATGGATGTTGAGGATGACGAGCGGACGGCCAGGCTGGATGTTCTTGCCTTTTTCCGTGGAGATCTGCTCGACGGTCGCTTCGCCGACCCACACGTAACGGACGGTGCAAACGCCATCCGCGCCTTGCTCGACTTTGTAGATGGAATTGTTCACAAGCTGCTGAACACCACCAACTTCCGGCTTCTTGACGCGTTCCGGAGCCGGCGGCGCTTCCCAATCGTCTTCCGTCGCATGGACGGTGCCGATGGTCAAGGCGAACACTGCTATCAGGATTGATCCAAGTAATTTTTTCATTTGGTTGTTGCCTCCAATTGGATTTGGTTACAAATTACGCGGATCGCTTAGATGTGGGCCACGATATCGCCTGTGTTGACGACATCGCCGGCGTTCACGTCGATGGAGACAACCGTACCAGCGGCAGGAGCCGTGATGTTCTGTTCCATCTTCATGGCTTCGATGACGATCAGCACATCGCCTTCCTTGACGGCCTGGCCGACGGACGCTTCGATGCGCAGGATCTTGCCAGGCATCGGGGCGGTGACTTCCTTGCCGGCGGCGGCACCACCAGCGGCGGGAGCGGCGGCGGCAGGAGCTGCAGCGGCGGCGCCTTCAGCGAGACTGACGGAGAACGGCTTGCCATTGACGGCGACCGTCGTATCGTTCGTGACATCAATGCGATAGGGCTTGCCGTTGATGGTGACGGTATAGACGGCGGGACCACCGGTCTTCGGAGCGGCGGCCTTCGCG
>JAFZAB010000192.1 GCA_017548425.1 Victivallales bacterium
CTGACGCGGGAATACGTCGATGCGCTCCATTTTGAAGTGAAGCCCCCGATGGCGACGATCCCCTCCCGCAAAAGCATCCACACCATTTTTAAAAACAGCGGCGGCCGCGGCTGCTTCGCCCCGTCGCTGCTGCAGTATGCGCTGGACTATGCCGAGGACCGCGAAATCCGGATCTTTGGATTGCGTAGGATCGTCTTCCCAGCCGCAGACATCGCAGATTTCGTAGTCGCCAAGCTTCTCAATCCGTTTACGACCGCAGCACGGACATGCAAATTTAGCTGTTCTCGCCATGGTTATTGCCTCCTCCAGTAGTTGATGCCCGCGCTCGGCCTAAACATCGTCTTCGGAATGCCTTGCGATGTCGTGACGCCGAACGTGTTGCTCGTCTGATGGTAGTATTTCTTGTCGCCCGTCTCTTTATCGACTTTCGTCAACGTGCCTTGCGGCGGCTTGCTGAAGAAATACAATGCGGCGTCGCCATATTCCTTCGCGGTTTTGAATTCAGGGAATTCGGCCTTGTGTTTGTCCCAATGCCGTTCCAGATTGCTTTGATGCCAGCGGACTTTCGGAACGAATTCCTTCGGCGGCAGAGGAAGGATTTTCGGATTGACAACAGCCGTCGGCTTCTGCGCCGTTGTCGTCGTGCCCGATTTCGCATTAACGGTATGCTGGACGCCGCTACGGTTCTGCACGCCGACATCCAACTGCTGTGCGCGCAACGTCGCCCACGGTGTCATCGCCATAAAGCATAACACGAAAAACGCCAGCGACTTGTTCAAATAGCTTTTCATTTTTCTGCTCCTTGTTGTTCTGTTTTCTCTCCTTTAAACCGTTTCCGTGCCTTCCGCTTGCTTTTTACTTTACACGCTCCCGCCCGAATTCCTATTACTTATAGTTAATTTTCTCTGGGATTTCTAAGATTTCTGAGATTTCTGTTTTTTTCAATACTCTCTCCAGAATCTCCAGTTATTCCAGAAAATCCAGTCATTCAACGATATATGCATACGCTGCATATGGCTTCAGGCGGATGTTCATTTTCAGAACATCGCCGTCCGCCGTGGTTTCCAGCGGCGTGATGTCGCCAGTCAGCGGATCGGCGATTTGCGCGCTCTTGCCGCCGTTGACGCAAAGCTCTCCGTCATATGTCTTTCCGCCCATGTTCGTCAAAAAGACGATTCGCGAACCATCCTCCAAAATCCGAACATGCGACAGCATGCTGGCGGAAATGATCTCGCCGTCGATGATGGAGCCTGAGCCTTCCGCTCCTGTCAACACGCAGTCGAGACGATGCGGCTTGATGGTCACAGGCCGCGGCATCGCCGTCAGTTTCGACATGCCGGGCAGCCGCCAGCCGGACGTCAACGGCACGATATTCAGTTTCGGGCCACCGATGAACGGTGCGAATTTCGACGCAAAGTCCTCCGCCGCACCACTTTCGCGTGCGAGTTTCGGCAGATCGCCGACCACCACCACGCCGACGCCGCATTCCAGCATTTTCACGAGTTTATCCACCGTGCTTCTGCACAGAATATGCGCGGCGGGCAGCACGACGCATTCATAGCGCCGCGCCTTGTAGCGGAGCTGGCCGTCCGCAAGTTCCGCATCCCGCAGCAGGTCTTCATCGACGTAGTCGAAATCGATCTGACGTTGCAGCAGTTCCCACGACACCTTCGCGAAGGTGTCGTTGACGCGCATCGTCGCCTCCGAGCGATCGACGGCGCGTTCCGCCACCGACGGCGTGTAGGTCGCCCACATCGCCGCCTCCGGATACAGGACTGCGACGCGCGAATCACGCCTCCCCTGCCGCAGCAATCCGCCCAGCCGCGCCGTGTAGGTGTTCAGCGGCGGGATGTCCTTTTCGTCGAAATTCTCCCAACCATAATAACTT
Source organism: Victivallales bacterium (assembly GCA_017548425.1). Taxonomy (GTDB): domain Bacteria; phylum Verrucomicrobiota; class Lentisphaeria; order Oligosphaerales; family Oligosphaeraceae; genus UBA1407. Next base: position 1,889 of record JAFZAB010000192.1, read on the forward strand.
GTGAAGTTATTGATGCCCATGGCGAAATGCCAGTTGACGGATGCGCGGACCCATTCGATGCCGATCTGGCGGTTCGCCATCCGCGACGAATGGTCGGAAAATTCCGTGAACGTCTCCTGTTCGCTGGAAACATCCGCGAACGACGCCAGGAGCCGCGCGATCGGAATGTTGCCTGTGTACATCAGTTGCGACGGCTCGCTGGCCAGCTGGTCGATGCCCGGCCAATCCATGCGTTTCCCGCATTTGTACATACTGCCATAATTATAGACATGGGCCTGCAGCCGTTCTTCCTCCAGAAAATGTCCCGACGATTTCATGCCATGCGCATGGCACCATTCCTGTATCGTTCCAAAGTAGTTCGCCGCCACGGAATCGCCGATGAACTCCCAGAAGTCGCAACGCCGTTTCACCATCTGCGGCCCACGCTGCGTCACAACCGCAACCACCGCCAGTTCAATCGGATAGCCATATTTTGCGGCGAATTGCGCAGGATAGTCGCGATGCCATGGGACGATTGGATAGACGGCCGTGCGGATGTTCCATGCGATCAGCGACGGCTCGTCCGTGAAAAACGCCAACACGCCTTTTCCGAATTCATCCTGCAATTTCCGGGCATATTTCTCATGCGTCACGCTGATGAAGGCCTCCGTCGCCGCCTTGTCGGAAAGGCTGATGTAATTTCTTGGCTCCGAATAACTTTCCGCTGCATGCGTACCGTCGAACAACCGCCGCGAACTCATCATGAAAAGATGGTATTCGCCTTTCGGAATATGCATCTTCAGCGTGCCGTGTTCGTTCTGGGTGTCCGTCACGTCAATCGCCTCGCCGCCATCCAGCGGAAGGAGCATCGCCTTATATAGCTTGTCTCCAGGCACATCCGCACGATACGGGCATGGGCCGGAAAGCGTCCGCCAATATTCGTAGCAGTACAATCCCTGCGCAATGAAATCCGGATTCATGTCCGTCACCGCGCCGCCGGCCGTTCCGGACGGATAGCCTTTTTCATCATAGATCCAGACATGCATGCCGCGTTTCAGATATTCGCGGAAACCTTCCGCTGTCCGCTGCCATTCCGCTTCGTCGTCGGGATACCCTTCACCGTATGGAACATTACCGACGATTCCCGCAAATCCTTTCTGTTCAATATCTTCCGCCCGTGACGGATTCGCCGCCACGCCGCCATGGATGATTGGATAGATCGCATAACGGCGGTCCGGATTTTGAAATGCTCTCTTCAGCTCCATTTCTTTCTGCGTGTCCATGTGACTTGCCTTCTTTTTACGATGATATGAATGAATATGGATTATTTGTCCTCACCCCTTACAGGAAATGTGTTTACACATTTGCCAAATGCACCTTTTGAAGTAAATTAATGAAAAAATAACCATTCATCCATCTTTTGCAAGCGAAAGCAGTCTCCACATTTAACGAAAGAGGTCACCCCATGATCAATCAGAGTAAATGCAGGGAAGTCCGTATCAAACGTGCCAACACAGATTGGTGGATCAATGAAAAATCCATCGTTGGCGACAACGGCATGACCTATATCGTTTACATGACCGACATGGGGGAAATCCATATCAAGGAGTTCGACGCCAAATGCAGCCGCACTCCGAGCCGAGACACCATTGTCTGCCGCCTCAACTGCTTCTATTCGGATGAACATAACTCGCCGGCCATGTGTATTTTACAAGATGGGCGGATTGTCGTCGCCTACACAGGGCACGCCTCCACCTCCACCATTTCCTACCGCATCACCAATCGCCCCTACGACATCTATTCCTTCAGCCAGGAGATTGTCCTGAAATATGAAAAAAGCGTCACATATGTCCAGATGTTCGAAAATATCTACAGACACGAACTATGGCTTTTCACGCGCGTGGCCGGCGTCACATGGGAATTCCGCTATTCAAAGGACGGCCTCCATTGGAGCGATCCGTCTTGTTTTCTCTCGTCGGACGCAGGCGGCCTCTTCTACATAGACATCCGCAAGCAAATCGTGCCCAGCAAATATGGACTCGTAGAACGGTGGTTCTTCGCCCTCTACGGCCATCCACGCATCTCAGCGGACCACACCATCCACTGCGGTTTCTTCGATGCGGATGGATGGCTTGTCTTGCCTGACGGCAAACGGCCCATGAATCTATATGGCGCCGCAAAATTGGAAGACGGCACGCCAATCTCCTCGCAAATCAAACTGCAGGATCTATCCGTCGTCTATGAATCGCCGAAAGACACCACCGTCCGTCTGCTGGAAGTCGCGCCGACGGTTCCTCTGCGCATCGGTTTCGCGACGTTTGAACTGGACAAGCCGGATACGATAACCTATTACATCGCAAGCTGGAAGGACAAAGCCTGGCAGATTTCCAAGCCAATTGCCAAAGGCGGCGAATTCCTTTCCAAAGCGCCTCAGACAGACGGCTCGCAGACATATGTCGGCGGCATGGCCTGCTACTATGGCGTCGGCGAAGACGGCTTCCATCCGAAACATCCCGGCAAGATCGACACCAATCGCGTCTATATCGCCCGTGCGGATGCGGACAACCGTCTGCTGGAAAGTTATATCACGTATGACGATGGTAAAAGCTATCTATTCGAGCAAGTTGTCAAAGCCATTCCGCGCAAGGAGCATATAAAAATTTGGCGGCCTATTGTGCCGATCTATGCGCAGGACAATCTTCCCGTCTATTGGCATGAAGGCATTTATTCCGCCCATACGGGCGGCTGGCATTGCGATGCGGTTATGTTTGTGGAATATGATGACTAATGCTTAATGCTTAATGCATTTTCTTTCTAGAAGCCTAGAAGCCTAGGAGCCTAGAAGTCTAGAAAAACGAGCAAGCGTAAGCCACTAGCTATTTTGCAATAATTTCAATTTATGTAATGTGAAAAGCGCGATTGTTGAAGCGCAGATGATCGCGGCGAAGTCCGCGATCGGAATGCACCACCAGATGTTGTGAATTCCCGTGAAATGCGACAAAATGATGAGCGCCGGCAGGAAGAACACAATCTGCCGCAAGAGGCTCAGACAAATCGAAACCGTCGCCTTGCCGATGGCCTGGAAGTAGTTGAACGTCAGGATGTCGATGGCGATGAGCGGAAACGTCGTCATGACGATGCGGATGCCGCGGCTGCCCATCGCCACGAGTGACGGTGTCTGGTTGAAGCAACGGACGAAATACGGCGCAAACGTGAAGAGAATAATCGTCGCGCAGCAGCAGATTGCAATGCCCGCAATCAGCGCCGTCTTGTAGGCCTGCCTGACACGTTGCCAATTTTTCGCGCCGAAATTGTAGCCGACGATTGGCTGCATGCCTTGCGCAAGCCCGAACAGCGGCGTGATGAAAATGAAATTGACGGACAGCACGATGCTCCAGCAGGCGATGCCTTCGTTGGCCAGCTCGGTCGTCGCCGAATACGCGTTGAAGCAACGGTTTGCGGCGATGTTGATGGCACTTGACGCGATTTGCACGCAGCACGGCGAAAGACCGATGGAGACAATCCGCAGCAACAACCGTGGATTCGGGCGGATGTTTTTCAGCCGCAGGCGGATGACGCCTTTGCCTGTAATAAAATGGTAGAGGACGAACGACGAACTGATCATCATGGAGAGAATCGTCGCATAGGCCGCCCCCGCGATGCCAAGTTTGAAAACGAAGATGAAAATCGGATCGAGAATGATGTTGGAAATCGCGCCGATGAGAATGGTCGTCATGCATTTATTGGCGTTGCCTTCCGCCCGCAGCTGCGCCGCGAAACTGAAGCTGAGATGCTGGAAGATGCTGCCCCACAAGATGATGCTTAAATAGGAATGCGCGTATGGGATGGTTCCCTCATTGCCGCCGAAGCCCAGCAGGATCTTGTCCAGAAAAACCAGCGCCAGAAATTGAATCGTGATGACGGACATCAGGCAGAGGAACATCAGCTGTCCAAGCGCCTTCTCCGCCTCTTCCTTCTTCTGCTGGCCGAGAAAGATCGAAATGACCGCCCCCGTGCCGACACCACCCATCATGCCGAACGCCGCGATGATGATCATGATCGGCATCGTCAACGCCAGCCCTGCCAACGCCTCCTTGCCGACGCCGTTGCCTATATAGACACGGTCAACCAAGTTGTAAAGCATGTTGATGACGGTCGATACGACTGCCGGCCACGATAGCCGCAGCAACAGCCGCCCGATGTTCTCCGTCCCCAAAAATGTCGAATCTTTCAATGCCATCGTCGTTGACTATATGATTTAGATATTTGTCAATATTTACGCCTTTTGACGTAATTTTTCATGTGTTGTCATGATAATATACCATCATTTTAATGATTTGTGTAATCATTCAGTCCATGAAATCAAGCAGAATGTGTCAATGATGGCAAATGGCGCATGAAACATAGCCTGCATTCTACCAAATCATCGCCATGGGAGCCTATCCGAGTTGCACAACAGGTAATTTTCATCGACGAAAATCAATAAATACAGTTTCATAACATATTGTGTTTTTTTTTATTTGCATTATTGATAAAAACGTTTATTTTACTTGTATCATACCATTTTCAATTTTCATTTTCATTTTGCGCAAGCCTCATATGAAATCTCTGCAAGCAATTATAATATTCGCCCTCTGCATGCTTATTGTTCATGATCTGCAGGCTAACGATAGCATCATAGCGGTTACCCTGCAAATTCGTCCGTCAAAACCACGGATAGTCTTGGAAGACGTTACACAACAAGATCTTGAAAAATTACATTCGTTGATAAATGAGAACAAATCCCTTGAGGAAATCGAATCTTGTGAAATCTGGCGAAAGCTTAACAATCCCACGAAAGAGTCTTTACAAAACGTCAGGGAATTTCCTAAGGAAAAAGGCAAACCTGAACAAATCGCCTTCCTGAAATTCCATGACGAAACCATGCTGGACATCCAACGGCATCTGCTGGACGCAGCCACAAGATGCCATCTAAATGGCGATTACGACCATGAGATTGCGCTTTTTGACAAAATATTGTTACTCAGCCGCTTCAACTATAATGTCGTGCGGGTACAGAACGACTTATTACGGCAGCATGTCTATCCCCTGTTCCTTTACAATAGATTGTCCACCTCCCAAAAGAGACGACTTTTTGAATCGGCATCCACCAACTTACACCGTCTTCCCTTCGACAAAATCTACGGGACAGCTACAAGCCATGTGTATTCACCCGACGAAACTGTAAAAGAAAAAACAATCCATTATAAAGTCTATTCCTGCGATTTCATCAACTCTCTTTTCCTGCTCAGTGTGATGAATGCCCTTTCTTCGGAAGGTGATGATTATCAAAGAGCCTCCCGTTGTGTTGACGGCCCTTTGAAGCAAGATCTAGCCATGTACGGACTTAAGTGCAAATTAAAAGGAAAAATCACACCGACAGGATTTCATTTCTATCTGATGACCGAAGAACCGATGCACTTCCATTTCGCCAATGAAAAAGAATGTGTCCACGACGGCGAGACGGAGGTCGAAATCAAGTAACAACCATCTGCAATGAACACACAACACAAGGAGGAAATCATGAGACCATTCAAACATGCCGCCATTCTCGTTGTCTTGTCGTTTACCGTTTGGGCGCAACAAGAAGCCGTGCGCGAAGCACAAGTCGAGCCCAAGGCAAAGCCTGTCGTGCGCGAAGCGCAGATCGAGCCAAAGGCAAAACCTGCCATGCGTGAAGCACAGGTCGAGCCAAAGGCAAAGCCTGCCATGCGCGAAGCGCAGTCAGTACAATTCAAGACTCCGGATATGCAGACCGTGAAGAAAATCCTGGAAGAGCAGAAAAAGGCTTTTGGCTGCAATCTGACGGATCAGGAGATGAAAACAGCCGCAGAAAACTATATGAAGGAAAATCCTGTGGTCTTTAATTCACCAAACGATCCTACAAGACATGGGCGAGTTCTTATGTCGGCCTTGCAAAAGCTAGGCGGAAATATGGAAAATGCCGATAAAGTCTTTGAGGAAATAGAATTGGAGAAAAAAGGCATCAGTAAAAGAGAATGGGACCGTCATACCAAAAATATCAAACCTGAACAGAAGGCACAATTAGAAGCTCAACTTGCGATTTCCGCCGCCAATTGGCCCAAAAATCAGGCGGAGCTTGACAAGAATCAATTGGAATGGCACATACGCCGTAAAAACACAATCGAAAACGGTCTTTTGACAATCAAGATTCTAAGAGATTACAACTTAAAGCACAAGGGAAATCAAATCGATGAAAAAATATTGGGTGATTGGGGAATTGAAGCTTACAATAAAAAGCAAAAGGCAATCTCGGACTGGTGGTCGGATAAACTGAAGCCCCAATATCCAGAAGAAGAAAGCAGGAAGATGCTATGCGGACTTATGCTAAAAGACTGTATGTTTGGCTTGTCTGTACTAATAGGCGGCGGCGCTGATTGGCGAATATACTTTCATGAAAAACTGAAGAAATAAAACCATCCAGAACTTCCAGAACTTCCAGAACTTCCAGTTTTTACAAGCTTCTTCCGGCGGTTGCAGTTGCTTTTTCGGATTGCATGGCTACGTTGTATAAAAAGCCATGCAATCTTTTTATTTATAAGGAATCACCATGAAACACATTCTTCTCCTGCTGCTGGCCGCCCCGCTCTTCCTGTTCGCCCAAACGCCGAAGGAACGGCGCGACAACTTGTTGAAAAATCAAGACTTGCAGTCGCTTCTCATCGCGGTCAACGACGAAAATGCCATCGTCCGCCACACAGCCGTGCGGCTTCTTGCGCAACGTGAAGATGCCACTACTCAGCTAACACCACTGCTCAAATCAACGGATCCGCTCATCCGCCGCTGCGCCTTGCAGGCCCTCTGCCTGAAAAATGCGGCGACTGTTGACCTACTCGGCGGCATGATGGAAGATGGCGATGTGAACGTCCGCCTGATCGCCGTCTCGCAACTGGCGGCGGAAAAGCCCGCGACAGGCAAGCGACTGGAGATTCTCGAAAAGACCGCCCGTCATGAAAAGAACGCCGCCGTTCGCGACATCGCCTCCAAGGCCATCTGGCCGTTCTACCGCAACACCGTCCTGCTCCGCAACCGCAGTGACTGGGATCATGACGTGAAGGTCGTGCAGGACATCCTCCTGCCGAAGGAAGACTGGCGTTTCTCATTGGACGAGAACAACCAAGGCCATCTGAACAATTGGTTCAAGAAAGACTTCGACGATTCCGCCTGGAAGACGATTCCGATCGCCGTCACATGGGAGGACGCCGGCTACAAATACGACGGTCTCGCATGGTACCGCAAGACGTTCAAAGCGCCGCCGAAGCCAGAGAAATACAACGCAGTCGAGCTGCATTTCGAATCCGTTGACGAATGCGCATGGGTTTGGCTGAACGGTATTTACATCGGCCAGCACGATCTCGGCACCAGCGGCTGGCAAATACCGTTTTCGCTGGACATCACGAAAGAAATCAAATGGGACGCGGACAATGTCATCATCGTGCGCATTTTGGACACGGCAGGCGCCGGCGGCATCTACAAGCCCGTCCATCTGCAGGTTTTGGAATAAGAGGAGGAACTGACGATGAAACAAGCACTTATCACTATTTTCGCCGTCCTTTTCCTCTCCTCCGCCCTGCCCGCCGCCGATATCATCGGCCAATGGTTTTCCAACGCCGACAAGCCGTTGGAGGACGCATCCGGCCATAACCACACGATCAAACTGCGTGGAAAAGCGCAAATCGTTGAAGATGAACGCTTCGGAATCGCCTTGAAATCAACGGGAAGCGTCCCGACCGCCGATAACAAGCAAGGCGCGGAAGCGGGCAACCATGCGGAGTTCACGCCGAAGGGCGCCTTCGCCTTCGATTTCTGGCTGAAACCGGACGAGCCCATCCATAATGGCCGAGACCACTTCTTCTTGATTGACAAGAAGATATACCATTATTTCAGGGAATTTGAAAAGGCCAATCTCGGCTACTGCTGTTATCTGCTCACAAAAGGGAAAGACCTCTATACCATCAACGTCAATCTCGGCTTCAAGACGGACAGCGTCGTGTTGGAAACACGTCCAATCACATTGCCCGTCGATGAATGGCATCAAATCGCCTTCTCGTATGACGGCGAAGGTACCGTCCGCATCTTCATGGATGGCCAAATGATTGCCAAGAAACTGTTTGCGAACCGCGAAGCCGTCGCTCCCAGCCCTTATCCGCTCACGCTCGGCGACCGTTCCACGAGCAACTTCAGCAGTTTCATTGGACGCATGGCGCAAATCCGCTATTTCCAAGGTGTTCCGGCAGAATATGGCCCCCATCCCGCCATCTCCTTCAGTCAAGGCCGCACGGTCTTTTACCACAACGAAAAAAATGCGGCTGTCACGCTGACCATTGACAACGACAACACGGAGATTATGGACGATGGCATCGTGACGATTTCCGTGAATGGCGCAAAGCACGAACTTCCCTTCAAAAAGCTCGCCCCGCGCGAAATCCGCCATGTCACCGTTCCCATCGACACAACTCTCAAAGCCGCGTCGTACCAAATAGATGCAACGTTGAACACGCTCAATGCCAAAAGCACATTCGACATCGTCCCGCGCGAAAATCCCTTCATGCCCGTCGTCATGTGGGGCACCTGCCCGGAAGACGAACTGACCTATATCGGTTTCACCCATGACTTGCGCCATTTCAGCAATTTCACGGATGTCTGGAAGGCGAAGAAGCCTCTTGACCTCTCCACCGTGATGGATGTCACACCGAATTACAATCTGCTGAACAACTACATGAAGAAAGGGTTGCATGCCTGCATGACCACCGCGCCCGGCCGCTGGGTTGAACAGACGCAGACCAATCCTGAATACAAACGCGTCACCCGCAATGGCAAGCCGCGCGAGACCACAAACGGAGCCGTCGGCCATCCGGACATACTGGAATTCGGCTACAACGTCGGCGCAAGCGTCGCGAAAACGTACATGCAGTTTCCGAGTTTCGATTCATCGCTCATCCATTCGGAAGTCCGTGACAACACGATGCTTTCCTTCCAGCCGTTTGAAGTCAAATCCGCCGAGGCGTTTCTCGGCACGAAGATTCCGCAGGAAGTCAGAAGCAAAACCGGCGTGCCCTATCTGACGTTGCCGAACTTCCCGCCAAGCCGAGTCATTCCGGACGATGACACGATTCTCCGTTTCTACACATGGTTCTGGAAGGACGGCGATGGCTGGAATCCGCTGCACTCCCGCATCCATGACGGTCTTAAATCCACAGGGCGCAAGGACTTCTGGACGTTCTTCGATCCCGCCGTGCGCGTTCCGTCCGTTTGGGGAAGCGGCGGCCACGTCGATATCGTCTCGCAATGGACGTACAGCTATCCGGATCCGATCAAGATCGGACAATCCTGTGACGAACTGTTCGCGATGGCGGAAGGCTATCCGAATCAGAAAGTTATGAAAATGACGCAGATCATTTGGTATCGTTCGGGCACGGCTCCGATCGAACGGATGCCAAAGGAAGAAGATAAACGCGTCCAATGGGAACGCGACATACCCGACGCGAAGTTCATCTCCATCGCGCCCGACCATCTGGAAATCGCGTTGTGGAGCATGATTGCGCGGCCTGTGCGCGGCATCATGTACCATGGCCGCGGCTCGCTGTTCACGACCACGGGCGGCAGTTACCGCATGACGAATAAGGAAACCGCCCCGCGCCTATCCAAGCTCGTCCACAACGTCATCCAGCTGCTCGGTCCGTCACTGCTGGAGATTCCGGACGCGAAATCACGCGTTGCTGTTCTGGAAAGCTTTGCCTCCCAAATGTATGCGCAATGCGGTAGCAACGGCTGGAGCAATAGTTGGGAAGCGGACATGCATCTCATCCTGCAATGGGCCGGCTACCAGCCGCAGATCATCTACGACGAAACCGTCCGCAAGAACGGTCTTGATGCCTACGACATTCTCGTCATGCCCAACTGCTACGTTCTGACGCAGTCCGTCTATGACGAAATCCTCAAATTCCAGAAGCGCGGCGGCATCGTCGTGGCGGACGAACGCCTCTGCCCCGCCGTCCTGCCCGATCTGCTCGTCCCCGCCTACAAACGGACACGCAAGGCGGACGTTGACAAAGCCGCCCTGCAAGCCATGGCGGCCAATCTCCGCAACGAACTCGATCCGTTCTTCACACGCGATTTCCAGACGTCCAACATGGACATCGTTGGCCGCATGCGCCGTTTTGGCGACACGGATTACTTGTTCCTAATCAATGACAAACGGACTTATGGCGACTATGTCGGCCAGTATGGTCTCGTCATGGAAAAAGGTCTTGAAAATTCTGGAACGGCATGGTTGCCCGGCGACGGATACATCTACGATCTCGTTGCGCACAAGCAAGTTCCGACGACGCCAAAGGATGGCGGCCTGTCATTCAACGTCTCCTTCGGCCCAGGCGAAGGCAAGCTGTTCATGCGGACGAAGACGCCATTGGATGCGATATCCATTAACGTCGATGGCAATGGCACAGCCCCCC
>JAFZAB010000193.1 GCA_017548425.1 Victivallales bacterium
CATGGTTGGGTCGCCGCCGTCGCCTATTTCGCCGAACAGCGCTGCAAACAGCTGTCGGACATTGACTACAAGATTCTGACCAGCCAGTCCGCCGAACAGATGACGCAGCAGTTGGACGACCTCGAAGCCTGGGGCGCTGAAGCCATCGTCACCTTCCCGCAGTGGCAGGGCATGGAAGCTCCGTTCGCGGCCGCCATCAAACGCGGCATCAAAGTCGTCAGCTTCGATATCGAAGTCAAGGCCGACGGCATCTATCTCGTTTCCGGCGACAATGAAAGCATGGGCGTCGCCTCCGCGAAGTACATCGTTGACAAAGTTGGCAAAGACGCCACCGTCGCCGTCCTCACGGTCCCGACCTCCGGCTCCGTCTCCGAACTCCGCCTCAAAGGCTTCATGGACACCAAGAACCAAATCGCCCCGAACCTCAAGCTCATCGAACGCGCCACCAAATTCACGCGTGAAGATGGTCTGAAAGATTTCGCGGATATCCTCACCGCCAACAAGCATATCGACGCCGTCTTCTCCATGGACGACGAAACCTCCATCGGCGTGCTCCAAGCCATCAAAGAAGCCGGCCGCAAAGACATCAAGGTCGTGACCGGCGGCGGTGGCTGCCAGGAATACTTCAAGATGATGCCGCAGAACGAAGAGATCTGGATTCAGTCCGCCCTCTACGCCCCCAGCATGATCATCGACGCCGTCAACGCGGCCTATGACCTTGTCAATGGCATCGATGCCGCCCCCAAGAAGATCATCCCGACGCGCGTTGTCGATCGTACCAACTGCGCCAACGAACTCGACGCCAACTCCCCGTACTAATTGTTAAAGTTTTAGGGAAGCATCCGTGCGGTCCGTCATTTTCCCACGGGCCGCACGGCCGTATTTTTACTGAGCATGAAGATTGAATTCGACCATATATTCAAGTCGTTTGGCAAAACGGAAGTCCTTCATGACGTGTCATTTACCGTTCAGGAAGGCCAGATTCTCGCCCTCCTTGGCGAAAACGGCGCCGGTAAATCGACTCTCATGAACATCCTTGGCGGATTGTTTCCGCCAGTCAGCGGACAGGTCATCATCGACGGGCAGCCTGTGCATTTGCACTCCCCAAACGACTCGATCGACCATGGCATCGCTTTCATCCATCAGGAGCTCAGCCCAGTAAACGATCTGCGCGTCTATGAAAACATGTTCCTTGGCCGCGAAGAACGCAATGCCTTCGGTTGGCTCAACCGCGAATCCATGCGCGCGCAGGCCCGCAAGATTCTCGATTCGCTTGGAATCGCCATTGACGAACAAAGCTATATGCGCGATCTAGGCGCCTCCCACAAGCAGATCGTCGAAATCTCCCGCGCCCTCCTCTGCGAAGCCAAAACCATCATCATGGACGAGCCGACGACATCTCTCGCCGAACATGAAATCGACCTTTTGTTCGAACTCGTCCGCAAGCTCAGCGCACAGGGCGTCAACATCATCTTCATCTCGCATAAACTCAACGAAGTCAAGACTCTCTGCACACACTACGTCGTGCTCCGCAACGGCTGGAAAGTCGCCGAAGGCGACATGAAGGACGTCGAGACGCAGACGCTATCCGAACTCATCGTCGGCCGTGAACTCGCTCACATGCAGAAGGCCGAACCGCAAAAACATGAAAAGGAAATCCTGCGCGTCGAAAATCTCTCCCGCGGAAAGGATTTCCAAAACGTCTCCTTCACCGCCAAAGCAGGCGAGATTCTCGGCTTCACAGGCCTCCTCGGAGACGGACGCAGCGAACTCTTCCGCTCCATCTTCGGCGATACGCCCGACTACACGGGCGACATCTTCCTCAACGGCGAAAAATACCACGCGAAAAGCACGACCGCCGCGTTGAAAAAACGTATCGCCTACGTGCCCAGCAACCGTAAGGAAAACGCCATCATCCCCGACCTCAGCGTCAAAACCAACGGCACGCTCGCCACGCTTAAACGCTACTGCAAATTCTTCCTTCTCCAAAACGCCCCGCAACATGATGATTTCGCAACACATGCCGCGGACTTCCGCATCAAATACGCAGACGAAAACGACTTGATCACAACGCTTTCCGGCGGAAACCAGCAGAAGGTCATTCTCGCCCGCTGGATCAATACGAAACCGCAGGTTCTGATTCTCGACAACCCGACGCAGGGCGTCGATATCGGAGCCAAACAGGAAATCTACGAAATCGTCAAGAAGATCGCCCAAAGCGGCGTCGCCGTCATCGTCCTTTCGGGCGAAGGACAGGAAATCGTCCGCCTCTGCGAACGCACGCTTGTCATGTTCCACGGCAAGATCGCCGGCGAACTGTCGGGCGACGCACTCAATGAACAGGAAATCATGAAGCTCGCCACAGGAGCTAATTTAATATAGTATTATTCCACCCTCTGCTTCGGCAGATCAATCCATCTTTCAACACCGCCAATGAAATTCCTCAAATGGTTCAAAACACAGTGGAACACCAATCCGCTGTTCAGTACGACACTCGCCCTGCTCGTCATGATCATCCTGCAGACGCTCGCCCTCGGCACCGACTACAATTCGTTCGGCGCATGGTGGACGTCGTTCTGCGTCAACTGGATCAACGTTTTGCGTAACAACGCGTCCGTTGGCATCGTCTCCCTCGGTATGGCATTCATCATCATCTCGGGCGGTATCGATCTGGCCGTTGGTTCAACGCTCGCCATGACTGGCGCCCTCTTCCTATTATTAACGGATAGTTCTGCCGCTGGCTGGCTGACGCATATGCACATCACGGGATGGATGGCTTTCATCATCGCCTTCGTTCTCGTCATTCTCTTCGGCGCCCTGCTTGGCGCCCTCAACGGCGTACTCGTCGCCGACGGCGGAATCCCGCCATTCATTGTCACGCTCGGCACGATGAAAGTCTTCCGCTCTGTGACGCAGTACTTCATGCAAGGCAAAGCCCCTGTCTTCCCGCAAGAATTTCTGGCCTTCACAAGCCTCCGTTTCGGACGCTACATGGTCATGCCGATCATCTACTGGATACTCATCGCCGCCCTGCTCTATGTCGTTTCCAAGAAGACGGTCTTTGGCAACCATGTCATCGCCGTCGGCTCAAACGAAAAGGCCGCGAAGCTGACGGGTATCAATGTAAAGGCTGTCAAACGTTGGGTTTATACGATCACCGGCGCACTCGTCGCCATGGCCACCATCATCAACATCAGCCGAATCGGTTCGATGGACTACGCCAACGCCGGCGCCGGTTATGAAATGGACGCCATCGCCGCCGTCATCGTCGGCGGCACCCGCATGAGCGGCGGCCGCGGCTCCATCATCGGCACGATGCTCGGCGTGCTCATCATCGGCGTCATGAACAACCTGCTGAATCTCGTCGGCGTCAACCCGTTCCTCTGCGAAGCCTTCAAAGGCTTCATCGTTGTCGTGGCAGTGCTCATCCAGAAGAAGGAAGCCACATCCTAAGCCACTGGCTTCTAAGATTCTAGACTAAAAAAGGCTACCGCGTGCTATTTCGCGGTAGCCTTTTTATTTCTAGAGCTTCTAGAGTTTCTAGATCTTCTAGACTTCATCAAACACTCTTACATGATCCACTTCAAACCAATCCGGCAGAACCGCTTGTGACAACCACGGCACAGGCGTCCCCGCCGGATGGTCTTTTGGCGTATTGGGCCCTGCGCCACGATAGCCATGGCATTCCGTCGAGACCAAAATGAACTGTTCCACTTCCGAAACAGGCCCGATCGACGTGCTCCCCTCTTTCAGCCAGCCCTTCTCTTCATCGAAGATCATGTTGGCCTCCGCCGCGCGTTCAGGCGGCAGCACACGGCCGACCAGCCGTCCATCCGCATAGAAATAATATCCCGCCGGACTCCAGTCAACGCCGTAGTAATGCCATCCGTCCGCCGTCTCCTCGTAGTCCCAGTGGAAATGACGCGAGCCGCGGCCATCCTTACCATAACCGCCCCAGAGATTTCCGCCGATGATTTTGCCTTCCGTATGCTGTTTCCAATTTTCCATGATGTCGCATTCGACGCCCGCATAACGCGCGTCCGGATGCGATCCGACGCCAGGAGCCTGTAGCCAGAAAGCCGCATGCCAACCACGATTTTTCGGCAACTTGCAGCGGATTTCATAATAGCCGTAGCGATGCATGAAACGCGGTGTCTCCATCTTGCCAAAAGGCCAGAAACGCGGCGTATCTTTCGGAATATCATACGTTAAGGAGCCAGTCTGCAGATGCGGCGAATAATAGTCGTCGCCCTTTTTGATGAGATGCAGCTTCAAATGGCTCTGCCCGTCAAGTTCGACGCCTTCTTCGGTAAACGTCTTGAAACGCTGCCCCCAGAAGTTCAGACGGAAGCCCCACTTGCTGCGATCCAATTCCGCTCCGTCGAATTCGTCCTGCCAGACAAGTTTCCAATTCTTTCCTTCCGGCAGGAAGCTATCCGCATGATCTTTTACGGCAAATGTTTGCATCAGTCGCTCCTAAAGCAATACCTAAACCATAAACTGTTAATTATTAATTA
>JAFZAB010000194.1 GCA_017548425.1 Victivallales bacterium
AGTCAGTTGGCGAACAGGATTCTAAAAGAAGGCAAGCCCGCGTTGGAGGATTATTTTGGTTTCCTGAAGGCCGGCGGCAGCCGTGATGTTTTGGACATCATGCGCGGCGCAGGCGTGGATTTGGAGAAGCCTGAACCTGTAGCGTCGGCTTTGGATTATTTTGGTACAATTATTGATCGTCTTGAAAAACTGTGCTGATGGAGGATTATGAAAATGAGACTGTTATTGAGTTTGACGATGTTATTGGGAATCGGTGTGACGATGGCGGATGTGATATGGCCGAAGACGGAAGAAGAAATCAAACAATGGGATACGGACAAACGCTATGCCTCATGGGAGAAGGATGACGATGGAACGATGGTCCTGAAAGTCCATGTCGCTCCTGAAAAAAAGAATGAAATCGGCGGCGTCATGGGGGCGCATCTGCTGTTCGACATCACGCCATATCGCGGTAAGCAACTGGAAATCAGCGTTGAGTCCAAGCATATCAATTTGACAAAGCCGTCGAAAGGCTGGCTTGGCTTCAAGATGATGCTTGTTTACAAGTCAAATGGTCGTAATTGCTATCCGGGCGGCGGAAACGGCGATGGCACGCCTGTGAACACGGATTGGCGGCGACCAGTGTTTGTGGCACAAATTCCAGAAGATGCGACAAATGGACGCTTGGAACTTGGTGTACAGGGTGCGACAGGAACGTTGTGGTTCAAGAACTTGCGTTTCCGTATCGTCGATATCTATCCAGATGTCGCCAAACTTCCGGAAGACTTCAAATGCGAATATTCGGATGCGGTGAAAAACATGCCGATCATGCGTGGTTGCATGAGTCCAGGCCTGATGAATGGCGCAAAAGCGGAAGATTTGCATGAATTGGCGTCATGGGGAGCGAACGTCATCCGCTGGCAGGTAAGCGCCCCGCGTGAAGCGCAACTGGACATCAACAAGATGAAAGAAATCTTCGAACAGCATCTGAAGAATCTGGATGCCCATATTCCACAGCTACGGCGTGACGGCCTGCAGGTGATTTTTGATTTTCATGGCGTTCCGGGCGGCCGCGTAAAGGCATCCGCCATCGCAGGAACCGCAGGAACGATTGCGGGAGAAGCCGCCAATGCAGATGGAAACAACTTTACGATGTTCTTCGACAAGAAATATTTGGACGCATTCGTCGATTTATGGCGGATGGTGGCTCGTCATTACAAAGATGAACCCATCGTGGTCGCCTACGATTTGTACAACGAGCCAGTCCAGATCAACAAAGTCAATTACGACTATCTGTATTGCCAATACGAAGCCGCGAAGGCGATTCGTGAAATCGATAGTGAAAAACTGATTGTCATCGCGGCTAACCAATGGAGCAGCGCAGGGGCTTTTAACTATCTGAAACCATTGCCATTGAAGAACTTGATTTATCAAGGCCATATGTATGAGCCAGGTAGTTACACACATCAAGGCGTCGGCGGTGACAATATGAAGCGGATTCTGGAAGGTAGCTTGAAATTGAAAGGGTATCCGGGCTGGTTTGACAATTTCTATTATGATAAAAATGAGCTTCGCAAGATCCTGAAGCCTATTCGCGACTTCCAGTTAAAGTATGGCGCACGCATTTACATGGGTGAATTTTCCGCCATCCGTTTTGCTCCTGGCGCGGCGCAGTACATACAGGATCTTATCGAAATTTTCGAAGAATATGGATGGGACTGGTCGTATCATGCGTTCCGCGAATGGTACAACTGGAGCGTGGAATATGATGAAGATCCACACAGCAAAGAGCCTGCCAAACAAGACACGGAACGGAAAAAGATTCTGCTCAAGTACTTCAGCAAGAACGTGAAGCCGAAAATCGAATAAGGAGTCAATGATGAGATCCACATGGTCGCTGATCGCGTTGCTCGGAATGCCGTCGCTGATGATGGCGCAATCCTATTTCATCAAAGGACCGGAAGCTCCCAAACCACAGGAGAAGACCGCCATTCAGGAAATGACCGACTATCTTGCGCGCCGCATTGGTGACAAGACATTGTCCATCGGCGGCAAGACGCCCGTTACGTTCCAGATTGGCGATACGGAGCTTGCGCGTGAGCAGAAATGCCTGTCGTCTGAACTGGAAGACGAACGATGGGTCATCCGTTCCATCGGCGACCAGATTCTCATCAATGGCGGCGGAACACGTGGTGTTCTCTATGCCGCCTATCATTTTCTGGAGGATTTCTGTGACATCCACTGGTGGTCCGACTATGAAGAGTATGTTCCCGAAACATCGTCACTGACGTTAGATACGTTGAATGTGACTGGCAAGCCAGCCTTCCTCTACCGCGACATCTACCGCACACATAGAGGTCCCGACAGCGTTCGTACTGCCGTCCGAAACCGTCTCAATCGTGACGGCGGCGAAGGGCTTGCATTGATTTCTACCGAGCTCGGCGGCTCTTTTACTTACGGCAGCCCTTCCCATGCTCATACATTCGATCGTTACATCCCCTTCGAGAAATTTGGAAAAGATCATCCGGAATTTTTTTCACTGGTCAAAGGGAAACGAATCGGCGGCCAAACGCAAGGGCAGCTCTGCCTGACCAATCCTGAATTAAAACAACTATTTCTTTCGCAGATACTTAAGAATATCAAGCAAGACAAGGAAATTGCTGAGAAAAAAGGCTGTCTGCCGCCACGAATTTATGAAGTCAGCATGAACGACAACCGCAATATTTGTACTTGTGAACAATGCAATGCGGAAGTGGAGAAATACAATCCTTCAGGACATTATCTGAATTTTGTGAACTGGATTGCAGGCGAAGTCTCTAAGACTTATCCGGATATCTATATCAGCATGCTGGCCTATTTCTATAACGAGCCGCCGCCGAAAGGCGGCGCCCGTGCGGCGGATAATGTCATCGTCAAATTGTGCGATACACGCACAAATCAGGCCGCCTCCATTCTGGAAAAGGACAACAAAGTGTTTTTGGATTTTCTGACATCATGGAAAAACTATGCCAAAAACCTCTTCATTTGGGACTACGCCATCATCTACACAAATGTCACGGGATACCCGTTTGCCAGTGAATTCCACTACGGCGACCTTTACAGGACGTATTATGAAAACAATGTCATGGGAATCTTCTGGGAGCATGAAAGACCTCATCTTGCTGATTTCTATGAACTTAAGTTCTTCCTTGAAACGAAATTGTTCGAAGACCCCTATCAGGACGTGAACAAATTGATTAACCTCTTCATGGATCGGTATTACGGCGCAGCGGCAGAATATATTCTCGCCTACCGTCATGCCATTGACGATGCCCGTAAGAAAAACGATGGTTTCATCAGTTGGTTCCCACCTGCCGCCGCTTTCCATTATCTCACAAAAAATGACATCGCGAAATGCCAATTGTTGTTTGATAAAGCAGAGGCGGCTGTGGCGGATGACAAAGTCCGTTTCGCGCGGGTTCGTCATGGCCGCGTCGGTCTTGACAGACTGACCTGCTATATAGCAAATCCACTTATCCACCAAGGTATTACGCAAAATGAAGACCAGCCGTTCAAAAAACTTGCGTCTTCCGCTTTCAAACGTCTTGCGGAAACCCGTGCTTCATGGGTGGAAAATTGGATAAATAATAAAGGAATCCTTCAACAGTTCGCAAACGAATTAGCAATGCTGTCTTCGGAAATCGATGTCATTCCTGCACCGCCAGAACTGAAAGACCGACAATTCTACGACTTCTATCCGACGCATTTCCAGAATCATGACACTAATGCGTTGAAACTGGTTGATGACGCGGAAAGCCCTGTTGGCAAAGCCATGCGGACAGAAGTCGATCAAAGTATCATGAAATATTATGACCTGCCGTTTGCCATCGGCGTCTATGATCAACGGAATACGAAGACCTTGATTTCCACAACGTTCGAGAAGCCAGCCGCCAAAGGTTACAATTGGTATAAGTTACCACGAATCATCCACTTGCCAAAGGATGGCTATGTTTATCTAACACGTGCCTGGACAACAAAACTGGATGTTTCAAATCCCGAAATCGCCGAAAAAGATTTTGAAATCTGGGCATCCGTGAAATTCACCGGCCCGAAATTCTTCGCGGACAGTACAGACAAAAACTATATCTACATCGACCGCATCGTTTTGGTGGAACCACAAAAATGAACAAGGCATTCATTGAAAAAATCGTGGCGGACGATATCCGCGATGGAATCATTCTGGGCGAGGCGATTCTGGCTGGAACGCCTGAAAAAGAACTGTTTTCCTATTGCGCAGGCTATGCAACACTTGCGAAAGATACGCCCATGACGTTGGATACGGTCATCGACGGTGCAAGCACGACGAAGGTCGTCACCGTCGTCACCGCCCTCTTGATTCTCCACAAACGGGGGCTGATTGATTTCGATGCTCCATTTACAAACTATCTGCCGCAGTATGAGGCGAAACTGGACCATGTCGTGACAATCCGCCAGATGGCCAATCATGTCTCCGGTTTCAATGATTTCGTGCGGCGGGAGGATGGACAACGGCTGTATTACGCGGAAGACGGCGCGACGATGATGAAGAATCTCATGCAGTTGCCGCCGCCGAAACCGCCATCGGCCCATGCGGAATATGCTTGCTGGAACTATATCTTGCTTGCGCAGATTATCGAAGCAATTACAGGCGAACGACTTGACGATTTCTGCATGCGGGAAATCTTCCAGTCATTGGGCATGGATTCAACGTCGCTGGGCAAGCCGCGGACGGATATTCCGTTGGAACGGCTGGCCCAGACGTTCGGCACGAAACGGCCGGGTGAAATCTCCGACTACATCGCATTCCGTCTCTTCCGCGACGGCTTCCGCACAGGCAACGCAGGCTTGTTCTGCACGGCCCACGATTATGCAAAACTGCTGAATTGCGTCATCCGCCATGGCCAATATGATGGCGGACGCCTTTTCGATGAACGCGAATTTGCAGAAATTGCTCCAGACACGCTAGATAAGACAGACGGTTACCGCCGTTTCGGCTGGGTTATCCGTGACAATCATTCCTGCGACGAATGCTTTGGTACATCGCTATTGCATAGCGGTTGGAGCGGCCAGACCATCTTTCTGGATGTGAAGAAACAGCTGTATATCATCGTCCTGACGCCACGTAGCGGCGACTACGTACGCGCCAAACAGCACCGCTTCGACGTCATCAACCACTTGTTTCTTAATTTGTGAAATAATACTACAAAATCATAGAAAGTCATATTCAATATACCATAAAAGATTTTTATTGAATTATTGACAAATTTATTCATTATTTATTTGACATTATATGTTCTGGGATTAGTTTATCATCATGCCGACAATCACACCCCATAGATAATGAGTGAATGACCATGACAAATCCATTTATTCCAGAACGCTACATCAACCCCATCACGGACTTTGGCTTCAAGCGCCTCTTTGGAACCGAGTCCAACAAAGATCTGCTCATCGACTTTCTCAACGCCATCATTGGCCTCAAGAAAAAGGAATGCATCCGCGACGTGACGTTCCTTCCTCCCGAACAGCTCGGGACAACGAAGGAAGATCGAAAGGCCGTGTTCGACATCTACTGCAAGACTGAGCAGGGTGACCATGTTATTGTGGAAATGCAAAGCGAACCCGTCCAATTCTTCAAAGACCGAAGCGTGTTCTATTCCGCCTTCCCGATCCGCGACCAAGCTATAAAGGGCAAGAAATGGAACTTTGAGCTGAAAGCCGTCTATGCTGTAGGCCTATTGAATTTCTGCTTTTCGGACGGGAAGGATGAAAAGACGTATCTCCACAGAGTCAAGCTGATGGACATTGAAGCTCAGACAGTTTTCTATGATAAACTGACATTTGTCTTTGCAGAACTACCGAAGTTCAAGAAAAAAGAGACGGAGCTGAAGACACAGTTGGATAAATGGCTATATGCCATCAACCACCTGTGTGAATTAGATAAGCCATCTCCCGCATTATCCGGCAAGATGTTCGATAAACTGTTCTATGAAGCGGCGGTGGCGAGCTTGACGACCATGGAGGCAAATGCGTATTTCGAAAGCCAGAAGCAGTATCTCTACTATGTGAACAGCATTGATTTTGCTGAAATGAAGGGTAAGCATATCGGTAAGCATATTGGTATGAAAATTGGCTTTGAGCAAGGACATGAACAAGGGTTCGAAGAAGGACATAAAAGGGGATTAGAAGAAGGACATAAAAGGGGATTGGAAGAAGGGCATGAAAAATGGTTCAATGAAGGGCATGGCAAAGGGATTGAAGATGGAGTTGAACTGAATCGAAGACATACAGTACAAGCCATGAAGCAACAAGGTTTTTCAGATGAAACAATTGCCGCGATCTTACAGGCTACTCGACAAATGGAGTAACAAAATATGAACTAATTATTTGGCCAGAATGCTACAGTAATCCACCCACAGCAAAACTATGGAACAGCTTATGCCAAAGGATATCAAGAAGGATATATCAAAGGTTTTGCAGAAGGCTTTAAGATAGGCTTTGAAGAAGGTATGAAGCACTTTCGTGACAAATTCATCCAAGCCATGAAGCAACAAGGATTTTCAGACGAAACAATTGCCATGATCATGCAGGCCTGCGAGAAGCAAGGCATATAGAATCAATTGGCTAATAACTGTAACTTAACTGGGACAACTGGGACGACTGGGACAAACTTTTTGTCCTAGTCGTCCCAT
>JAFZAB010000195.1 GCA_017548425.1 Victivallales bacterium
AGTTCCAGAAGATGCGCGGCCTGCTGTTTCTCCTGCTGCGTATTCCGCAGGATGCGGACAGGACTTTCCATGGCGGCCGGTAGGAATTCGCATGGGCCTGAATCTGGCAGGCAAAGCTGCTCAAGCTGTTTGAAAGGCTTGAAAAGAAGTTCGACGGTCAGAATGTCGTTGGAATAGTCGAGATTGAGCACAGGGGTCGGTTCTGCATTTTGGACTTCGAAATCAAGGCCGTCCAACGGAATCTCCGACACGATATCCAGTTCCCGTTGCAGGAAACCGCAGACTTCACGGATTTCGTCTTTGGCCTGCAATGGAATCTGCAAGCCACGATGGATGATCTGCGCAAGATCCAGCTGGATTTGGGAGAAAGCGCAAAGCTTCAAAACATCGGCGGAATCATGGATTGGAACGATTCGCTTGAAGCATGGATTGTCCGGATGGAGGGTAATGCGCAATTTCGTGTCATCGCTGGACAAACGCACAAACGGCGACGACTGCCTGCAGGTCAACGGGACTTGCTCGTCTTTGTCCGCCCAATAGAGGCATGGATGCCCGATAAGGGCGAAGAGCGGAGCCAAGCGGTTGAAATTCATTTCATACAGGCCTTTTTCATCCTTGTCGGCAAGCAACCGCAGGTCATGGATGATGGAAATGACATGGATGTCCTGGCTGGTGAAATGCGACGGCCATTCGTTGTTCTTATCCTTGACGTCAAGCAACAGTTTGTCCAAATTGACGGCATGGCCCTTTGTCCACTTGCCTGTCTTTGTAAGTTGTTGTTCAATCGGTCTTAACGACATGGAAACGGGCGGCGGCGCAGGCTCGACAAGCCATGCGAGACGCGTCCCGCGCTTCTGGCCTTCGTCGTCAATCCGATGGCGCAGCTTGTTAAGTTCGATAGTCCATGTCGGGAGAACGTCATGGCAAAGAAGAATGGATTCGCACTGATGTTCCGACCAGAAGGCGACCGAACTAGGCGTATTTGGAATCCATGCCGAATCAAGCCGTGCGATCAGTTCATCGCATTCAGCGACGATGAGACCATATCCGCTCTGCGCCGCCTGGTTGCGGAACGACTGGACGGCGGCGAGCTGCGTGTTCGCGAAAAGAAGCGGATCCCGCCAGTAGTCGAAAATGAACGCGAAGAATTTGGTGAAATTGTTGCGCGGTTCCGTGGCCACGGTGCGGAACGCGCGTGATTCACCGTAGATAAGCGTCATGAGGAAATCATGGAGATGTTCATAAACACCGCCCCACAAGGGATTTCCAAGCGACAATTTGGTATAGGCCAAAGCGTTGTTGATGGAATTCGTCGTCTTCTGGCGGATTAGCGCCAAAATGTAGATGATGCCCGTAATGGCGCTGAAATAATAGTCCGTCTGATAGGACGAACGGCGAATCGTATCCAGCATGTTGGAGAAGACGGCGGTCGCTTCCTGAAGATTGCCGTGCAGGAAATGGAGCCATGCTTTACGCGTCATGACGGCGTCATGATGGTCATTCTTCAGGAGGTTTTCCGCCTCTTCGAGACGGCCTTGGAGAATCAACGCATCGGTCATCGCGTAGATGGCGAATCCGAGAAGCGTGTCATGCCGTGGCAACATGAAGTCCAGAATAGGATCCAATGGCTTCAGATTGACAATCATGGACGGGATGAGATGGCGTGCGCAGAACGACAGAAATTCATTCGGAAGATTCTGGAACCAAGGAGTATCCAGAAGCGGGAGAATGAATTGGTATGGCGTCGCGAAAGCGTATTCCTGCGGAAAATGCTTCTGGAGATTTTCCAAGCTGCGCTGATGCGCTTTCATGTCTTTCGCCAGCAACGTGTTGCGGACATCGCGGGCCAGGCGTTCGTAGTTCGCGGCGCCGTCCGGCATGATGAACGGAAGGGCTTTCGCGACGGCGTCCGCCGCCGCAGCGCTGCCGGGCGTCGAGAAGAAATTGATGGCGCAGTCCAGAAGGTCGTCCGCAAGATAGGTGAAATCGTTGCCTTGATGGTCGATGACTTTGTCCGTTATCATGCGCACCAAATCATCCTGCAGATTGCTGGCGTTGTTCGAGGCATAGTGCGGCAGGTATTCCGCCAAGGCGTGAGCGACGGCCTGCATTTCAGGCATTGTCAATGACTTGCCGCCAATGGCGAAGACGAGTCTCAATTCTTTGGAGTTGTTGTTGGAAGAAATCATCCTGGAAATGAGCAGATGGCTGTGAGAATTTAACGTTTCATACGGGAGAGGCGGTCATTCGGCCATGATTTCACCAAAGAGGGAATTGGCCGTCGTGCGTTTGATGCGCACATTGATGAGATCGCCTGGTTTGATTCCCTCCACGGGGAGGAAATTGCAGACTTTGTTGAGCATGGTCCTCCCCGTCCATCGTTCGGCGTTGCGTTTGCTGACGCCTTCGACGAGAATCTCCTGGACGGTGTCTTTGAAGCGTGCGTTCCGTTCGGCGGCGCCCGCTTCAAGATCCTCCAGAAGGATTTGGTTGCGGAGATGCTTTGTTTCCTCCGGCACGTCGTCCGGATAGTCCTTCGCGGATTTCGTGCCTTCACGGGGGGAATAACGGAAGATGTAGGCCATGTCGTACACGACGTCTTTCATGAGCTGGCGGGTGAGGTTGAAATCCTCCTCCGTCTCCGTCGGGAAACCGACAATCACATCCGTCGTGAAATTGACCTCGGGAAGCCCTTCGCGAATCTTGCGGATGCAGTCAAGATATTCCGCCGACGTGTAGGAACGCCGCATGAGCTTCAGGATTCTGTCTGAACCGGACTGGAGCGGCACATGGAAGCATTTGCAGACTTTCGGGAGGTCGCGGATGGTCTGGATGAACTTGTCGTTCATGAAATGGACGTGGGGCGATGTGAAGCGGATACGGGCCAGCCCGGGCACTTCGTGGACGGCCGCCAGAAGGTCGGCGAACGCGGAAAAATCCTTCGTGTAAGTACCGTTCTGCCGCGCTTCCGCGACTCCGTAGGCGGTGATGTTCTGCCCAAGCAAAAGGATTTCACGCGTTCCCGCATCGACAAGCCGTTTGACTTCCTCCACGATGGCGGGAATGGGACGGCTTTTCTCGCGACCTCTCGTGTGCGGCACGATGCAATAGGAGCAGAACTGGTCGCAGCCGCGCATGACGGCGACTTCCGCGACGACGGCGCCAAGATGATGGCCGTCCAGTTCGGGGCGGATGATTTTGTCCAGTTGCGTTTCAGCGATCCTGCGTCTTGTCTTCACGATGTTTTTGACGATTTCAGGCACGCGATGGAGCTGATCCGTTCCCGCGACGAAATCAAGCACGGGGAGGTCTTTAAGAAGCTGGTCGCCATGGTTTTGCGCCATACAACCAATGCATCCGACAATCAGGCCGGGCTTGCGAGCCTTGATTTTCTTCATGAAGCCAATCTTGCCGACGGCCTTCCGCTCCGCCTGATCACGCACGGAGCAGGTGTTGAAGATAATCAGGTCGGCGTCCTCCTCTGAATCCGTCGGGACGGCGCCGTCGGCTTCCAGAAGGCATGCGAGCGCTTCGGAATCGCGTTCGTTCATCTGGCAGCCGTAGGTTTTTATGTGGAATTTCATGGACACGATATCAACTGGTACAATAAGGAATACGGAAGCTCGGTGGAGAAGCCGTCAGATGGGCAGGTACGGTTCATAGATGAGCCGTTCGTAGGGGAGCTTTCCGCTGAAGTACTGGTCGATGAAATCTTCGGAAGAGCAGAAGAGAGTCGTCCCTCGCTGGACGACCGGCTGCTCGAATTGAAGCATGTGGTTGGAGCAATTGTATTGCTGGCAGGCTCTTCCGCAGGGCTTGTCCGTCATGACAAATGTACGCTGCGGATCCAAGACGCCAGCGGTTGGGCAGTTGCGTGCAGCGGCGATGAAGTTCCACGGGAAGTAGTAGCCGAGGAAAAGTCCCCAGCCGTCTTCAGGCCTGTCAACGCCCTGCGGTGTCATGTCCAGATCGACATGGGTGAAGCCCCAGTTCTTCACTTCACGGAGATAGTCCGGATTGGAGAGGCTGATGTCGCGGAAAGCCTTGAGCTGCGCCAAACGGATGTCCTTCTCCGGCGTGTCGATAGCGCTCATGTGGACGGGCGGCATCTGGCCGACGTGCGCGAACAGATTGAGCCGTGTCTGCTTGTTCAGGATACGTCCGAGAACCATATGGCCCATGAGCTGCGGATATTCGTTGTGGATGATGTTGAGCGTGCCCCAGTCGTTGACAACGATTTCCAGATTGGCGCGGATCTCCTTCATTTTCTCGATGTTGGCGCGAATTTTATCGTGGCCCTCTTCGGTGAGATAGCCGTTGGTGACATAGGTGAAGTCCCATCCAAGCTGTTTGCTGACATAGTAGGCCTGTTCGAGTTCATCGGGCGACGGAATCAAATTCTGGCAGAATTCCTGCCCGAAATAAAGCCTTGAGAAATCGAATCCCGCCTCCTGGACGGAATGAAGCCACGTCAGGGAGCTTAGATTGATGGAATAATCGTAGAGATTGGGATTGAGGGAGAAAATGGTGCCGAAGAGATAGGTGGAGATGTTCTTGGTATCGATGTACCGCAGGGCGTCATCCATCTGTTCCAGGCGTTTGAGATTGGAGAAGTAGATTGCTAGTTCCATGATGTTTTCCCGCGGAGTTGGTTATTTCTTGTTGGGATGCGCTTCGGGAACGCAGTAGTAGCAGTTTGTCAGCGCATCGCAGAACGACGGGCTGTTGACGATGGACCGGCAGAATTCCGGCGTGGGATTCTCATGCGTCATGACCTTGTGGACGGCCCTGAGGGATTCCAGCTTGAACTCGGCGCTGCCGCGAAGCGGAACTTTCAGGCAATGGACACCCATGTCGCGGAAAGGCTTGATGGCGCAGAGGCCGCAATTCTGAAAGACCGCTTTCGCCAACTCACTGTCAAAACCACCGTTGTAAGGCGGATCGTCCTCCAAGTTTGGCGGCGGAGGCACCGGCTGGGCCATGTATTTGCGGAATTCGTTGAGGAGGGAGTCCTCCGCGAAGGCGCCGTTCGGATCGTCGATGATGGATTGGACGACGTCCTTCCAGTTGTCGGGGAAGCGTCTTGTGACGTACGTCTTGCCAAGAGAGACATCGCCGCAGAGATTCCGTCTGGAGCCGCTGTGGACGGAATGACAGTCTTCGTCGTTGAAATAGCAGCGGTAGCCGATGATCATGATCTCGAATTCGACCTTCACATCCTTCAAATTGTCGATCATGAGCTTCGTCTCGCGGAGCGTCATTTTGCGGGGGATGACGACGCGGCGGATATTGAACTGCTTGCAGAAGAAGCGGACGGCTTCCGAGGAGAAGCAGCCGACGCCCGTGCTGAGGTGGATGGGCTTGTTGATGCCCCACGCCTTGAGGCTGAACATGACGGCCGGATCCGCGACGATGTATCCGTCCGGATCGAACTGCTCCATGGTCTCCACGGTGGAACGGAGATAGGGAAGCCGTTCGGAGCCGTTGTCATGGGAATTGATGGCGAGATTGAGCCTGCCACCGTTGTCATGGATGGCTTTCGCAACTTCCCGCAAATCGGAAACTTGCAGGAAATTGTAGCCATGGCCAAGCGGCCGGCGGTTCGGGCATACCTCCCAGCCGTATTTGGAGAGCCAATTTCGCGGGATGAATCCCGCGAAGAACTCCTCGGCACCGTACTTCATGTACTCTTTGATCCGATTGGGCGTGTCGTTCGCGTCTAGGCCAAATGTAATAAACATAATATTAATTATATTAAGGTATGATTGATGATTCCGTGACAATGCAGGGGCGGCACGAAGGCGATAATTTTATTTTCTCTTTCCGTGGCATTCCTTGAAAGGTTTTCCTGAACCGCAGAAGCAGAGGGCCTCCATTTTGATGGATGCCTGGGCGGCCTTCCGCTGCTGCTGTGAAAAACCGGTGGAATAGTAGTCCGCCACCTTGACAAGCGACGTCGTGAAGACGACCATCTCTTCGTTGAGGCATGCCATACGCACTTTGTGGAGCTTGTTGAGCATGGCCTTGGCGAGGACTCGGCGGATCTGCTTCCATGGGTCGTATTTTTCCGTGAACTCAATGATGTTGAAGAGCTTCTTGAACTGCGCGTCCTCTTCATAGATGGCGAACAGGCTGTCCTCCAAGGAGAAGTAGATTCGCGGCTGCTGTGTCTCGTTGAATATGAGCTTGCTGAATGTGAAGAGCTTGTCATGCACGGCCATGCTGACGAAATGCTCCGCGATGAAAATCGCGCCGTCGCACAACGGCTTGTCTCCGAACACGAGCGGAGACGGCAGTCCGCGGAAAATCATGATTTTCCGCTTGTCGTCACCAGTCTTCATCTCCATGAATGTATTGATGTCGGCGGAACGCGTCGTGAAAGTGTATTCTAATCCGCTCTTGCGGAATTCCTCCTGGATCTTCGCAAGAACAGGATCCGAATAGCAGATGACGAGAGCGTTGCCTTTCGCTTTCGCGACATCGATTGCGACGCCGGACGCGCGTTCTTCGTTGCTTCGGTAGGTAAAGGCGGAGTACGGAAGATGCTTGTCTCCCTTCAGCGGCTTGCGGAAGGCCCCGCTCATGACAAAATTGTCTTCCTGCGCGATATACGGATCGATATGGCAGGAGGATCCGGCGAGCGTCAGCTTGGCGTCTTTCAAATACGTCATGATATCCAGAAGATCTTCCTGCGTGCTCCAGCTCTCGGGCAGTTTGCCCGTTGACTTGTAAACGATGCCGGTGGCTTTGGGTATGCCGCGTTCGAACGCCATGATGCGGTTGGCGTAGAGGCTGAAGTCACCTTCCAGGATGAAAATGGCCTGGACTTGGCTCTTGAAGATGTCCGGATGGCGTTTGACGGCTGAGAAAAGCTGGAAATAGTCCGCGAACGCGAAATCGCAGTTCTGGCAGTCCGGAAGATGGCGGTGGCCAGCGCCTACGCTATGGCCGAGCAGATCAATGCGCAACTTGTCAATCGCGTTGATCCGTTCCGACAGATGGCGGATGGACATCCCGTCAATGGTCAGCGGGCTGCAGATGAACGTCCTGCGGTGGCACAGCAGTTGATAGAGGGCGTAGAGGAAGCCCAGTTCCACTTGCGGACATCTTGGATGCGAAACGATCGTGCCGCCGATGGCTTCCTTCAGCAGGCCGAGCCTGGTGTCCTTTTCCAGTGAGCGCCAATGGGTGAAGGCTCCATTGGTGTCATTCTCAGCCGCGGTAAATTCTTCTGTCCAAGGGATGAACTGCTCAAGGAGCTGCTGCTCCGTGGCCGTCGCCGCCTTGCGCATTTGCTGCCATTGTTCTTCAATAGACATATTGGTTCCTAGCGATGTCGTGATTCGATGGATGGATGTTAAGTCGAAAGCATTACTATAAGTTAATAAATGACAAATGACAGGGGGAATTATGAAAAAGTGGCATTTTTCTTTAAAAAAATATGGAATTATTTGAAAAAACCGAATGGGGGTGTAAATTAGAAGATGTTTTTTCCACCTCCAAATGGGATGGTAGCTCAGTCGGTAGCAGCATCGCACTTTTAATGCGGGGGTCCCGGGTTCGAGTCCCGGCCATCCCACTTTTGAGTGGAGAAGACATGCAAATCAACCATTTAAGTCGGCCTGTGGGAAAGCGCGGGGGGCGTGGGAAGACAGTCGGCGGCGATGGGAGACGATGCGAAGACCATACTTGCGGATGAGAATCCAGCAGATGTAAAACTGCCGTGCGGGATGGGAAGCACGGTTTTTTTATTGGTTGAAGTATGGTTTTTTCTCAACGGTTTCAATAAAAACATCAACCATAGAAACAGAGGTCAATACAATGAGCAATGTGTGCGAGATTTGCGGCAAGCGCCAAGTTGTGGGCGGCCATATCACGTATCGTGGTTTGGCGAAGAAGAAAGGCGGCATCGGTCTGCACGTTGTGAAAAACACGAAGCGCACGTTCAAGCCGAACATTCAGGTCGTTCGCGCCTTGGTCAACGGATCCGTCGTGAAGATGAAAGTCTGCACCGCCTGCATCCGGTCAAACAAGATTGTGAAGGCCTGATTTTGAAAGGAAACAGCCGTCAACATGCGGGAAAGCCATGCGTGGCTGGCGGAGGCCAGAATGCCATAGGTATTGTCATGGCGGACATGCATGAAAAACGGACACAGACGAGTCTCTGTGCCCGTTTTTTGTTGTAAAAGGGCGAATGCGATGAAAAACCGTTCACTGAATGAAATGAAATTTGAGCACGGCTGCCTGGTGGCTCCGTCGATTCTGGCGGCGGATTTCAGCCGTCTTGGCGAGGCGATTTCTGGCGTGGAGGCCGGCGGCGCGGATTTGCTGCATGTGGATATCATGGACGGGCATTTCGTCCCGAACCTTTCGATGGGGCCCGGCGTGGTCTCTTGCATTCGCAAAGGAAGCGATTTGCCGTTTGACGTGCATCTGATGCTCTCCGAGCCCGGCCGCTACATCGAGCCGTTCGTGAAGGCCGGCGCGGATCATATCACGGTCCATGTCGAGAGCCGCGGCGATCTGGCGGACGTGATTCGCCAAATCCATGATCTTGGTTGCAGCGCGGGCATTACGCTTCGTCCGGGCACGCCGGCGACGAGTCTGCGTCCGTATCTTGAAATGGTTGAAATGGTTTTGGTTATGACGGTCGAGCCCGGCTTTGGCGGGCAGTCGTTCATGGAAGGCCAGTTGCCGAAAATCGCCTCTTTGCGCAAGATGATCGACGCGACGGGAAAGAAGATTTATTTGGAAGTGGACGGCGGCGTGGCCGTCGGCACGGCACGCCAAGTGAAGGCGGCCGGAGCGGATGTGCTCGTGGCCGGCAGCAGTGTTTTTGGCGCGAAGAATGGTTTTGACGCCGCCATCAAGGCGATTCGCGAAGACGCATGATGGCACGATAAGATATAAGGAAATCAAAAAAAGGAATTGATTCTATAATAAGGACTCTCACATGATCATCAGTAGCTTCAACCGTTATTTTGAGAAGCACGGTCGCAAGACGTACATCGTGCTCGGCATCATCATCAGTGTGATTTTCGTGTTCTCGCTGGGCGGCGGCATGGACAGCTGCGGCTATCGTGAACCCGGCCTGAAATCGTTCGGCAAGATGTACGGCAAAACGCTGAAGTCCAAGGAGACCATGGAGCAGATGCGCAGAGCCGATATCGGCTATATCCTGCGCACAGGCATGTCTCTCGGCCGCAACAATGGCGACTCGCAGTTGCTGCAACTGGCGCTTCAGCGCATGCGCGCCCTCCACAAGGCTCATGAACTGGGCTTGGACAAAGTTTCGGACGCCGAACTTCTGGAAGCGATCCAGTCTCAGCCGATTTTCGGCGGAAAGGAGAATTTCTCCAAGCAGCGCTATCTTGATTTCGTCAATAACTACATGATTCCCAACCGCATGAGCGGCGGCGACCTCGATGAAATCATCAAGGAGAATTTGATCATCGACCGTCTGGAAGAAAAGGCCGTCGAAGGCGTCGAAGTGACGGAAGACGAAATCAATGAATATTTGGAAAAATACACGATCAGCCAGTATGAATACGCGATGAACGTCTCCAAAGATTCCACTCCGTCGGAAGAGGAAATCACGAAATTCTTTGAAACCCGCAAGGGCGAACTGACGTTGGACGACCAGAAGAAGGCCGTTGTCGCGACCATCACAGTCGATGATGTCTTGGCGAACGCCAACCTGAAGGCGCAGGTCGAGCCGAAGGAAGAAGAACTCAAAGATATGTTCGAGAAGGGCCAAGCCCATCTTTACAAGGACAAGAAGTATGAAGATGTAAAGGAAGCCATCCGCAAGCAGGTCAGCCGCCGCAAAGCCAGTGAGACCGCCCGCAAGGCTATTGCGGATCTCGCCGCCAAAGTCGCGGAGAAGCCCGCTGGCGAAAAGCCCGAAGAAGCCATCGCCCGCTTCACGAAACTCGCTACCGAGGCTGGCGCGAAGATCGTCACGACCGATTTCTTCTCAAGCGGCGATGAAATCCCCGGCATGAAAGGCCATGTCGGAGCTCTTGCCCGCGCCATTCGCGCGTTGAACCAAGTTGGTGCCGCGACGAAGGAAGTCGCGACCATCGGCGCTTTCAATGTCGCCATTCTGGCGGATCAGAAGCCTGGCGAAATGCCGGCGGCCGTCAATGACGAAGTCAAGGCGAAAATCATCGACAAGTTGGTCGGCGAAAAAGCGATGGCCTACTTCAATGAAAAAATCGCTCCCTACAAAGACAAAGTCGCTGGTCTGAAGAGCGTTTGGGATTTGGTCACTCCCTTCCAGCAGGAACTGGAAGCGAAGAAATTGGACGAAGAAGCCATGATGGCTGAATACTCAAAGTATCAGGAGTTCCTCAGCGACAACGTCATGCCGTTCTTCAAAGAAGAGCTCCGCAGCGCGAAGATCGTTGCTTTCAAGCCCGCGACGTTCGAAGGCCGTTTCGAAATCACGGAAGCCGAAAAGAAGGCTGAATACGAATCCCGCAAGGCCGAATTCGAAAAGAAACAGGTTCGTATGAACAAGATCGTCGTCAATCTGGACGCCAATGCCGATGACGCCGCGAAAGCCGCCAAGAAGGCGAAACTGACCGAAGCCCTGAACAAGCTGAAGGAAGGAAAGGAATTCAAGGATCTGGTTGAGGAATATTCCGAAGACACGCTGACAAAGAGCAAGCAGGGCGATACGGGCCTCGTCGATGTCACGACGTTGGATGAAGCCATCGCAAAGGCTGTTCTGGATATGGAAATCAACCAAGTGAGCGGCATTCTGGAAAGCAAAAATTCCATGATGATCGTGAAACTGGCCGAAAAAGACATGGGCAAGACGTATGAAGACGCGACGGTCCAGGCTGAATTGACGAAGTCCATCACCGCTGAAAAGACGAAGAACCTTGCAGCGGATGCCGCCCATGCGTTCTCCACGAGATTCACGGAAGCCTGCGATCAAAACGACAAGGCCGGAGCCGCAAAGAAGGCGTTGGTCGAAGTCTTTGAAGAATTGGTCGCCGCTGGCGTTCCGGATGCGGAAATCATTGATTTGCCGTATTCTGCACAGAGCACCTCTATTCCGGGCTTTGGCCGCGAGACACAGCTGATGACGCTGTTGTTCAGCCGTACGCCTGACAATCCCTGCACCTACATGGTGGCCGGCCAGAACGCAAGCTATGTGGCTTGCCTGAAAGACGTCAAGCCGTCCTATCTGGCTATCCCGTCCGCCGAAGATCCGGACTCTCTCAACCGTCTGAAGATGTTGTACAGGAAAGAAACGGCCATGGCCGCCGTCAAGAAGACGGCTGAAGAGAAGGCCGCCGCCATCAATAAAGAATTGGCAGCCGGCACACCGTTGGACAAGGCCGCTGGCGACATCGTCTTCAAGCCTGTCGCTGAAGCGTTTGATTTCATGGGTGTCCAGCAGAATCGCGACTTGCACGCGAAGGACAAGATGAGTCTTCTGAAGACGTTGCATCGCGGCAAGGTCGGCACCGTTCTGGAGCCTGTCAAGACCTATTCCGGCTATGATCTGGTTTATCTGGACAAACGCGAACTGAAGAACGACGACGATTCAAAGCGTCTCGCCGAGCAGATCAAGACCAGCCTTGGAAACCGCAAGAAAGGCCGCAAGCTGGCTGAATACTATGAGCAGTTGGAGATTGAATCCAACACGCAGCTGGTCGAAGGCCTGATCCGCCAGAAGTAATTCCAGCCGTTCATCTTAAAGACAAACAAGCCCCGCGGTAGTAAATATCGCGGGGCTTGTTTTTTTGGTGTGGCGACGGCTAGTATTCTAGGAGACTAGAAGGCTAGAAGCATTTATGGCCAAAGGATTTTATTTTACCATAAGCTTTATAAGCCATAAGCGGTCGTGCAGATGCGCATCCTTCCCATGCGCATTTGAAACACGCCGCCTCCTCACTCCTTCACCCGTATCACATCATTCCGTTCGCACCGTATCGTCTTCTCATCGGCGTATTTGCCAAGCTGGACGGCATCCATGTCGCCTGGCGTGACAAGATAGATTTTGTTGTCTGTCACGTCAACATGCTTGCTGGCGGTCACGAAGACAGCTCCATGACGTTCCATTCCAAGATATTGCGGATGGCCAAACATGTTTTTTGTTCCGGAAAAATCGCCTGTCCGCCGTTCGGTTCGCAACGGATTCCAAAATACGTTGCCGCTGACGGTTACACCATCCGCATACATGATGTGGATGAAAGATCCTTCCACAATCAAGTTGTCGCGGATTTCGACATCGCGGATGACGGAATCGTCCCACACGCCCTGCGCCGTGTCGCGTGGCACAAGACCTGTCTCGATGCCGCCGCAACGGATCAGCGTGTTGCCGATGATTTTCACGTTCTGCGGAATCGCGCCCTCCGCATAGCCCCACGACTCCTCATAGACGCTCAGGCCAGAATACACATCCTTCCAGACATTGTTCTCCAAAATGCCGCCGCCAACGCCTGTCAGCAATGCTCCTCTTGAACGCGAATCGTGGAAATAGCAACCGCGAATCACAAATCCTTCGGCATTATCCACATGCGTATCCACCAAAAGCTGTTCGGCAGGCAGATCGACCGCTTCGCCAAGTTCCACGACATACAGTTGCCCCTTCCTGCGCCATGCGATCCGTTCATTCGCCTGCGGCTTCATGTCGGCGATTTCCTTCAGCAACGCCTCATCTGTTAACGGCTTTACATCAACGACTTTTGAAAACGAGACTTGTTCCAATTTGCCGATGCGATGCAACGTAAATTCCGTTCCCGCCATGGGCGCTTTCGGAGCGCCGACGACAATTGTCGTCGGCGACAGTTGCTTCCAGCAATACCGCCAGTTGCCATGCAGATTCAGATTGTCGTCCGACGTATGGGCGAACTCGCAGTTCTCCACCAATGCACCATGCGTCACGCAATTGGAATGGAAATGGTCGGCCGTCCCATAATGGATGCGTCGTGTTCCAGGCTTGCGTATCAACCGCATATTCAAGAACTTATTGTTTCCAACACCACCGTTTTCCAGAATGCCCATGCCCTGCGACTGCCAGACGTCGATGTTTTCGAATGTCATGTTTTCGCAACCGTTCACATGAATCGTGAAGCCACGACGGAAATTCAACGCAATCAACGTGCCCACAGACACTTTTCCAAACATTCCACGAGCCTCCGTATGCGCGTTTTTCGTAAAATACGGAGCCAGTTGCGACGGATTCAGCTTCACGGTCAATTTGTCGCCGTCATGCAATGTCGCGCCGTCGTGAATCAGTGTATTTTGCTGAATGTATTCGCCTTCAGGCGTATAGAGCGAAAATTGTCCGCCACCCATGCCTGATTTCGGCCAATCGGCGTCAATCTGCATTTCAAGACTTTTGTAGTCGTCGGCGATGGAAAGAATCGTCCCCTGAATATAGACCGGCAGGTCGAAATCAATCTGGAAGTTCTTCAGAACCATACCTTTGCAATTTGTGAAAAGCAAACTTTGCGGATTGTCGGCAATTTTGGACATGGGCCGTTCAAACCAAAATGTACTGCCCTGCCCGTCCAGCGTGAAATCCTGCACACGGTCGAAATGCCATCCGCTGTTGTCGGCGAAACGATATTCGCCGCGCTTCATGCGGAACTCCTTACGACCTTCCGCAATGGCGGCGGCGACTTGCTTCTTCAGCTCTTCGCCAGCTGTACGCTGCCGCGCTTTCTCCGCTTCGTCTTGTACGAAGCCAGAAGGCGCAAGTTTATCGTATGCAGGTGTTTGCTGGGCGCGTTTCCAAGCGGGATTGCGCTCCAGCCGCTCCTGTAGCATCTGTTCGCCATCCTGCGCCATGACCGCCATGGCGCCCATTGCCAGAAACCATAATTTGCAAAATTTCATAAGTTACTGCTCTAATTTCTTTGTTTAAGAAACCACAGAACACACAGATTACACAGATTTTTTCACAGATAGCCTTGCCGCCGAGGCCGAAAAAAACATAAGATTCTAAGTTATAAACGGAATATAAACCAAGCAGAATTCAACGGCCTCCGGCGCCAAGGCTGGTTCTGAAAATCACAGATGAAAATCAGGCTCAAAAACAGTGTATAATGCAGACATACAAAGAATCTGCATTTGCTTTAAGCTTTCGGCTTTAAGCTTTCAGCTAAACTTAAGGCATTAATGCCTTAAGTTTTTCAATGCCATGATCTTCCGCGCCAATGCATCACGCTGGGCTTCCAGCATCTTCGGATCATGGTCCCAATGCGTTAAATCAACGGCCACAGGAGCAATTATATTCTGAATTTGACGTTCCGCATCCAAATCATTGCCCAGCAGATTACGGTAGATATTGAAGTACTCAATGTCTTCATTGCCGTCACGCAGAATCTCCAGACGGATGCTTGTCACAGGACCATCGATGCCGACCTGCTTGCCGGGATATGTCAAGAAGCCATCGCCATTGGCGCCCGGGAACATTTCAGCCTCTTCCCAAACTTTGCATTCAGGCTGGTAGGCGCCGTTTCTATACATGGTATAGACATCGACGCACCAATACAGCATGCCTTCGATGCCGTATTTCACAAATAGCCATGAATAAACACGATGGGACATGCCGCAATCGTCAATCAGCCATGTCGGATACGGAGCTTTCGGCCAGCAGCAGGTGTACCACCAAATATGCTGTCCGGCCTTGCGACGAGCGTACAGTTTGTCAAAATTGATATAGTTCAGAAGTGGAACCCAGATGTCAACATGATCCAACAACTTGTCCTCCGGCTGAACCGTCATCAAGAACTGCACATCCTTTCCAATCGAATGGACTTTTTCCGCAAGTTCCACGACATAATCATATTGCGACTTGCTTGGTTCGTCAAAGCAATAGACATAGCCTTTATCCAGCCAGCCGTTTTCGCGCAGATAGGCTGTATCTTCTTTCAGACTTTCCAAATTCATATTCTTCCCCCAGCCGCTGGGAATCTGGAAAGACGCCACGCGCGGATCGTTCAAAAACTT
Source organism: Victivallales bacterium (assembly GCA_017548425.1). Taxonomy (GTDB): domain Bacteria; phylum Verrucomicrobiota; class Lentisphaeria; order Oligosphaerales; family Oligosphaeraceae; genus UBA1407. Next base: position 14,977 of record JAFZAB010000195.1, read on the forward strand.
TTTAGCCTCTTCGGAACGAATCGGATACGGCAAGTTGCCTGAACCAAAACGACGGTCCGCCATAAACCAATAGTATTTGTCTCTCATCGCCTGCCATTCAGGCGTATTCGGCTTCAAATCAAAGCCTTTTTCAATGCCAGACGGCCAAACGGCCACGGCGCTTTTGAAAGTCGGCGTCACAGGTAATTCGAAATCATAGACTTCCACCGTCAGTGGAATTTCCTTTTTGTAACCGTTTTTATCTGTGACCGTCACCGTTCCTGCATATTTTCCAGGCTTGCAACCAGCCTTCGTTTCTGCCTGAACCCAAATGGATTGCGTTGCTTCCAATGGTACATCAATGGCATCTTGAAGCGGCGGCAACGCGTCTGCATACAAACCGGGCTTGAGTTTTAATTTCGGATCGCACGTCGCCTTGCGAACCATCGTATAGCAGACTTGCAACAGCCGCAATTCCAGATTTTCCGCCACCGCGCCATCGGCATTCTTCAATTCCGAAACCGCAACGTTAAGTCCTTGAATAGGAGCTTTATCCGCATAAATTACAATCTGTTTCGCCTCTGTTTCACGAATGGCCAGCGAGATCGACAGCGACGGCTTCGCTTCATCTTCCTTCGGCGACGCATAGCGGCGGTATTTGTTTATCACACTGTCTGTCCACAAGATGATGTTTCCTTTCTCATTAGGCTGACGAAGCATAACTTCCTGATTATCCGTCGCGTCCGACCGCTGATGCCATTCATCCGCCGCCGTCAGTTGATAAAATGCGCGCCCCCAATCCTCTGGAACATCCTTGTCCTCATACTCTCCGCCAGTTAGATTTCCGACATAAGTATTTGCCTCCGTGTTATCAGGATACCGTGAACGCGCGATATAATAACGCATGCCTTCCACGGGCGTCCATGAAAGTTTCACCGATTTCGCCTGCGGATTGTATTCACAGCGGAAATTGTCAGGCTTGGCTGGCTGCGGTTTCGGCAAACCAAAACGCACGTCATCAATCCAACCTTCACCTTCCGTTTCTTTACCAAAAAGTTCAAAGCGGACTTGAAACTTTTTGGTATCTTTTGATGTCTTGAAGCGAATGGAAATCGGAACCCACTCAACACTCCGCACAATGGCACTAGGCGAACACTTCAGCCATTTGTCATTTTCACCGTATTCATAGCCGAACAGGCTGCCCTGCCCTTTTGCCATCGCCGTCAATAGATATTCTGTCTCCGGTTCGACAGGCAGATACCCTTGGCACAACGCTGCCACATGGCTCTTGCCGTCTTTGATTTTCGTGATATATCCGCAGGCTTGCCCACTGTATGGCGCGTCCGACGTCATGCCGGCCTTCGAACCACCCGTGCAATGTTTATCCCAATGCGCGGGCATTCCGTCTTCTCCTTTCTCCTCAAAATTTGTGTTCTGCAACATGTTCTGTCCGAACACGACCAATGGAAGCATACACAAGAGCCATATTTTTTTCATGATGTTTTCCTTTTTTTCTAGGGATAAAAGGGATTCAAGAGATTCAAGGGATACAAGAAAGAGGATGGAAGGGATTACAAATCAATGGTATAGCCTGGCGGGATGCGGCCCGCCTCTTCGTCATGGCGCATGACATGGTCCAACCGTCCTGCGTAATGCGTGTTGTTCTTTCCACCGGTCTGCTTTTCAGCGGAGGCAGGATGCGGATCCATGAGCACTTCGCTTGCGCGATAAGCGTCCAATCTAGCCTTAAGCGATTTCACATGTTCCGTGTCTTTAAGCTCTTCGTATTTGTCACGATCATCCGGGAAGGTATCAAAGAAGTAATAACGGTCGTCTGGCGCGTTATAGACCAACTTGCCCGCGCCTGTCTCCGTACCATCGCAGACCATGTAGGCGCCTTTTTTACGCGTCGCGTACTGTGAGAAAACCACGTCGTGCTTCTGATTTCCAAACATGTCCAGACCGTCAAATTCGGCGGAATCATAGGGGATGCCCGCATACGACAGCAACGTTGGCGCGATATCGACAAGCGACACTAAGTCCTTGCAATGGTGTGGCTTGTCGCCTGGCCGACGAATCATCAACGGAATATGGGCGGCCGCATCAACCATCGTCCGCTTGCCCATGCAATTGTAGTCGCCAAGCAGTTCGCCGTGATCCGTCGAGAAGATGATCATCGTGTCGTCGTACATGCCTTTCTCTTTCAATTTGGCGATGATACGGCCAATCTGATAATCGACGAAGGAGACGCACGCGTAGTAGTAGTTCTTCAGAAGGATGATTTGACGTTCAGAAACACCCATGTTGTCTAGCTTGAAACGGCCGTGGACCAATTCCGCAAAGTCTTCTATATGCTCGGGAACATACGGCAACGACAAGTCATCACGATACAATTTGTTCCATGGCGCGGGCGGGCAGAACGGCGGATGCGGATGGATGAACGACGACATCAAAAAGACAGGCTTTGACGGATCAACGCTGTCCAAATAGTCCAGACTTCTGTCCGCAACCCATTGTGTTGGATGCGCTTCCGGCGGAAGCGGTGAAACTTGCGGCACGTAGTACATCTCCGTGCGGACGCCATTGTAGTCGAAAACGTACGGATATTTTTTCATGATGAACTGCGTGTAGTCGTCTTCTGGGGCGGACAGTTCCTCCTGCGTGTAACGCTTCGAGAAACCGATGGAGCCATAATAGTCCGTCACATGGTGCATTTTGCCGACGCAACAAGACTGGTAGCCCGCCTTCGTCAAAGCGTCATAGACGCCTTTGCCTGTATAGGCTAAGTTCTTGTTGTTGTTCGTACAACCAGTCCGCGCAGGATACTGGCCAGACAGCATGGACATGCGGGCTGGAACGCAGACAGGCGACGGCGTCACGGCGCAGTCGAAGACGGTCGATTCCCGCGCCAACGCGTCAAACGATGGCGTCTGGATATCGGCGTTGCCCAATTCATGAATCGTATCGCGCCGTTGCTGATCCGTGAACAGGAAGAGGATATGTTTCGGCATGATGCTCCTTTTTATTATTATTTTTATTTTGTAATGGCCTTTTCCAATTGATCCGTTGTCAGCTTTGGATGGTAAAAATCCTTCCGTGCGCAACCAGCCCTTCCGCCGCCTGCGCAAGCACATGCGCATGCGCATGCGCACGCACAACCACCACCGCCATGACTGTGGTATCCACGTAAAATACGACTCCTTTCTCTTTCCTCCGGAGTCGCCCAATGGAGGCCGCCTTTCGGCGGCGGATTGTACTTCTTACCGTGCGGCCCCAAGCCGAATACCGGCCTCATGAAATACATGATCGGCTTGTCCAAAGCCCTCGCTTTCGGCACGAAGCCGCGTGCGTAATAATATGGATCTTCGCGTTTTGTGTATCGTATTGAGCCACCAACTATTTGGACAAGCAAAATGAAAGAAATGATTATGACAGGCAGCCAGTCTAGAAAACCATTGACGAAATTCTTCCAACCGCCTTTCTTTCTCGCCACATCTGCATTTTCCTGCACGTTGATGCTTGGAAAATGCGATTTGTCGTATTTCACCGTGATGGACGCCCTACGGCCTTTAGGCAACGATGTTGCCATAACGTAGTATCCGTCTTTCTGTGTTTCCTCTGAGCAGGACTTCACGCCATCCGCCTTCCAACGGACAATCAACGACTTCACATCGATATCGTCAAACCAGCCCGGCGTGAAATCATATAACACCGTATCATTGCTTTCATTATATTGGAATATGTACCGTTGATGGAAGGAATATTCGAACGTGACCGTTTCGCCCGCCTTATAAGCCCTGTCCAAATCCAAGCGGATGTACTGTTCGTTTTCTTCATAATACCTTGCCTTGCGGATGTTGCCGCTAAGCGGATTGATGGTGTCCAGATGGCCGTTCGGCACGCCGACCTTCACCCACGTCAACGGCCCTTCGGTTGTCGAATCCAACACTTTCCACGAAATCTTATAGCGCATGTCCAACGTGGCGTCTTCACGCGGCTCAACACAGATTTCATAAGACTGGATTTCGTCCAACGCCTTGTCCGCGAACGCCACAGCGCAAAACGCAATCATCGCAATCAGCAGAATCTTTTTCATGACCGCGCCTCCTTACTCAATGGGCAGCTCTTCGCCGCGACAACAGTTTCCCGACGCCGCGCCACACAACGCTCTGAATCCCATAAGTCACTGAATTCACGCTCCAACAGATTGCCTAGTCCGTCTTCATGCAACCATGACTGGCAGGGAATCAGCTGCCCGTTCGGAGCCACCGCCATATTGGACAGGCATGCTCCACATGATGGCACGACCATCTTCATCCGCAGCAATTCATGCTCGTCTATCCAGCCAGGCGACGTGAACGACAGTTCCAATTCATGCTCTTTGCAGTATTGCCACGCTTTCTGGACGACGGCTGTAATTTCCTCTTGGCTCAACCGTGTGACGGATGACGGTCCGCGCAGCGCGTTTCCGCTTGGTATCAGCCCCGAGCAGGAGAAATAGTGGACGCCAAGACGTTTCAGAAAATGCAGCGTTTCCGCATAATCTTGATTGACAGAGCATAACGGCGTATTGACGCTGACATCCAGCCCCGCCTCCAAGGCGTTGCGGATACCATCCACCGTCGCGTCAAAATGGTCGCCGCCGACTAATTTGTTGTGAATCTCCTTGTCACTGGAGTAGAACGTCACTTGCACGCTGTCCAGCGACGCCGCATAGAGATTTTTGCACAATTCCTTGCTTAAAAGCAGACCGTTGGTGTTCAGCCGTGTCACAAACCAACGGGCGTGATCGACCAATTCGACCAAATCTCTACGCATCGTCGGCTCGCCGCCCGTGAACGTGACAGCAGGAACACAGGCTTTTTTCAACTTGTCGATGATGGTCATCCAATCCTTCGTCGGCAATTCAACGGCGCTCGCCAGCCGTTCGCCGCAAGCGTAGCAGTGCAGGCAATGTTGGTTGCAATTCCAGATATGGTCTTTTTCCATGGCTGAAACGAGCAGATCGACACGGTGCGGCGCCTTCATGCAGTCTGAATATTCCGCCAACGTCAGATGACCGATCTCCGTGGGCGGCTCTTCACCATATGCTACGGCTTTTAAGGTATTTACAATATCAATCAAATCCGAGCGGATGTCCGTCTCCTTCGCTTTTTTGAACAATTTCTGAACATTTTCCACGACTTCATTGACAAGCTTGATGACATCCGCATCCGTCAGGCTCTGTCCATTCGTCTTGTTGAGACATTCAATGAATTCCTTCAGAAGAATGGCCCATGACGTCTGGATAGGAAGCACATGGTAGCCATTCAGAATAACGGACCACGGCGTGCCGAAATCCACCTTCCGTGGCGGCACAAGATGAATTCGCACACATCCGAACTTGCACGGATCCAACGTCGTGTGATACACTTCGTTGCACTGTTTCAGATATTTGTCCAAAGCCGACATGGCATTTGCCCTTTTGTTTGCGGAAACTACAGTTTTATCAGCGAGAATGCGGCAGGAACTTGTATAGTTCCATGGCGGTGGAACTGATCGGCATGCTTTGAATAATGATCCTGCCTGGGCCCTTCACCGCCGTGTTGAAGAAGCCTTCGCCACCGAACAGCATGTTCTTAATCCCTTTGACGGAACGGATTTCCATGGAACAGCTTTCGGTCATGGCCGCCAGATAACCGGTATCGATAATCTTGCAAGCGCCTGCAGGAAGTTCATATTCATGCGCAGAACCGTCAATTTCCAGAAAAACGATTCCAGTACCAGTGAATCTCCGCATCAGAAATCCTTCGCCACCAAAGAATCCTGTGCTTAATCGCTTTTGCAAATAGACTTCGTTCGTCAAATCACCAGCGGACGCCAGATAAGAACCTTTCTGGATGACCAGCCCGTTTCCGGGAGTGATTTCCACTGCTCTGATGGAGCCCGGAAATTTGGCGGAAAAAGCGATTTCACCGCTTTGGTTGGCGATGTATGTGTTCATGAAGGCACTTTCATTGGTAAACATGCGGCCGAGCATTTTACCGAGACCGCCTGCCGTCGTCTGCATTTCGATGCCTTCATCCATCCATGACATCGCGCCCGCTTCGCATTGGATTTGCTCTCCTGCTTCCAATATAACTTTCAGTACGGGCAGATTGCCACCTTCAACATTGTATTGCATCTTTTTTCTCCTTTTAGTCTTTTATGAGGCTTTCAAGCGTTTCATACAATGAATCCGGTTCGACCGGTTTGCTCAAATGGGCGTTAAGCCCCGCCTGCATGCTTCTTTGGACGTCTTCATCAAAGGCGTTCGCCGTCAAGGCGATGATGGGAATCTCCTTTGAATCGGCACGATCCATCGCACGAATCGTTCTTGTTGCGGTCAGACCATCCATTTCTGGCATGCGCATGTCCATCAGAATAGCGTCATAATATCCTTCCGGATGGGACTCGAACATCTCCACGGCAATCTTTCCGTTTTTGGCAAGATCCACTTCCATCTCACGCGTTTCCAGAACCATAATCATGATTTCCGCATTGATTTGGACGTCTTCCGCCAGAAGAATCTTGCGTCCCTTCAAATCCGCTTTTTGGATATTGTTTTTGGACATGCTTCTCTTCTTCTTCAGAGCACTTTGCAGCTCTTCCATGAAAGCGGACGCGAACAACGGTTTGGCGATAAAACTGTCGATACCCGCCGCAAGCGCCTCATCCAGAATATCATCCCACCGATAAGCCGTCAGAATGATGATGGCCGATTCATTTCCGACAATGGCCCGTATCTGACGCGCCGTCTCCACTCCGTCCATTTCCGGCATCTTCCAATCGACCAGAATCAGATTATACGGCAACCGTCTGGCTTGACGCAGTTTAACCATTTCAATCGCCTCTTTGCCGGAATTAACGAAATCAGACGCGATGCCTATTTTTTCAAGCACCAGTTTTGCATGCTGGCCGGCGATTTCATCGTCATCCACAATCAGCACACTCATCTCCTGCGGATTGATTTTGATGTCTTCGTCTTCTGTCTTGGACAGCTTGGAATTCATCAACGTCACTGTAACGGTAAATGTCGTCCCTTTTCCTTTTTCGCTTTCAACCTGAATATTACCGTTCATCAGCTCGACGATGTTTTTCGTTATCGCCAAACCAAGTCCGGAACTGCCGTATTTATTCGTCGTGGAGGAATCTTCCTGCGCAAATGCATCGAAGATATGCGGCAGGAAATCCTTGCTCATTCCAATACCAGTATCCTTGATCACAAAACGCAGCGTCGATTTATCGTCTAGACACGCGATTCGTTCGACTTCCACACCCACCTTCCCGCCAGACGGCGTGAATTTAACGGCATTGCCCAGAATATTGATCAGGACTTGGCGCAATTTCATGTTGTCACCAATATAGTAGTCGTCGATTTGTCCATTGATATGGCATTGGTAGTCCAATCCTTTCTCCTGGCATTGACCACTGAAAAGCGTGTTGATATTCTTAATCAAATCAGAAAACGAAAACTCTTCGTTCTTCAGCGTCATTCTTCCGGATTCGATGCGGGACATGTCCAGAATGTCGTTGATCAAATCCAGCAGATGATGGGCGCTGTCGCGAATCTTGGTCAAATAGTCTTTGATTTTCGGTGTCGCCTCCGGATCATGCAAGGCGATGTTGTCCAGCCCGATGATGGCGTTCATGGGCGTTCTGATTTCATGGGACATGTTGGAAAGGAAAATCGTCTTGGCCTTGTTGGCCTCCTCGGCGGCCGTCAATGCGTCGCTCAACGCATGGCTTTGCTGGATGAGCTTCTCCTGCAAGACGATACGCTCGCCAAGCTCCGCCTGCTTCCCTCTCAATTCCGCTTCTGACGTCTCCTTCGCCAGAAGCAGACGCGTGTTCTCCTTGTTCTGTCTCATGATATACATAAAAATACCGAGAAGAACCAAGGCGTTCAGTATCGACAGCATGGCGCTGTCCCGTATGAGTTTTTTGTTGACGCCTATGATTTTGTCGCGGATGACATTTTCCTGAATCAGATAGGTCAGCATCCAGTCCGTGCCTGCAATCGGTATATAGCATAGCGTCTCCTCCTGCCCTTCATACGTGAAGGAAACGACGCCGTTCTTCCTCTCCGTGAAATCCTGCATCATTTTCTCAAGGGAATAGCCTTTGTCGAATTCAGCATGGTTCATCGCCTCGAACAGATTGTATTCGGTTGCATTTCCGCCAAGCACAAGATTGCTCAAGGCATATCCTTCCGCTGAATAGATGTTGTTGAACGTCACATTTTCATCCTGAGACGTCATGGACACGCCGGCAAGCATTTCATGCATGTCCATTTCCATGAAGCAAGTGGTGAACTTCTCCCCGTTGAACGGAATATCCACCGGAACGGCGATAACCGCCTTCCTGTCTTCATTCGCCACATTTTTGATGGAGATTTCCGGCCCGTTGATGGTCTTATGGTTGAATTCATACTTGTCAATATCCGTCTGCATGCCTAAGGATGTGTAAATCAAGCCTTTCGTATCGACAAAAGCGAACTTTTCCAGCTTGAAAAGCTTTTTCATTCTCGTCTGGAAGGCTTGCAGATGCTCAAGATCCTTCAAATCATCTTCTTCCATCAGATTTGTCGCGACCTTGATGGTCGCGATATTGTTGTTCAACGTGTCTTCAACAACTTTCTTTCGCCGTCCAGCCAATTCATTCAAATACAGCAAGCTGACAGAACGCACGGCTTTCACCGTGCTTTGCGACGCGCTCCGCCCCATCCAGATCATGCCGATGATCAAAATCACCGCCACGATCAATCCACCCGTTATGGCGGCAATCAAGGTGCTGTTTTTTCCAAGCGTCATATTGACATCTCCTTCGCAGAAAAAGGAATCGTTGCTGCGTCACAATTCATAAAGGATGCATTTGGACTGTTGTTTTCCTACTGCATGCCCAATATAGCCTTTCTTTTATATTTTTCCTGTCAATCAATTCATCTAATTTGTCTTTCTCGCCCTGACCAGCAGGAAATCCGGCTTGTGAAGCAAATCATCTTGTTCAGGATGCTCTTCCAGCATCTTTTCCGATGGAATGGGTTCAATGATTTTCTCTATGGCGAACCCACCATCTATCAATGTGTTAATGACAGTGGAAAATGTCCGGTGGTACCGTTTCACATGATCGATAAACCACGTGCTTTCCCATTCCTTTTCGACACCGTAATTTGAAATATTCGCATACAGCTTCCGCCCGTTTTCATCCCGCGTCCATCGGTCTCCGCCTGAAAAGCATGTATTCATGGGATGTTCCTGTGAAAAAATGAACAAACCGTTGTCATTCAACAATTCATAGACATCATGAACGAGCGTTTTGTAATCCTCCACATACTGCATGGCCAGCGAACTGGTCACCACATCGAATTTCTCCTGAATGACGGAAATCTCCTCCATGGGCATATGGAGATAGGTGATTTTCAGATGACTGTTCTCCGCTTTCGCAACAGTCAGCATCTTTTCAGAAATATCGATGCCTACGACGCTTGCGGCACCACAATGGATATAATGCATGTCATGTTCTCCAAAGCCGCAACCAAGATCAAGGATGGTTTTGCCCTCCAGCGGCGGCATTAGTGAATACAACGCAGGCATTTCAAACAATATGTTTGCATTGTTCTTATTTTCACGGATTTTGGTATATCCGTCAAAGAAAATTTCATTGTCGTAGATATTTTGTTTTGCCATGTCTTTTCAAAATCATTTTACAGGTTTTTGTGAACGCATCGCAAGAAACGTCGGAATATGCAGTTCATGCAGACGGCCCTGCCCATTGGTGTCTTCATACAATTCCTTCAAGATGAAGCCCGCCTCCAGCTGACCGCCGATTTGCTCTTCCAACGAATGTGAAAATTCCACGCCAGACTGGCTTTGTAGCACTTGCGCCATCTGATCCGGATTCTTCAAAGGATTGAACGGCAATGAGTTGACAATCTTCGTCTCATCATCGTCAACCATGAAATTGATAAAATAATCCGTTCCTGCAAGCAACCATCCGCCGGGCTTCAAAATACGGAAACATTCCTTCCAAATCGGTTTGACCTCCTCCACATAGCAATTGGATACAGGATGGAAGATTAAATCGAATTCGCCATCGTCGAACGGCAACCGCTTCGTCATGTCGCCACGAATGATGCGAATCGAATACTTTTCTCTTTCCGCCACCATTTTTTCACTATCCAACTGCTTCTTGGAATAGTCCAAAACCGTGCAATCCGCTCCAAGCGCGGCGAAGATTGGCATCTGCTGTCCGCCACCGCTTGCCAAGCCGAGCAATTTCTTCCCGCGAAGATCTCCAAACCATTCATGCGGAACAGGTTTTGTCGGCGTCAGGACAACTTGCCAATCACCTCGCGTTGCTTTCACAAATGTTTCATGACTGATTGGCCTGCCCCATTCCCAACCATTTTCGACCCATCTGTCGATGGTTTCCGCATTGATGTCTTGATAATCCATAATTATTCTGTCGCAAAGATTTCAATCGCTTTTCAAGCAATGATGCAAAACAAAACGGGGCGCCTTTTTGAAAAGACGCCCCGCTGACCTATATCACGTTAGTGCAACATGTTCTGACCGCCGGTCACAGGGATGGCCTGACCCGTTTCATAATCCTGCTCAACACAGTAGATAATGGCTTTGGCGACATCCGCCGGGAAGCAGCCGCGACGCATCGGAACTTTGTCCATGTAGTATTTGCGGACATCCTCGACGCTCTTGGCGCCCGGAACCTTGCCCGCTTTCCAATACTGCACGAACAATCCTTTGACAGGATCGCTCCACAACGGACCGTCCAGATAATTGCCCGGGCAGACGCTGTTGACTTTGATGCAGTCTGCAACCAATTCCTTTGCAAAGCTTTGCGTAAGACCGATGGAACCAAATTTGGAACCCGCATACGCGCCGTTCTTGTTGCTGCCTTCCAAACCGGACTTGGAATTGACCTGCACGATATCAGTCCAGCGGCCTTTTCCATTGACAATCTGCTTCGACATCAGCCGCGCGGCATGTTTGCAACAGAGGAAATAACCCGTGTAGTTGATGTTTGTGACGAAGTTCCAATCCTTTAGCGTCAATTCCATGACGGATCCGGAACGGACAACGCCCGCGTTGGAGACGAACAGATCAATGCCGCCGACTTCGCGGGCGATCGTGTTGACCATGGCTTCGACGGATTCTTCATCGGAAACGTTGACGCCAACGGCGAATGCGCGTTTCGCGCCGTATTTCTTGCACAATTCATCAGCTGTCGCCTGCGCACCTTCGAGATTGAGATCCGCCACAACGATGATGCCGCCGTTTTCCGCCAGATATTCCGCGATTCCAAGGCCAAAGCCTTGAGCGCCGCCGGTCACGACGCAGATGCGGTTCTGCAACCGGCCGCCTGCCACGCCTTTGAGACTGACACTGCGACGGTACGATTCAACTTCCCAATTTTCAATGAATTTATATTGTTTTTCCGTCAGGAAGTTCGGACCGCCGAAAGCGTCCGTCAGTTTCTGACAGAGAAGCGCGTTCTCAAGAGCGATGGCCACGGCATCCGCATCCTTCGGCGTGTCTCCCGTGACAAACAATGCTTTATCCTTGACGCACACGACTTTAGGAGCATAGCCGTATTTCTTCTTGAAGGCTTCGACGCTGGCAGCCGAACCATCGCCGACATAGGCGAACGATTTCGCATACACGACATGGTCTGGCGTGAGCGGCCCACCGTACGGCAGGGCATTTCCAACACAGTGGACGACGGGGCGGACGCCTTCGTCATTGGCTAGCAGCTGGCGGAAAACTGGTGCGTTTTCAAAGACGTCTTCATCTGCGGCGGCGGGAAGCTTCGGCGCGGTAATGGAAATTTTGGCCTTCTTGTACTCAGCTTTCAGCTTGTTCATGATATTTTTGTACAGGGCGTCGATTTCCTTTGGCGTATCGGCGGAGACAAACACGCCATGGTTCTGCAGGAAGAAGACTTTCGGCTGCTTGCCGGTCTTCGCCTTGACGGCGTCCAGCTGCTTTTTCACGAAAAACGAAAGCGTGCAGCCCGGATCCGTGTATTCAATCCATAACGCGTCCGGGAACAAGCGCTTGCAGACTTTTTTGCCGTCTTTGGCGCAGGTCATGCCGTTCACGAGCGCAGGATGGAGATGGACGACATATGTGTAGTCAATGACGCCATGCAACGGCGTTTCGACGGACAGACGGCCCGCTCCAAGCGGACGAACAGAGGATTCCAAGATGAATTTCGCGACGGCTTCGCGGGCGGTCACATCTTTAGGCATTTCCATTGTGAACAGGCGGTTCAACGCTTCACGGCTGATGCAGAGGAACTGCTCCGGCTTTATGGTCGCCAGCGCGACGCCACTGGGCTTGATGTAAAGCTCTGTTTCATTCTTCACAGATGTGTTGCCGCCGCCGAGAAAAACATAGCTCGGGTCCGAGCCGTATTTCTGAGACAAGGCTGCGATGTTCTCTAATTTTTCTTCCATGATGTTTCCTTCATTTGTTTAGCCCGTAAATGGCGTTCGGGTTATATATGAACAATGGAATCAACGCATACAAAGTTAAAGATTGAGACGGGAATAGGTTGGCAGATCCAAATTCTCCCCGCAGTATTTCGTCGGCTCCTTGGCACTGAAAATGCCAAGATCATCTTCACGGAACACAAGCATCATCTGGTTGTCCGCCCCTTTCGCTTTGCGTGTCCGTCTGCGCGACGGTTCGACATTCTGCTTCTCTGTTTCCGTATCGGGCTTCACGACCGGTTCGGCTGGCTCAGCCTGTTCTGTCGCCCGCAGAAGTGCCGTGATACGAATGTCTTCCTCAAGCGTGGCATCGACACAGAGGCAGCTTTGCAGAAGAATCGTCTCGTCAAAAATGCCTTTGACCTGTCTCAAGGCCTGCTGGCCACGGTCATTGGTCACATTTGGCGCGACACTGACGATGACAAGAGCCGCATCCACTGCGAAGGCTTCCGTGGAGCCTTTCAGGAAAGGCGACTGCTTGAGCCGTTCAATGGCTTCATCCGCTGCATCCGAACCACTTCCCCAACCAAAACCGACTGAACATGTGGCATTCTTCCGCTTGACAAGCCATTCAAGACGCGCGGCATTGGTGTCGGAAATATTCTCCGCGGCAAACGGGCGGGCCACACCGGCCACCGCTTCCGCAAACCATTTCGTTGCACGTTCATAGGCCGCTTTCACAGTCAATTTGTCCGCATTCGGAATGGTCTGGAAAAGCGTATCGTCCGGAATGACGACGCTTGCATTCGCCAGCCTCCTCAACATCTCAAATGCGCTATCCGCCGCCTTCTGTTCCGCGGCACTTGTCAACCGATGGCTCGGCATGCGTGCGAAAACAACAAACGGAACATTCATGTCCGCCGTGACTTCCGCCATGATTTTCACCGCGTTTATTTCATGCTCGCCACCCAATTTGACGAGGATAAAGACATAATTGACGCCTTGCAGGCATCTCTTATAGTCTTCACGCCATTCGACATCCAAATCAATGCGTTCCGCCTTCACAAATCGGAAGCTGGAAAGCGCCACACGCTTGTCCGCCAAAACAGGACGAAGCCCCGGTATGTTGAAGTCCTTGGCGATGACGGCAACAGTCTGGCAACCGCTTTCGCCGACGCCGACCATCAGCATGTTCGTCTGTTCGTAACTATTTTCAAATTCCTGATCGATATCGTAATCCATATTTTATTTCCCTCCCTGTTGCTGAAACAAATCATCTATGCGACATGTTACCAATTGAGCATGGTCTTTATAAAATTCCTCAGCCTCCCCGCAGTGTCATGCGGATGATTCTGATTTTCAATGTCATAGCTCTGCTTGCCGAATCTGGCCAGCCCCAACGGGACGAGCGCGACCGGTGAATCGACGATATCCGCCCGACCTTCGGCGTTGGCAGTACGGGCAATGGCCACTGGACGATTAAACACCGTGCTTGCAAGCTCTTGGATTTTCGGAATCCGTGCGCCGCCACCGCATATCATGACGCCTCCCGTGGCCCACTGCCAGGCGTCCTCATCTTTGATTTTCTTGTTGATAATGTTGAAAAGCTCTTGGAAACGCAGCTGCACAATCTGCTCGACTCTCGCCGCAGGAATGTTCTGCATCGATCCGTTGATTTCCATTTCCGCCGCAATATAACGGCGACGGCCATCGGCTTCCGGCATGACGGAACATTGGAGATTTCCAAAGTCGCGGAGGATTTTACGTGCCGAATTAATCGGAAGGCAGAAAGCAACGGAAAGGTCGTTCGCCGCGTGGTCGCAACCCACCGTGATCTGTCCCATCGTAAAGAAATCCCGCCCTGTGTAGAGGACATACGTCGTGACGCCTGCCCCGATGTCTATAATAAGGAAGCCATCCGACGGCGTATTGCTGCTTTTCCGCTGGAAAGCCGCGAAGGCCAACGCCAAAGGCGTATAGGCAACCGCGTTCGGTGGCCCTTCGATGACATCCGCCGCAATCGATGCATAGGCCTCCAGATATCGACGCTGAAAGACAATGGACTCGTTTTGCACTAGGATATACGACGAATAGCTGCCCACGGGAGGCGCAAGAAGAATCTCATCCTTGTTGAGACGGTAGTAACGTGTGTATTGACAATCCACGATCTGGGAATCATCCTTCGGAACAAAAACCGCCTGCCTCTCGGCGGCGATGATGTGCTCTTCCGTAATCTGCATGTTTCCTGTTTCAAAGGAAACCGTGCCCTCCGTCCGGACAAGACTGACAAAACGACCACCGACCGAAAGCGTCACAAATGTCTCCGAAATAGGAATTTGCGCCTCCGTCTCTGCCTGCTTCACAGCACGCGCGAGCTGTTGGCAGACAAAATCGCGGTCTTTGACTTCCCCTTTGATGACTTTAATGGACGGCGCCTCCCCCCATCCCAAAAGCGTAACGGAATAGTCGTCCGCCACAGAGCAGATGGCGACTTTGATCGTCGCCGTGCCGATTTCAATGCCTGTGTAAATTTCCTGTGAATGACTCGCCATGATTTGGTTACCTCCCCTTGTTTTTGAACAAAATGAACGCAGACAACCCATCTGCATCCCGTAATTTCTAAAAACGTAACATCACAGATGCATATTTTCAAGATTTCATTCCTATGTTGTCGCAAAAAATGCATTATAGTATAGGTTTTTACATGAATGGGTCACAGACAACAGGGTGAAGAACATGAAAAGCGCGTTTGAGTTGGCGATGGAACGGCTGGGGGGCAACAACCGGCAATACACGGAGGAGCAAAAGGCACAGTTTAATGAAATTGACCGTGAATTTGATGCACGGCTTGCGCAGATCAAACTGCAGGCTCAGTCTGACAGGCTGAAAGTCGCGGATGATGCTGCAAAATTGAAGGAATTCGAAGACCATTTGGCGGAAGACATCCGTCAGTTGGAAGCGAAACGCGAAGACAAGAAGGAATCTTTGCGACGCGAATTTGCAAAATAGAGGCGATGGAGGCGCGGGAGAAAGAAAATGTTTGTCGATAGAGCGAAAATACATGTTGAGGCGGGGCATGGCGGATCTGGTTCCGCCAGCTTCCGCCGTGAAAAATTCGTGCCGCTCGGCGGACCGGACGGCGGTGACGGCGGCCATGGCGGCTCCGTCATCATCCAGGCCGTCACAGGCGAGCAGAGTCTGGTGGCTTTGCGCTACCAGCCTTTGTGGAAGGCGCAGCACGGAGGAAATGGCCGCGGTCGTAAGATGCACGGTGTCAATGGAGAAGATTGCATCATCAAAGTTCCAATCGGAACGTTGGTTTTCGATGCCAACACGGGTGATTTGCTTTGCGA
This sequence comes from Victivallales bacterium, assembly GCA_017548425.1. Classification (GTDB taxonomy): domain Bacteria; phylum Verrucomicrobiota; class Lentisphaeria; order Oligosphaerales; family Oligosphaeraceae; genus UBA1407. The sequence continues at coordinate 30,781 of JAFZAB010000195.1, forward strand.
TCTGAATCAGGCAGACGCGACATTCACGGCGGCAAAAGGCGGTAGGGGCGGTCTCGGCAATACCCATTTCGTGACCTCCGTCAACCGCGCACCGAAAAAATTCCAGCCTGGCACGGAAGGAGAGGTGAAAGATTTGGATCTGGAGCTGAAAACCGTTGCGGATGTGGGACTTGTCGGTTACCCCAACGCTGGCAAATCAACGCTGTTGCGCGCACTGTCGGCCGCCCGTCCGAAAACCGCCCCCTATCCGTTCACGACGCTTCACCCCAGCGTCGGCATTATCGACATGGAGGATTTCTACCGCTTCAGCGTGGCGGACATCCCCGGGCTGATTGACGGCGCATCAGAAAACGTCGGTCTGGGCCACGCCTTCCTGCGCCATATCGAACGTTGCCGTTTGTTCTGCTTCGTTCTGGATATGGCTGGCGTCGATGGTCGTGATCCATTGGCCGATCTCGCCTCCCTGCGGGAGGAATTGAAAAAATACGAACCAGGCCTTGAAAAACGGCCTTTTGTATTGGTAGCCAACAAGATGGATCTGGAAGGATCGGAAGCGAATCTTGTTCGGCTGAAAGAAGCGGAACCGAACTCGATCATCATTCCTGTCTGCGCGGAACTAGCGGAAAATACAGACGAACTGATCCGCCGTTTGCGGTCTTGTCTGGAGACGTTGCCGCCGATGGACGCGGAGGATTTGAACAGGATTCTCGCCAAACGACGCGTTTTCCTGAACGACAAGACGCAGGCCAAGCCGAAGGATGACGACGACTGGGATTACTAAAAGAACAATCATCTATCAATATAGGACATTAGCAAGGAGATATCATGAAAATACTTGTTGCTGGCGGCGCAGGCTACATCGGCAGTTGCACAACCGAATACCTTCTGGAACGTGGTCATGAAATCTGCGTTTTCGACGCATTGCTGAACGGACATCGGCAGGCGGTCGATCCACGGGCGAAATTTGTCAAGGGAAATCTTGAAGACTACTCCGCCATCAGCAACGCCATCCATGATTTCCAGCCGGAAGGCGTCATTCATTTCGCGGCTTTCATCGAAGTCGGTGAATCCATGAAACTGCCGGGCAAATACTTCCGCAACAATGTCGCCAACGCCATGAATCTGGCGGAAGCCTGCGCGCAGAACGGCGTCCGTAAAATCGTGTTCTCCAGCACGGCGGCCACATACGGCATGCCGAAAAACGTCCCCATCAAGGAGACGGAACCGACGATTCCCATCAATCCCTACGGCGAATCCAAGCTGATGTTCGAAAAAGTCCTCCGCTGGTATCACGACATCCATGGTCTTCAATACACGGCTCTCCGTTATTTCAACGCGGCTGGCGCGACACCTGTCCACGGCGAAGACCACCATCCGGAAACCCATCTCATCCCGCTGGTCATGCAGGCCGCTGAAGGTAAACGCCCGAAAATCAGCGTTTTCGGAACGGATTATGACACGCCGGACGGCACATGCATCCGTGACTACATCCACGTTCTGGATTTGGCGCAGGCCCATCTACTCGCGTTGGAAAATCAAGATTCCGGCGCTTTCAATCTCGGTACGGGCCAAGGCCATTCCGTTAAATCCATCATCGACACGGTCAAGAGTGTGACTGGTCTTGACTTCCCTGTCGAATATGCGGAACGCCGCCCGGGCGATCCCGCCAGACTGATCGCAGACTCGACGGCGGCTAAGACCGTTCTTGGCTGGAAACCGCAATATGACGATATCAACGCCATTGTGGAATCCGCCTGGAAGTGGCGTCGCCTATATCCGAATGGTTACGAAGATTAAAAACCGCCATCTTGGCGAAAACAAAAGGAAACCAGTATGAAAATGCGCCTTTGCTCGATTCTCCTATGCGTGGCCGGTCTGTCTTTTGCAGGACAGACGAAGACGTATAAATACGATAACATGACGATCATCGCCATGCAGGACAGAGAGAATTTCATGCCGAATAAAATCTTCCATGGCGCGCCTGTTGATGAAATCACGGCGGCCGTGCCAGAGGGCAAGTCACCGGCTTCCATCAATGCGTTCGTCGTCAAGACAGAAACAAAAAAGGAGGAAGAGAAGGAAGGTGGCAAGAAAGAAATAAAAATCGTAAAACATACCTTTTTGATTGATACAGGCATGAGTACGGAGGCATTGTTCAAAAACCTTCGGGATGCAGGCATCAAACCGGAAGATATCGATGTCATTCTCATCACCCACATGCACGCCGATCATATCGGCGGCTTGCTCAAGGATGGCAAAGCCGCTTTCCCGAAGGCGACGCTCCACGTTGCAAGGGATGAATACTTCTACTGGCGGCAGGCCAATCCGAATATCAAACAGATCATGTTCGCCTATTTAAAACAGTTTGAACCGTTTCAATATGGCGAAAACCTCCCGATCGAACGTGCCAAACAGACGGAGAATGAAAAAAATATCTCGATAATGCGGAATAAGCCAGCCGCGCGAATCATTGAAATGGTGGATGATGCATTCCAAGGGCGGGATGCCAGCGGCCACACCCCCGGCCATACCGTCTTCGAATGCAACAAGATGATCGTCTTCGGAGATCTCGTCCATTCGGCGGCTTTGCAGTTCGCCGACCCGAATATCTGCGCGCAATTCGACATGGATACGAAAAAGGCGGTCCAATCGCGCAGGAAATTCTTCGACCGGGCGGCGGAAACGAAAAAACTCGTGCTGGGCGCCCATCTCCCCTTCCCCGGCATCGGGTATGTCTTGAAGGACGAAGGTGACCATTACTCCTTCGAGCCCATAGACCCCAATCAAGAACAAATCATTGATAGAACAAAATAAATCGACAATCGTGTAACCAAGAGGATCCCAAAACAACCATGATGACTGCTGCTGAATTGAGAAGAATGTTCATTGACTTTTTCAAGAGCCACGGCCACGCCGAAATCAAAAGCGCGCCGTTGGTTCCGGAAAACGATCCCACCTGCCTGTTCACAACGGCGGGCATGCATCCGCTC
>JAFZAB010000196.1 GCA_017548425.1 Victivallales bacterium
AGTCATTCTTAGCCAGTTCACGCGCTTCAGCATCCTCTAAATTCACATATGTATAATCTGGACAGCATGCTTTGACCAATGTTGTCTTGCCCGATTGTCTTGGTCCGAACACCGTGACAACTGGATATTCCTTCAACGCCTCACGGAATGACTTTTCAAGTTTTCTAGCAATCATCGTCTTTCAAGCCTGCTTGTTGGTATGTTTATAAATCCTCTCATTTTTTCATCTCTATTATAGCATTTTGGGCGTAAATTTCAAATTGAATCTTGGATTTACGCCCATTTTTGGCCATATCGTTTCTCGCAAGCAATAATATAATACATTACAAGTGAACATATTAATGTCATTTATACACATTTTTCACTTCAAAAATCATCACAAAATATTTTCTCAAGAGTTTTTTCACCTCAACTCGCACAGCAGAAGGAACATCTCAGCCGCATGCCATGTGTGCGGATAACAGATTTTCGCATCCGCCCAACGGCTGTCCACAGGACGGATCGCTTCATAATCCGCTTCCGACGCATGCGCTTCCCAGCTCATCGGCGAGACAGCGGGAATTTCTTCCGGCGTGAATGTCCGCCCCGCCTTATGCCATTTGGCCCACGTGAGATAAGGATAGTTTTCATTCAATTTTTCAGACGCCAGCGACGGTTTGCGCTCACCGTCCATCCAGAAAATGTCGTCATAGTCGTCTTCTTCGTTCGGAATCACCACCCATGACGAATCCAGGCCGCATTTTTCCAGCCCGAACTTGAGCCATTTCTGGGCATAGACGCGATGCCGACCGTAATCCACGCGACCGACAAGTATGCCGTCGTCATCCAACCGTTCATGGGCGATCTTCACAAACTTTTTCACGCTAGGATGTTGTGAATTCGTCACGCAGCCCAGAAGATAAAGCGACTGACCGATGTTGTCTGGCTCTTCATCGCCGTGGTTGTTTCGGTCGAACGGATCGTCCAACGAAAGAATCCAGTCGCGAATCAGCCCGATGCGTCCTGTTTTCTCCAAAACCATCGCCATCATGGCGCCGTCCCGCCGCCACGGCTTCCGATAGACATATTTGTTTGGAAGTGGCTGGCCATCAACAATCTGCGACACAATCTCCTCATGGAGGATATCCAGTTGTTTTTCAAACGGATGTCCCGCAAATACAGGCGATTTATGCAAATCTTTTGTACTAATATAATTCATTTTCTTGTTTTTCCGCAAAGATTTTCTCTAAAGCTTAGAGCTTCCGCATGAGATATTTTACAGCTCGCGAAGCGATGACAACCGCCGAGCCGCCGGAGCCGTTGACCGTCCAGCATTCAGAAATCATTTTATTCAAACAAATTCTTCAGCGGATTGTCGGCCCGGCGGCGAGGCATTTTCAGTGTATTCAGTGTATTCAGTGGACTGCAAACATTGGTGTTTATTGGCGTTCATTCGTGGTTTCAATTTCAGTGTCAACCATAATTTATTCCGCTATATGGATGCTGTCAATTGCGCATCATCTGCAAGGAAGTATATTGAAAAGACGACCAACAAACACCCTCTCCAACACAGGAAGCCACCATGGAAGCCTATCAAGATCCATCCCTGCCGATTTCCAAACGCATCGACGACCTTCTCTCACGCCTGACGCCAGAAGAAAAGGCAGGCTTCATCAGCTATATGAATGACGGCGTCCCGCGCCTCGGCATCCCATCCTATTCGTGGTGGAACGAAGCCCTCCACGGCGTCGCCCGAAGCGGTTGCGCGACGGTCTTCCCGCAGGCCATCGCCATGGCGGCGACCTTCTCGCCCGAACTTGTCGAAAAGATGGGAGAAGTCATCGCCCTTGAAGGCCGCGCACGTCATCATCAAGCGGCAACGCACGGCGACCACGGCACTTACAAAGGACTGACCTATTGGTCGCCCAACGTCAACATCTTCCGCGATCCACGTTGGGGCCGTGGACAGGAGACCTACGGCGAATGCCCCTATCTGACAGGTCTGCTTGGCGCGGCATTTGTGCATGGCGTGCAAGGCTATGATCCCAAACATCTGAAGGCGTCCGCCTGCGCAAAGCATTTCGCCGCGCATTCAGGCCCGGAGGATGGACGGATGGGCTTCGATTCAAAAGTCTCCGAAAAGGATTTGCGAGAAACGTATCTCCGTGCATTCAAGGCATGTGTGGATGCGGGCGTGTCATCCGTCATGACGGCGTACAACGCCCTGAACGGCACGCCCTGCTGCATCAACCGCCATCTTCTGGAAGACATCCTGCGTACGGAATGGGACTTCCGCGGCGCCGTCGTGACGGACGTCGGCTGTAGCCGCGGCCTCGTCGATAACCACAAGACGGTCACCAATTTTTCAGAAGGGCTTGAAAAGGAATTGCAATCCGGCGTCGATGTGATTTCGGACTTCCATGGCCAAGACCGCTGCAAAGCCGCATGGGCCGAACGTCAAATCGCGGAAGAGACGTTGGACACAATGCTTCGCCATCAGTTGGACGTGAAATTCCGCCTTGGCCTTTTCGATGCCAATCGCATGGAACCATCTTCTGAAGTCATTGAATGCAAGGAACATCGGCAATTGGCTCTCGAATGCGCACGGAGGAGTGTCATCCTGCTCAAAAATGACAAACAAGTCCTCCCGCTGGACAAACGCGCCTTGAAGACCGTCGCCGTCATCGGACCGACCGCCGACAACTACGAAACGCTCATCGCCAACTATTCCGGAACACCGACGCGTCACGTAACGATTCTGCAAGGCGTTCTCAACGAGGCGGATGAAGACTGCCGCATCATCTACGCGCTCGGTTCCGAACTCATTAAAACCGTCTCCGAAAGCTGTGCGGAGGAATACGACACGATTTCGGAAGCCGTCAGTTGCGCCGAACAGGCGGACGTCGTCATCCTGTGCGTCGGCTTGACGCATCGCATCGAAGGCGAAGGCGGCAACGCCTCCAATCCGCAAGCCGCCGGCGACAAAGCGGATTTGGAACTTCCTGCCGTCCAGCGTCATCTGATTGAAGCCGTGCGCAAGGTCGCGAAGCGGCTGATTCTCGTCAACGTTTCCGGCAGCGCCATCCATCTGCCAGACGCGGACGCCATCCTGCAAGTCTTCTATCCAGGCGCGGAAGGCGGAACCGCCGTGGCGGACATCCTGTTCGGCAACGTCAATCCGTCGGGCAAGCTTCCCGTCACGTTCTACAACAGCGCGGATGATCTGCCGCCGTTCACGGATTACGCCATGGAAGGCCGTACCTACCGTTTCTTCAATGGCTCCGTGCAGTTTCCCTTCGGCTTCGGTCTCAGTTATACGACGTTCGCCGCCAGTAACTTGCATATCGCACCGCAGTTGAAGGCAGGCGAACCGCTGACCGTCGAAGTCGATTGGACAAATACAGGTTCGCGTGCGGGAGAAGACGTCGTGCAGATTTATGTCCGCGCCGTGTCTCCTTCCACCCGCGCGCCATTGAAACAACTGGCCGCCGTGAAGCGAGTCTCGCTCCAACCATCTGAAACCAAACATCTTGTCTTGACGCTGGATGCCGAAACATTCCAACTGTACGGTGACGACGGCAAGCCTTTCTATGAAAACGGACCATGGCAGATAATGGTCGGCAATCTTTCCACAGAACTCGCCCTCACAAAATTGTAAATTGTAAATTGTAAATTATGAATTATGAATTATGAATTGTAATAGGGGAATCATCAGCATGAAAAGCATAATTCTAATTGTCGTCTTGTTGTTGGCTTTGTTCGTATCGTCACGCGTATCCGGACAGCCGATTATGCGCATCGGACTCATCAGCGACACGCATTGGACGGAAAATCCCAAGAGTTTTCAAAAGACCGAGGCCGCGCTAAAAGTTTTCAAAGAGGAAAAAGTCGATGCAATATGGCATTTGGGCGACATTTCCGACTTGCTTTACGTGAAGGCATACCGCCATTATCGGCAGAACGTGTTCCCGTCGTTCTTTCCGGAAAATCCGCCGGATGAATTGTTTGTCTATGCCAATCATGATCTGCTCCGCCGCGACGCGTTGGGCGGAGTCGAGCAAATGTCTCCCGAAGAGGCGTTTGCCACTGTTCAAAAAGAGCTTGGAATCAAAAATTCACCCGATGATGAACGAATCGTCAAAGGCTATCCTGTGCTGATCTTCAGCCAGTTCACCGCAAATGCCGTGAAAGAAAAGAAACTGGAAGAAACCGTCGCCAAATATCCCGACAAGACCATTTTCGTTCTCGACCACTGCCCCGCCGTCCATGCGCCATACACAGACTTGCGCAGCCCCTACTGCAAATACCCGCAAGTCATTCACATCTATGGACATAACCATGCTCCCTTGCGCGACGAAAATTCCATTTGGCAGGGAACGCACACGGAAATCAGCGCAGGCTGCCTGCACAACTGGCGGGGCTATCTTGTTGGCATGTCGCCTGTCTCAAAAGAGAATACGGATTTCGCCGTCATGGACGTCTATCCAGACAAAATCATCTACCGTCGTTTTTCAATCGTGACCGGTAAGGAATGCAAGGAGCCGTGGACCATTCCGCTGCCTTTCGACGCGAAGACTGCGCCATATCGCCGTGACTATCGACAGGCGAACACGCCTGCTCCGACGTTCCCGCCGGAAACCGCCTTGAAACTGACGTTTGACCAGCCGTTCTCCGCCGTCAAACTGACGTGGCCGGAAGCGACACAAGGAGGCGAAGTCTATAAGTATTATATCGCCGTCGAACGGCAGGATGCCGACGGCGCTTTCCATCCCATCACGCGGCTTGACGCCTACAGCGAATTCCATCTGGATGCGCATCTGCGGAGCGGTTCGTTTACGCAGTCGTTCTCCAGCGGCTATTTCGATTCCGGCAAAAAATACCGTTTCACCGTGACGCCAGTCGGATTTTTCGGCAAGGCAGGAACGCCTATTACGGTGGATTTCACGCCGCCTGCGGACGTGAAGGAGAGCACGCTCATCTTCGAAAGCCGCGATCCGATGAAGGAACTGGAAGTGGCGTTCATCGTCGGTGCGAAACGCTCAATCGGCAAGAAACCATTGACCGTGAAAGATGGCTTCTATCAACACCCAGCCGGATATGTTCGCGTGTTTCTGCCAGAAAAGGCATGGAAGGACGTGGACGGTGGCAAGTTCCGTTTCACCATAGATTTGGACACACGGCAGGAAGCGCCGACATGGACGATGGTCCTGAACAATCCCGTCCCGTTCGCCAACGCCAACAACCGAATCAAAATGCCTGAAGGCGAAAATATCGGCTGGCGTTATGTGATGGAATGCAGGAGGATGCGCGCCCCGACCGATGTCTATTCGCTCCTATTGCGCGAAGGCGGCCCAGGCGAATTCCGCATCAACTACGTCAAACTGGAAAAACTGCCGTGAACGCATTTCTCTTACTGTCTTTACGATAAGAAATCACCACGCGAAGCGCATGAAGACCGTCACGCCAACAGACTATGATTTTCGAGCTTCCGCATAATGATGGATATAAACAATACAAGTGTGAAAAATGTAATAATTGCACCTCAAGAACTCAAGCCGCCGCCTCGGCCAAATGTTTTGCCAACGAAATACAAGGACGCATGAGGTATTTGGCAATGGATTGTGATGCCGTTCTCGAAGGCAGCATAAAGCGAGGAGTCGATGTGGCGCGAAAAAACCATTGGAAGGAATATGCCCAAAAACAGGCAGCAATGTTTAAATGTCTTGAAAAAGCAGCGGGGAAATGACAGGATGACTTCATTGACGCAATTTATGGAATCCACATATCCTCGAATCATGGGGATTCCATTTGACAAATATGTTTTTGCCGAGTCAATTATCCGGCTGGGAGGAGTTGACATGGAGGATTTTTCAGCGCAGGATATCGTGGATATGTGTGATGAAAAATTTCATGGAAATTTGAGAGATGTTCTATGGGCCTTTAATGAGACTTTGGGCGGCTATTATTACACGGAAGACAAAGAAAACATGTGCAGTGAAATTTTCACGCTTATCATTCTATGCCAGGTCAGTGAATGGGGTGATGGCTTTGCCCCCGACCTTGACGTTGTCTTGCGATCCTATTGGAACCTTTATTGCAAATTGGACAAATCCACTTGCATTCAGTTGTTTGACTTATGCTTTCTTTCACGGCAAAATCAATTTCATGTTTCAAAAGAAATGAAATTGGAAATCAGGCTGAAAGATTTCATGGAATCCGTTTACCTGGCACTTGGCAGTGAGATTCCGCTCAATGCACATCATCTTGCCACTTGCCTCATCCATAATGGCGGCAGCGAAATGTCAGAATTGCCATTGGAGACAGTTGTTGACTTGTTTTATGAAAGATACACGGGAGACATGTCAAAAATCCAGAAGGTCTTTTCCAATACATTGGAATTATATCAATCGTCAGCTAATGAAGACGATTTATGCTGCGGCATTCTGACACTAATTGTATTGAGTAGAATTTACATGAACTCGTGGAATGATTTTTGCATTCATTTTGCACGGATAATGGATATGTTTTTCTTCTTCTTTCCTAAATTGGAAAGTGATAACGTATCTGAAATGTTTTATTTGTGCTTCATGACGCGAGAATAACGTTGTTTTCACTTGCGCGAAGCGTGACGAACCGCCGAGCAGACGGAGGCCAAATAGAGCTTCGCTCGCTTATGGCTTATCGCTTATGGCTCATGGATGGCTCGCCACCTCCCGCGAAGCGGATTCATACCGCCGAGCCGCAGGCAGCCGTTGGAATTCCTTTGCGATTGGATTTCATAATCCGCCAATCAATCCTCCTGGCGATTGTCGGCGCCTGCGGGGAGGCAATTGATGAAAATCTGTGTAATCCGTGTAATCTGTGGTTTGATATAAATTCGTGTTTATTCGTGTCCATTCGTGGTTGATAATAAATGATTTGTCTATAGCAAAAGGTTCTTCAGCGCAGCCAAATCATCCGCCGTGCCTTCCATCACGTCTTCTGGCTTCTCGTATTCGAGACATAGGCAACCAGAATAGAATGTCTTGAGTTCCGCCAGAATCGGACGATAGTCGATGACACCATCCTTTACACGGCAGAACACGCCTTTCTGGAAACCATTCTCGCTCACATTCTTGAGATGCGTGAAACCGATGAGATCGCGTGTGGCTTTCAATGCCGTCAGCGCGTCTTCGCCACCATAATGGACGAAATTGGCGGCATCGTAGTTCAGTTTGACATTGTCCATGCCAATTGCATTAAACAGCCGCAGGCAGTCGGCGGATGTCGCCATGAGTCCACCATGGTTTTCCACGATGACCGTCAACCCAAATTCCGCAGCCTGTTTTCCCAGTTCGCGCAAACGGTTGGAAATCCGTTTGAATTCATCCTCAGTATGCGACCAGACTTCGCAAATGCGCAGATAGGTCGCGCCGACAGCTGCAATCGTCTTCACATCGTCCGCCGTCCCATCCAGCGACATGGCGACTTCCAACGCCTCAACGCCCTCCATCGCAAAGAGTTCGCGATATTTTCCCGCCTGCGCGGAACCACCTTTTAGCGCCTGCGGAAAGCCGCCTTCCACACCGAGCATGAAGCAGAGTCGATTCAGCCCCAATGACTTCAATGCGCGGCAATAGTCCGCCGTCTTCATGAAGCGAAAGCCCCACGGTGATGAGCTGAAGTAATATGGTCTATCTGTCTTACTACCGCTCATAGAATCTGTATTTTCCTTGTTCATAATTGATTACCATTTTTCTGGGAAAAGGTATTTTTCCTTTTTTATTTTTTTTGCAAAAAAAACACCTCGCGAAGCGACTGCAAACCGCCGAGCCACCGGAGCCGTTTGAATCATTCGCAATCAACGTTATGTTTTAGCTTTGATTCCTTTGGGTGTTGTCGGCCCGGCGGCGAGGCTTTTTCTGTTTGTTCAGTGTATTCTGTGGACTGCTAAATTCGTGTCCATTCGTGTCTATTCGTGGTTCTCGAAAAAAATCAGTCATCCCATTTGAAGATGAATTTCAGATACTTGTAGCGGTCGGCCTCGATCTTCTCGTAGATATCAGGAGCACGATGGTAATCGACGACTTCATCCCACAGTTTCGCATCGAACTTCCCTTCGGAGATATAGCGCAAAATTTCCGCCTTGCAGCCTTTGTTCGTGGCGATGGAGCAGGAAATCCGCAGGTCGCTGCAGTTCCAACGTTGGTATTCCGTGAT
>JAFZAB010000197.1 GCA_017548425.1 Victivallales bacterium
GACCTATCCGGATGGCCGCCCCGCCATGGACTGCCTGAAAGACTCTCTGGCCGGCCTGCAAACCATGCTGAAAGCCATGCCTTAATTCCATCCCATGTCCCCTTCATGCCTATGAAGGGGACTTTTTTGTCCATAACCTATAAATATATAAGGAATGCATCATGAAAAGTTTTTTTGCCTTCCTGTTGCTTTTGGCGGTCGTTCTCTCCGCCGCGCCGTTTGATGAATTCGTTCTCTTCTCGCCTGACAAAATGCCTGCAACTGGCTCATATCCAGGCATGAAGAATGAACTGGCTCCCAAGCCGGGCTCGCCAGACGAAAAGGCCTTGAAGGTCGTCTATCCAGAATACAAGCAGAAAGGCGATCCCGAATGGCCCGCCGTCTATTTCAACAAACCGAACTTCAACGGCGTAAATCTCGACGGATGGGATGCTTTTGCGTTTTCCGTCTATAATCCTCAAGCGGAAGCCGTTGATCTCGGCGTCTGTCTGGACGGTTCCAAGAAGCGTTGGACGAAGCACATCATGCTGGAACCGTCGTCATGGAACAGAATCCTGCTGCCGGTCTCCGAATTCCGCGGCACCACTGGCGATTCACTCGTCAAATTCGACCTTTTCATGACGCGTCCGGCCAAAGAACTCACCCTTTTCTACGAACGTATCGCTCTCGTGAAACGCAACTTGCAGGATGACAAGGCCATTGTCGCAAATTTCCCGCTGATCGAATTTGAAAAGCCACAACCACTGAAATTCCCATTCCTTTTCTACACGCTGCTGGATCCCAAAATCGGTTACGACTGGTCGGCCTTCGCCGCATTGTCCGTCACAACGACGATTGCCGGCGATGTCACGCCCGTTGTCGTCACGATTGCGGATGCCCATGGAAAAGTCTCCAAACACGAATTCCTTCAAAATCCGGGCACGGAGAACACATGGCTTATCACGTTGCGCAAGACTGGTTTGGACTTGCAATGCATCCGTTTGGTCACCGTTTCCGCCCAGACGAAAAACAATGGCGAAGCGACGGTGAAAGCGCTCCATCTGCAAGCTCCTAAAAAGGAAGACATCCTGCTGATGAAAGCCCCGCTGGAAGCCGTCAGAAAGCAAATCGACGCCATTCCGCCTGAGCGCCGCGGCACCTTGCTGGAAGATTATGAGAAAATCGCGGCGAGTTTCGCAGAAGGCGAAAAAGCCGCCGCCGCCGATATCAGCTCCATGAGCCAACTACGGAAACTCGCTGACAGCGAACGTCTTCTGAATGAATGGTTTGCCACCCACGGCCGCCTGCTGGACGAAGAATACATCATCGCCCAGACGGCCAAAGCCTTCCCGCAGTCGCCGTTCGGCGTCGCTGTCGCGGATTCCATGACGAAAGTCATGATCAATGATCTTCCGCTAAAAGACGTCGCGTTCGCCAACAACATCGAGTTGGAAATGGCTCAAAATGAATATGAAAGCGTCCAGATCGTCGCCGTCGGCAACCGTGAGGCGACGGCTTCCGTCGCCGTCGGGCCGCTGACAAACGGCGACTATACGTTGCCAGCCGACGCCGTCTGCGTCGCCGTCGTCGGCCATGTGAAATGCGAGAAACCACCATATGCCGCCGACTACCAAGGCTGGTGGCCCGATCCGATTCTCGATTTCCAGAAGAGCGCGAAGGTCACCCCGCATGAAGCCGTCTCTTTCTGGCTCCGTTTCAAGACGCCGAAAGACGCGAAAGCTGGCATCTATCACGGTCGTGTCCAGATACTTGCAGACGGAAAGGAAGTCGCGTCGCTTCCATTGACGCTCCGCGTTTTCGATTTCGTCCTGCCGGACAAATCGCCGTTGGACACGGCGACAGACTTCCGCAACCACATCCGTCAAGTCTGGGGCAACGACATCACTCAGGAACGTTACGACCAGATTTTCAATCAATGCATTGACAAACTGGCTGAATACAAAATCGACATCGACAACATCTATCGCGGGGCCAAACGCGGCGAACCGCAGTCGCTCGGCCTGCCGATTGAAGCATTGAAACGCTTGCGTGACAAGGACTTGCTCCGTTGTTTCAACATCATCTCCGTTCACACGCCGCGCGAATGCACGGATCCGAACGATCCGCGCGTCCAAGAGGAAATCGACCACGTTCTCAACGTGCTCGACTACTGGACGCCCATCCTCCAGAAGGAAGACCTGTTGAAATATGCGTATGTCTATGGCTACGATGAATATCCGATCAATACCTTCCCAGTTATCGCGAAGGTCTATAAGGCCATCAAGGCGAAATATCCGAACATCCCGCTAGCCACGACGGCCTACGACCACAGCTTCGGCCTCGAAACATGCCTCGACGACGCCGTGGACATTTTCACGCCGCTGACGCCGCGATACAATCCGGAAACAGTCGCCCGCAGCCGCGCAAAAGGCCACAAAATCTGGTGGTACATCTGCATCGGCCCGCCCCATCCCTACGCCAACTGGTTCATCGAATACGACGCCATCGAAACACGCCTCCTCATGGGCGCGATGACCGCCAAATACCGTCCGGATGGCTTCCTCTACTACGCTCTCACGCGTTGGCCGCTCAACAAGCAGCCAATCGACGGCGGGCCCTATACCAATTGGAATCCAGCCAGTTACAAAACCGCCAACGGCGACGGTTCCATCTTCTGCGCAGGCCCGGACGGTCTCCTCGGCACTATCCGTTCGGAGAATTTCCGCGACGGTTTGGAGGACTACGCCTATGTCTTGGAGTTGGAAAAACGCACAGGCAAATCACTTCCCGTTCCAGAGGAACTCGTGACGACCATGCAACAGTTCTCGCGCGATCCGAAACTCGTGCGAGCCTACCGCCGCCAACTGGCGGAAGCCATTATGGCCGCCAAGCCATAACCTCCCCTAAACGACAGGCGGCTGGAACTCATAAAGTTCCAGCCGCCTTTTTATTGTTCGCTTTAAGCTCTTAGCTTACTTCAGAATTCCGAGAGAATTCAGCAGAATCACCAGCAGGCATGGAATCACGATAAGGCACATGCACAGCTGGTAGATGAATTCACGCCGCCAATGCGACGTCTGCTTGATTTCCGCGCAGAATTTCTCCAAACCGATGACGCCCGTCACGAGAATCGTCGTGAAAATAGCCGCAATTGGCATCATGATGTTGTTGGAAATCGTGTCCAGAGAATCCAAAATGTCCAGATTCTTGTAATGGTCAATGAACGCCAGCGGATGGACGTTCGACAGAACACTGTAGCCAAGAATTGTGATGATGCCGATAACGACGATTTCAATCATCCCGAAGATGATGGACGCCTTGCGGCTCAGTTTCAGCTCCTGTCCAATCGACTGCACGTTCGTTTCCAACAGTGAAATGGCGGACGTCGCCGCCGCGAACAACACCAATACAAAGAACAAAATACCGACCAAACGGCCGCCTGTGAAACTTGCAAATACCTGCGGCATCGTAATAAACACCAATCCGGGGCCGGACGCTTTGGCGGCTTCTTCACCGCCGAACGCCACAACGGCCGGAATGATCATCATACCCGCCAAAAACGCCACGCTTGTGTCAAACAATTCCACATGATTCACGCTGGAGACAAGATCGTCCTCCTTCCGCATGTACGAACCATATGTGACCATGATGCCCATGGCGATGGACAGCGAATAGAACAACTGCCCCATCGCCGCCACGACCGTCATGAAACTGAATTTGCTGAAATCAGGCTCGAAATAATATTTAAAGCCTTTGGCGGCGTTCGGCAGGAAGCAGCAATACACGCAGATGCCGAGAACGATGATGATCAACGCCGGCATGAGAATCTTATTGAACCGTTCAACGCCTTTTTCAACGCCGAATGCCACGACGACGACAAGAATCGCTACAAAGATCAGGAAGAAGATGATCGGCTGCCATGTGGACGTAATGAAATCCACAAAGTATTGCTGTGACGCATTTACGGCCGCGCCATTCACCTCGACCGTCGCCATTCGGTCAAACTTGGCGATAGGCGTCGTCAAAAACGCGAACACGTATTTCGCCACCCATCCGCCGATGACGCAGTAGTACGGCACGATGATCAACGGCACGATCGCATTGATCCAACCGCCGACCTGTATGAATTTCAAAAACGACTTCTTGCCTGCGCACATGTCACGATACGAACCAACAGGCCCTTTTCCCGTCATGCGGCCGATGCAGTTCTCCGAAATCAACAGCGCATAACCAAACGTCAATACCAATATTAAATAGGTAAAGAGAAAAATACCGCCGCCATATTGCGCCGCCAGATAGGGGAAACGCCAGATGTTGCCCAGACCGACCGCCGAACCGGCAGCCGCAAGAACGTATCCAATCTTGCTTGAAAATCCGTTTTTCGATTCCATTGCTCAATCCAATTTGATGTTTTTTCACCCATGAAACTTTTTGCAAAAAAGTATTAATTTACCATTTCAGCCATATTTATCAAATTATTGAGTCGATAACAAATCTCCTTCAGCCAATTGACGTTTATATTATTGTTGTAAAGATTATTCACACGTCATCAAACGGCTGTCGCCATGAAAAAAATATCCATCCTGTTCCTTTTCTTCGTCTGCGTCGTCTTGAATGCGCAATTCACCCACGTTTTCCAATTGCCGTTGGACGGCAAGACGGAATCCGTCACCTTCGCGAAGAAAGGGGAAAAGCCAATTCTAACCCTTTCGTTGAAAGGGAATTGTACACTTCTGAACACAACGGCGGAACAACCGTCCAAGCTGCTTGAAGCGCCGATTCAGCAAGGCGCGAAACTCCTGCAATTATGGTTTGCGGCGGACAAGACGCAACTCGTCTTCGACCAAACCATCGCCGCCACAGGCCAGCCCGCCCCCGCCCTACCAGCGCGCCCTGTCTTCGAAGCCGTTCCAGCTCCCGTCAAGCCTCTATTCCAACGGCTTGCACCAATCCATTTTCAAGACGACTTCGCCCGAACAGATGAAAACGACACGAACCTCTGGTCCACCAACGGCGGCCGCTTTCTGCTGAATATGAGCCTCAATCCAGGCAGTTCGCAAGGCGCGTTCCAATTCTGGGGCTCCTCTCCGAAAGGCGAAGCCGTCGCCATTGCCAACACGTCTAAATGGTTCTGGCGGGACGGCCGCTACGGAGTCTCAACCATTTCATCTTCAAAGAATTACATTTGGGGCATCGTCATCGCGCATGTCGCCCAAGATACGTTTATCCGTCTTGAACTCGACCACGCCGCCGCCCAAGGCAGGCTCATCCATCGTCAAAACGGAAAAGACACCGTTCTCGCACAGGCTCCCTGCCGTCTAACCGACGCCTGGACACGCGCCGAACTGCTCGCCGCCAACGGCGCCATCGCCGCCTTCGTCGAAGGCAAGAAACTCTTCCAGATTCCCTTCAACGGCACAGCCGCGGGAAGTGTCGGCCTCTATCTGCGCGACACGGATTCCGCCTTCTTTGACGACGTTACTGTCGATTCCATCAACGCCATTCCGGACACGCTGCCCGCTCCTTTCGGACCATGCGAACAGAGTTGGTCCGATTTTACCGGAAAGAACTTTCTGACAGATCCTTACATGTCCCAATGGGCCCATCCGCGAAGCTTCTGGAACGACGGTCCAGACAATCTCGTCTGGTTCCGTTCACGCCTTTTCTCCAACATCGATTTCAGTTGGAAAAAAGCGGACAACCAGCAACCGATTTCAGTCTGCAGAATCCGCTTTTTCACGACACAGGAAGCTCCCGCCAAAGGCTATCTGTTAGAATGCAGCAACGAAAAAGCCATTTTGAGTCTGGACGGCAACAAACTCACGGAAGCAACTGTACCAAAAGAAATTACGGAATTAAAACTGGATGCGTCCTCCGCTATCACCATATCGTTCAACGGAAAACCGCTCATCAAACATGCCGCCTCCACCGCCAATCTGAACGGTTTTCTCGCCGCCAATCTCGGCCCTGTTCACCCTCTGTCGCAATTATCGCAGCCGGACTGGCGTGATTCCGCACTCGTATCTTCTTCCAACCGACTCGATTACAGCTTCGAACATGCTCCCACGGCATGGTTCCCGCAAATCGGTTCATGGAAGGCGACGCATCGTTGGGCATGTGTCCCGCGTTGGTCATTTTTCGCGGGCCGCGGCATCCCTGGCCTGACAGAGGTAAAGCACGGAAACGCAGTCCTTTGGAACCTCCGCAAAATCACGGGAGATTTCGATTTGGAAATCTTTGCGGCCCCCATGGAAGGCACGCCGCAACGCGCGCATTTCACCTATCCAATCAGCATCAATCTCGCCTTCGGCGCCGATGGGACGAATCTTGATTCAGGCTACAATTTCGTCAACGGCATCTATGACTTCCCGTCACAGCTCTTTTTAAAGGATAAGTGCCTCGCAACCAACAATGATCGTGTCGTCGCAGGACTCCGTCGCCATGAATTGTTCTGGTATAAACGCGTCACACAGGTTTGGCAGCACATCCGTGTCCAACGGAAAAACGGCCGTATTCTCATTGATTCCGCTTGGCATGACGACCATGGACAATACTACCCCTTGCAACGTGTTTTCGACCAACCGGATGCCTTGGATGCCGCAACGCCTTCGCAATTCGCGCTTTGGACATGGGGCGAAAACGGTCTCGCCATCGCCCGCGCAAGCCTCTCCTTCCAGAATTCGCCTGGCGCCGCCGCCCCCCCCGCTGCCTTCCCCGCCTCCGAAATCCGCCATGGTGACGGCAAGACCGAACCCGCCGAATATACACGCGTGACCAATCCAATCTCCGGCGGACAGTTCTCCACCGTCATCTATGACAAACCAATTGAACTGGATTCCAAGACACAACTGGAACTATTGGTCCGCCCATCTGCCGACACGCATCTCAGTCTCATCGTGACCGTCAACGGCCAGGCGGCGGAGCTTCCGATTACAGGGCCAAAGAACAAACGTCGGCCTTACACCTTCCAGCTGTCGCAATACGACGTCCAGCCAGTTCCGAACATGGCCGGCTGGTTCTCCATCAAAGCAGATATCGGCCCATATGCAAGCGGTCACTTCCCCAAAGGGGAAAGGCTTGTCGTCTCATCTATCGCCATCGCAAGTCCTTACGACTCTATCGAAGAAATCGCGGGGCTTGGCGTCAACCGCGCGGGAGCGACCGTCGATTTCACGAAAATGGAAATCACGCGTTCGGAAAACATCTTTGACTTCTTGCCGCCTTATCACATGGCCAATCCCGTCATCCATGGCCATCGCATCATTCAGGATTTCGAAGACGATTTCGGCGATTTCCAACGGGCCGGCGGCTCTGACGGCGCCGCCCTCCTCTTGGCAAATCCCGACAATGGATATACTTCCGGCATGTCGCTCCGCCTCCTCAACCAAAACGTCGGCGGCACCGCAGGAGCCTATCTGACGCAGAAGCCGTTCACGCTGGACGCCTTCCCGAAGCTCGCCTTCGACTATGCGATTCCGCAAGGCATTGAAATCGAACTCATTGCCGTTACCGACCAAGGCTATTTCGAAATCGACATGACGGGAACGGACAACACATGGCCACAGGTCGGCAAAATCGATATCGTTCACGACGGCAAATGGCACCATGCCGAAGTCGATCTCGCCGCCCTCCTAAAGCCGCATCTGAAAGCTCCGTTCGTCGTCCGCAAGCTTCTGTTCGCGGATCCTTACCGAATGTCGTCCTATCAACGACTTGCATGGTATCTCGACAATGTCCGCCTTGTTCCCACCATTTCCGATGGGACGGTTATCAGCCTCGACAATCCAACAGTCGATTCCATCGCCGTCGCGTTGGACAACAAGCCAGACACAACGCCGGATCTGGCCAATTCCATGACAGGAAAAACTGTCACGGTAAAATTGCCGGAAGGCGGCGCGACATGGCTACACATCGCCTATCGACGCAATCCGCAGGCCGCCTGGTCTGAAATCCGCCATCTGCCAATCGTCTCTTCCGCGACGCCTGTCAACGCCGCCGTCCCGCCAAAACCTGCACCGCCGAAACCCGCCACGCCCGCCGCGCCGCTCATCGCTTACATTCCGTCCGACCGTCTCGTTTATGCGGACATGGAGACGAAGCCCGGCGAAAAAGAGACTCCCGCCACGTTCGGCGGTCTTGAAATCCGCCGCGAAGCATGGGTCCTCCGCAATACCGATGACGCCGCTACTGGCAACGCCTGCGCCGAATTCATCAATCTGAATCCCGACCAAGGCTTCTATTCCATTTTCTTCCGCAAGGCACCATGGGATGTAAGCCGTTGGCCCTGTGTTTCTTTCAACTACCGTTTCAAACAGCCAGGCTGTGCGCTCAACCTCTCCATGCTCGTCAACGACGCGATGACCATCGTCGAATGGACCAACAAGAATATCGCAGGCGGTTACTTCGCTCCAGCCGTCGTCGGTGCCGCGGAACCATTCGCTCTGCAGGATGACGCATGGCATGAAACGTCTTTTGATCTCCGTGACATGCTTCTCAAAACACGTTTCACCAACGGTTTGCCGCCGACAGGCCTGATCGCCGCCGAACTCTCCACATGGGCCACCGCCGTCAACGGGAACGGCTATGTGAATCCCAAAGACGCAAGACTTTACATCGATAATTTTACCATTTATTCTAATAAAGGAAAGAATCCCGCCTTCACATGGGCCGCGACGGCCGACGACGGCGGTTACGCCGTCGTCTTCGACCAGAAGCCCGATACCGTTCCAGAAGAGAAAGTTACACAAGCGGAAGCAACGGCATCGTTCCCGAACACCGCTCCGGGCACATGGTTCCTCCATGTCCGTAGCTGCTCGAAAGCCAACGTCTGGTCGCCCGCCGCCCATAAAAAGATTGTCATCGAACCATAGTCACGACGGCGTCCCGCCGTCGGACGGGAGTGGCGGCGGCGCCCCGCCGTCGAACGTAAAAACCAAACCACACAAAATTTTCTTCAAAAAAATCACAAATAATTGGAAATTGAAAGCCGTTATGCTATTGTCTTAATAAGTTTTTAAAAATCCATCAATAAATAAGTCGAACACACCATGAAAACACAAAAAAGATTCACATTGATTGAATTGCTGGTCGTCATCGGTATCATCGCCGTTCTGGCCGCCATGCTCATGCCGGCTCTCGGCAAAGCTCGTGAAAAAGCCAATCAGGCATCCTGCATCAACCAAATCAAGCAGTTCTCACTGGCCTGCACGGTTTATCGTTCAGACTTCCGTGACCGCTTCCCCTACTGGCTCTCAACGCTTTATCCGGACTACGTCCCCACGCAGAAACTCTATCGCTGCCCGATGGACAAGAAGTACAACGGCGACCCCCATCCCTATGACGGCGGCTCTGATGGTAGTGGTCAGGCCTCCATGTTCTATGACACGCCCGGTCGCGCCAGTGTTGATGAAAGCCCCAATTTCGGTGACAGAAAGAAGAAAAACCTCCAAGGCAAAGGTATCTCCTACCTTTATCAGATGTGCAACGGCAAATCAGACGCCGTCGCCGGTTCATGGTTCGGAACCAACGCCACGGATTGCCCGACGCTTGCGGACTGCAAGGAGTACCAGCTCGAAAATGGCGATTCCTTCAACAGCAACAATCCGTATGATCCCACCCTCTTCCCAATCATCTCCTGCTTCTGGCACGTCAAGAAGAACAAAGGTGGCGGCAGTTCCGAAGATTACGCCCCTGTTCTCCAGATTGCCTATGCTGGCAACTTCTTCATGTCTAAAGTCAGATGGGAAAAAGGCCAGTGGCAGCCCTAATCGACACAGCCTCAACATGCTGACTTGAATGACCACAAGCCCCCGTGCCATCCCGCTCGGGGGCTTTGTTTTAGAGCTAAAAGCCTAAAGCCTAAAGCTTAAAGCAAATGCTCCACGCCTCTGCATAAAAAATTCAGCGCCTCCGCGCCTCAGCGTTAATAAATCCCACGTCTCTTGCCTCTTAAGATTTAACCTAAAAAAACTTTAGGCTTTAAGCATTAAGCTTTCTTCCATGTTCAACTGCACCGAAAACAACCTCCCAAAAGCGCTTTCAGCAGACACTTGGCTGGATCCTTTCCAGCCAATTCTCAAGAAGCGCTTTCAGGCGTTTCAGAAGAAACGTGAGGAAATGCGTGCCTATCCACCGGATTGGCATGAAATCTTCGGTCTCCATCGCCTCGGCCGCAATTGGATCTTCCGCGAATGGTTGCCGAACGCCACAAATGTCTGGTTGACAGGAACTTTCAATGACTGGTCAAGAAATGACGACTGTCGCCTCCAGCCAATTGGCGACGGCGTTTGGGAAGGCGTCTTCCATGGCGACATGCTCCATCATCTCGATTGCTACGGTCTGTTCGTCCAATGGAACGGCGGCGAAGGCTTCCGCCTTCCGTCCGCCGCCACGCGAGTCGTCCGCCATCAGAGCGGCATGAGCCAATACGGCGTCGCCTTCAACGCGCAAGTATGGGATCCGCCCACGACATATGTTTGGAAAAACGCTTCCCCGCACGCCGATTCACCGCTCATCTACGAAGCGCATGTCGGCATGGCGCAAGAGAAAGACGCCATCGGTACATTCCGTGAATTCAAGGAGTTAACGTTGCCGCGAATCGCCGACGCTGGCTACAACACCATCCAGCTGATGGCCGTTCAGGAGCATCCGTTCTACGGCTCCTTCGGTTACCATGTCTCGAATTTCTTCTCCGTCTGCGACCTTTTCGGAACGCCGGACGAATTGAAGGAACTCGTTGATGCGGCGCATGGCCTCGGCCTGCGCGTCGTCATGGATTTTGTCCAATCGCATTCCGTCAAAAACGAAATCGAAGGTCTTGGTTATCAAGATGGTACGCCATATCTCTATTTCCATGACGGTGCCCGCGGTTGGCATCCCGCATGGGACTCCCGCTGTTTTGACTACGCCAAGCCGCAGGTCTGCCGTTTTCTCCTCTCGCAGTGCCGCTTCTGGCTGGAGGAATACCATTTGGATGGATTCCGTTTCGACGGCGTCACCTCCATGCTCTATCGCGACCATGGCCTCTATCATGTCTTCTCTGGTTACGAAGACTATTTTTCCGACAACGTCGATGGCGATGCCGTCACCTATCTCGCTCTCGCCAATGACTTTATCCATTCACTCCGGCCTGACGCATGGACGTTCGCGGAAGACGTGTCCGGCATGCCCGGCCTCGCCGCCTCCGTCGAACAGGGCGGCTGCGGCTTCGACTTCCGCTTCGCCATGGGCGTGCCCGACCTCTGGTTCAAGCTCTGCGATATGCTGGACGAATACTGGAACATGGATCATCTATGGTATGAGCTGAACAATCGCCGTCAGGACGAAAAATCCATCGCCTATGTCGAATGCCACGACCAGGCCATGGTTGGCGGTCAGACGCTCATCTTCAAGCTCATCGGAGCGGACATGTACTACCAGATGCAGCTCGGTTCGCAATCGATGATGGTCGATCGCGGCATCGCCCTCCACAAAATGGCGAGGCTTCTGACCATCGCGACAGCAGGTCACGGCTATCTGAATTTCATGGGCAACGAATTTGGCCATCCGGAATGGATTGATTTTCCGCGGGACGGGAATGGCTGGTCGTTCGCCCACGCCAAACGCCTTTGGTCGTTGCGCGACAATCCGTTACTACGCTACAAAGGGCTGGCGGAATTCGATCACGCCATGCTCATGCTCATCCGAAACCATCCGGACTTCTACAAAATGAAGCCGTATCTTGTCCGCATCGACGATCAGGACAAGATCCTCTGCTTTATGCGGAATGGTTTGCTTTTCTGCTTCAATTTCCATCCCGTCAAATCACAGCCCGAATTTGAACTGCAATTTCCTGAAGCCGTTACATTCGAACCCGTATTCGATTCCGACAACGCGTTTTACGGCGGCTTCGGACGCATCGGCTCCGACTGGACTGTCAAAACGGAAACCGATGACGATTTTGAAGAAAAACGCTATTCGCTCAAGCTTTATCTACCATGCCGCACGGCGATTGTCCTGCGGCTGAAATACAATCCATAAGAAAAAAGGGAACAAACCATGATCAAACGTGCAGGAACCTACGAACTTGAAACACGCGTCAACATGAAAGGCGGCCCTGGCGCCGTCACGCTCGAAAAATACTTCAACAAAGAAGACTTCGGCGGCCCGCATGTCCGCGTCTGCTCAAAACTGATTCTCCCGCCCGGATCCGGCATTGGCCTCCACGCCCATGAAACGGAAGACGAAGTCTATATCGTCGTCAAAGGAAAAGGCAAAGTCAACGACGCGGGAACCGTCACGGAAATCACCGTTGGC
>JAFZAB010000198.1 GCA_017548425.1 Victivallales bacterium
CTGGCGGCGGCATGCCTGGCATGGGTGGCCCCCGCGGTGGCGGCATGGGTGGCGGCTTTGGCGGCTTCGGCCCCATGAAACCGTCGGATGAATACATTGCCAAATTCAAAGAACGCATCGCCCTTTATGACGAAGCGCTCAAGACCGCCCAAGGCGCGGCCGCTCTCAAGATGCGTCTAGACCGCGATCTCGCCCAGTTGATGCTTATGCGCAACGAAGCCGGCGGCCGTCGTATCATGCCCGGCCTCGCAGAAGCCTTCCTTAAAGAACGCTATGCCGCCGCAAGCGACACCATGTCAAAGCTTGACAAGAATCAGGCCGAACTCGACTACATCCAGGCTCTCGACCGTATGCGCGGCGACAAGGATGCCTTCCTCAACACGATTGAGCCGTTGAAAGGTTATCCTAAGACCGCCATCACGCAGGAACAGCTCGTCGCCCTACTGGCCGCTGAACAGCCTGTCGCACAGCCGTAAAGCATAGTAAATTTCAATTAAAAACAAATGGCGCATGGTGGAAATCATTCAATCCGCCATGCGCCATTTTCTTTCTTTTGGATTTTTGTCTTATTTCAACGCCTGCAACAGCTTACCAAGAGCGACCACCATGCCCAACTGCGGCATCGCGGCGGGTTGTTTCCGCAAATCCGCCAGACGGATGGTCATGACATCATGGTCAGACGGCGTCGCCGCCACTTTCAACGCCAACGCGCCATTCAAGACGCAACGACCATCCGGCAGAGCCGCCGTATAACCCGCTTCATACGCGCCGACGAGCATCTCCTCCGCCGTGCCGTCGGCCAGACGCGCCGCCGCGAATTCCAACGTCTCACGGGCGTCTTGATTGCCGAACAGAACCATGTGCGGGCCACCGTAGCCAAATTCGATAGCCGCCAGATTGCCAGCCGTGTTCGAATAGCCATGCGGGAAAATCAACGGACTGGCTAGACGCGGCCCTTTCTGTGCAAGTTGTTCAAAGAATTTATAGGCGGAAGTCGTTGCACCATAACGCGTAGCCGTGCAGATACCTTTCCGTTCCTGCAAGCCTTCCACGGCGTTTTCACCGATAGCCAGCGCCATGGCCGACAACTGGTAGCCGCCGCCCGGATCCAAATAGCCTTTTACGGATTTCACGTACGGTTTCGGCGAAAAAGCCGCCAATCCTGCGTTCACATCGTCGCTCCAATCAAACCATTCCGGATGGGACAGCAGTTCCGCTCCTGTACCGACGTTTGCAGGCAGAACCCACGCAAGTGACTGCACATAAAGACAATCGACAGCATTGGCTTCTTTTGATTTGCCACTGCCGTTTTTCGTCAAGACCAACGACGAATTATTGCCACCGATGCCTGCGGAGTTCGTGATGGCCGCGTCAAAGGATTTGACGCGCGCCTTATCCGGAATACAATCAATCGGTTCGCATGCGGGATCGTTTTTCGCATGGTTGATCGTCGGCGGAATGACGCCCAGCCGCATGGCCTGAACGGTAACGACGGCTTCAGCTAGCCCCGCCGCTCCCAGAAGATGTCCCAATTGCGATTTGTGGGCCGCCACGGAAATCTGCGGCAAGCGTTCACCGAACAGATTGCGAAGCGCTCCCGCCTCCGTTTCGTCGTTGGCGTGGGTACTCGTCGCATGAGCGCAGACATGCGTCAAATCAGCTGTTGACAAGCCTGAATTGGCCAAGGCGTCATCCATGACACGTTTTGAGCCAGCGGCTTCTTTAGGCGGCGCTGTCATATGGAACGCGTTGTTGTTCGTCGCCGCTCCGGAAACCCAGCCGAGAGCCGTGACGGCGGCATCCGGCCGTTCCAAAACCATCGCGGCCGCGCCTTCACTGAAAATCGTTCCCGAACGATCTGGATCGAAAGGACGCATCACATCCGTCGTAATCGTCCGCAGATTGGAAAGACCGCACCAGGCGTATTCGGTAAGTGAATCATAGGCAAGGACTAACATTCTGTCTGCACGACCTTCGCGAATGACGTCCGCCGCCAAACTGGCCGCCGCCGCGCCAGACGCGCACGACATGGAAATCTGAAGACGAGGACCTTTGCAATTGAAAGCTTCCGCCAGCTGGGCGATGACACCGTCATATAGTTCATAACTGGCTTCGTCCATGGCCTGCGTGTCCAGACGTTCACGCCATGCCCATTCCAGCGATTCCATAGGGCCGAAATTAGTCGCCAGCAGAATTCCCTGCCGTTCAGGCGGCACGGTCGCTTTGGCCTGTGCCATCGCTTCCGTTCCTGCGCGTTTCATCATCGCCGCCGACAAATCTTCATCGGGATATGCCGTTCGCAGTTCATTTTCAAGCTCTTCTGCTAGCTGACCTGCTTTTTTCTGGGCATAGGGTTCAGCTTCGAAACGCGTGATGGGACGGAAGCCGCATTCGCCTGCGCACATCCGCTTGAACACGTCTGTTACGTTGCCGCCCAAGCTGCATACCAATCCCATGCCGGTGATTTTCATTTCCATGATGACATTACCTAATAATATAATAAATGGTTTCCAAGACAAACCTCCTCTCATGAAACCAATCAACCTTTTCTAGAACGATTCACAAAAGCTTTTATTGGATGGCTTGCCATTTACTGATACCAGTGTAAATTTACCCAATGAATACCCTGCAACTATTTTCGATATTATCCGGAATCGACCGATGATTATTAAAAGACTGCTCTATCATACCCTCTTCTCTATCATCATGCTCCTCTTGAAAACAGGCAAGTGCTTTGCCCAAGGGGAGTTGACAAGCGGATCGGGTATCCAGAACCTTTTCAAAACCGCCAAAAAATTTGAAATCGCTCCCATGGAGCAACCATCATGGGCCAAAAAACCAGGCAAGCTTCTCTTTAAAGTCGCATGGGTCAGTGACATGCATCTTAGGGACGATGCAAGCATACAAGCCTCAAAAAAAGCCTTCAACATGATACGAGACGATCTGAAGGCCAATTTCACGCTCATCACTGGCGACAATTGCGATTACTACAAAGATTTGCCCGAAGAGGAAAGCAAATTGCCCGTCGGCGTAAAACGCCACCTTTGGCTAAAGCGTTTTCTTGCAAAAGAACTCGCGAGACCATATTCCATCATCCCCGGCGACAATTGGCCATGGGATTTCGAAAAGGTCTTCGGCCCCCAGAAGTACAGTTTTGATTTTGGCGGCTTTCATTTTCTTATGACCGCCACGGATGCCGTCGCTAAAGAACGCGACATCACGTCCGTCTTTTATGACGACACGAAGGAATGGATCAAACAGGATCTTGCTCAAAACGCCAATAAGCCTACGTTTTTCATCCTTCACGAAACACTTGTCCCGCCGTGCTTTCCAGATGCGGAATGGGGCGTCGCCACATTGTCCGAAAATCCTAATGTGTTAGCCGCGCTCTGTGGACATCTCCATCTTGATTTGGAATTTCCACAGAAAACATGGAAACAATTCTGCGCGCCGTCCATTGGCCGCAGTCATCGCCCCGCTTTCAAACTGCTCAATTTCTATCTTGATCAAGTCATTATCGAAAGCTATGAACTTCAACAAGATACAGGAAAGATTATCAAAGCGAAAAAATGGCAGCGTATTGAAATTCCGAAAAAATATCAATCTGTCATCAAGCAACGCTTTCAATCTGGCAAACGATTGGCCTTCGAAAATTTCCGCCAGATGCCAATCCGTCCTAAAGTAGCGGATTCCAGTTTATTGCAACGCTGTAACGAAGTCGAAAAAGCCATTTCTCAATTCATCGTCCAGTTCGGACTTTCCAAATTTGGACTGACGCCGCCATAGGCTGAACTAAATCCAGCATTCTTGGCTTATTCCATCAGCCTGATGTCTTTCAGGAAGCGCTTGCGGTTGCGCCAATCTGGAACGACTTTGACGAAAAGACGCAGATTCACTTTGGCTTCGCAGAACTCTGCGATTTTGGCGGTCGCGCATTCGCGGATATGCTTGATCATGCTGCCGCCCTGCCCAAGGATGATGCCACGATGGCCAGGCCGTTCCACATTCAGCGTCGCCTCGATGGACACACGGTTTCCTTCCGCCTTCCATGAATCGATGGTCACGGCGACGCAATGCGGCACTTCCTGCTTCAGTTCCTCCAATAGCGTTTCGCGAATCAATTCGGCGGCCACGTCGCGTTCATAGACATCCGTCATTTCGTCGTCCGAATACAGGAAAGGCCCTTCTGGAAGTCGTTCTTTGATAAGCGTTAGAAGCGGCTCAACCTTGTCGCGCTCCAACGCGACGATGCGCACGACAGGCGCGTCCGGAAGGCTGCGGCGGTAAAACTCCAAAGACGCGGCAACCTGCTCTTCCTTCGCCACATCGTTCTTGTTGATGGCGATGATGACAGGCTTCTTCGAACGAACGGCCGCATCGACGGCCAAGCCGTCCTCCGCGCCAGGCTCACGTGTCGGATCTACCATGCAGACAACGACATCCGCATCATGCATGACACGGCGGATGGACGCGTCCATCGCTTCGTCAATGGCGATTTTGCCGGAATGGATGCCCGGCGCGTCCAAAAACAGAATCTGCGAATCGTCATCCGTCTGGATGCCAAGCAGATATTTACGCGTCGTCTGCGGCTTTGGCGATACGGCCGCCAAATGGCGATGCAGCACCGTGTTCAGCAATGTTGACTTGCCAGTGTTCGGTCGGCCAAGCAACGCGACATAACCGGTCTTTCCAATTCGATGTTCGTCCTTCTGCGATAGTATCTCTTTTAAATCCAACATGATGCCTATTCCATGAACATGCTCTGCAAATCAAACGTCGAATGGCTTTCCAA
The DNA here is from genome assembly GCA_017548425.1 of Victivallales bacterium. Taxonomy (GTDB): domain Bacteria; phylum Verrucomicrobiota; class Lentisphaeria; order Oligosphaerales; family Oligosphaeraceae; genus UBA1407. The sequence continues at coordinate 4,793 of JAFZAB010000198.1, forward strand.
CGCAAACAGTGTCTTCGTGCGTTCGACGCCCGGCGCATTGACGATTTTATTCGTAATCAGATTGCCAAGCTCCATATTGTCCGCCACACGGATGACCGCCACCATATCATAGTCGCCTGCCACGACATGAATTTCCGTAACCCCCTTGCATTGGATAAGGGCCTTCACCGTCTCATGGACTTTCCGATCTTCCACACTGATGAGCACAAATGCCGTAACCATTTTAGCCCCTTTAACTTATAATTGCTGGCTGTTCACATCCCTAGTAATTTTCAACAACGTATCCGAATCAGCGTTCCGCACCAATTCCGGAAGCGTCCCCTGAATGGCCATTTTGTCAGACTTGACCAATAGCACACCGAGCACGCCTGGAACCGCAAGTATCCTTGCTGCAGTTGGTTCCAAATCCTCAGGCGTCGCCACCAGATTGGCGGCCAGCGTCGCCGCCGCGTCCGCCAACGCCGCGTCTTTGGCGACGACCGTCGCCAAATCGCACGCTCCCATGCTCATGGAATGCCCCATCATGCTTGATGAAGAGCAAATCGCTAGCGGCGTGTCGTCTGGCTCGACGCGAAACGCAAGACCATTGAACGGACTCTGCGGCCCCGCATGGATGCCGATGGACAACAGATTTGACACGACCATAAAGATATCACCGCCGTTTTCGACAATGACATCTTCGTCACCTTCATGGACAGCCGCCTCCGCGGCGCATTGCGCGATGGCACCCGCCACGGCGGCCATCGGCCCCACGCCTACGTCCATGGCGGCACGGCACATACGCATCGCAATCTCCGGAGCGTCCTGCAATGGACGCAACGGGACGAGCGATGTCTTGAACTCCGGCTGACGCACGATATACTCCTCCAGAATCGTGCGTTGGCGAATGATTTCATCCGTCATCCGCAGGACATCGCGGCAACACAGCCGGAAGTTGCTGTCCTTGTATGTGAACTTATGGAACGTTCGCCTGTTTTTCACAATCGTTTGAAAACTTTCAGAAAACCGTGGAGCACGCCTTCATGGGGCAATTGTCAACGCATTTGCCGCAGGCGATGCACAGCTTGTCGTCAAAGACGACTTTGCGAGTCTTCATGTCTCCAATATGCAAAGCCCCTACTTTGCAGTGGGAGATGCAGTTTCCGCAATGGTTGCAGAGATTTTCGTCCCGCACGACACCCTTTTTGACCGAGCTGATGGTGACGCCAAACGAAGCAATATATTCCATGGCCTTCGTGATGGATCCAGCCTCGCCTTTGACATCCAGTACTAGATAGCCTTCGCCTTCGCTTGTCACACGCGCACGGAAAATGTTCACTTCCAAATCGAAATCTTTCACCAATTTATAGACAATCGGCGTGTTCGTTTCGCAGACTGGAAAATGCAGGAAATATTTTTGTGTGATAATCATGATGATTTCGCCCCCCACCGCTGTTATTTCTTGATGTTCAATGGCTTCATGCCTTGTTTTACAGGCAGTTGGGCCAGCGGCTGCGACAGCAGGAACGTGCCGTCTTTAATCTCGGCCTTCAGTATCTCGCAGATTTCCAAGGCTTTGTAATAAGATGACAGCGAACTGGTGACGATCTTCTTGCCCATGAAATCGACACAGCCTGAACGAAGCTGCTCATAATTGACGGAGCCGAGCACGTTGCCAGTCCGTTGCGGATAATCCGTGCTGTAGTCGATGACCTGCGCCTGAATATCGCGGTCGCGTACGGCCAAATGCTTGGCGACACGTTCGTTAAGCACGGGAATCGGAATACCGACGCCCAACGCCAACGACGCGCCATATCCAACGAAAGAACAGCCGCGGACGAATTCCGGCCGCATCTTCTTCAAATCACCCGTCAACGCTAGCGTTCCCGCGCCTTCCGCCGGAACGTCGTTTTCCGTACGCAGGCAGGTCGGACAATGCTGCGTTCCTTCCGAAAACACATGACCGCGGGCACCGGCCAGCCAAACGACGGAACCGACGCCGATCGTTTCGTATAGCGGATCGTTCAGTAATGGCGAGAGCTGGCAGGCGGAGCAATAGGACATGTTGCCCATGTTCGGCTCCAATTGCCCAAGATATGTATAAAGCCGTTTGTCCGAGCAGTTTACCGCCACATTGTAGTTTTGGTAACAGTTGCGCGGATTGACCATGATCGCCTGATTCATGTCCGCCAACGTGATACGCGTCCGCAAATCACGCCGCGGATATTCCTGCGTCCCATAGGAATACGCGAAAAGTTCAACGGATTCGCCTTTGACCAGTTTCTCAATGACATGACCGCCGCCGAATTCGAATCTGCCCGGGAATTTCGAATTCACGGGATCGCGATCCGGAACTTGCGTCGCGCCAAGATAGCAATCGACGGCCGCGATGCCCGAATAGGCCATCACGCCGTCAAGCCAACATTGTGTGATACGGATTTTCGGCTTGCTATGGCCGAAATTCAAAAAGACGCCGGAAGAGCACATGGGGCCGAATGTCGCCGTCGTCACCACATCGATTTCCTTCGCCGCCTTGCGGACGCCGTATTTGTCGATGTAGTCCTTCATCTCCTCGGCAGTCAGCACGACGGCCTTTCCGCTCGCTATCTTGTCGTTGATCTGATTGTACGTTTTCATGCTTGTCCTCAAGTCCCTGATGACTTAAAAAGCGATTGACGACTATAAGCCGGATTCTGTCCGCCTTGACGCAAGCCAAGGCTGTACGACCATTCATCTAAGCGACCGATACCCGGAACTTTAGCCATCCTTTCGGACGACACGGTGCGGGCCGCACCTTCGTTCCCTATTTGGTCTTGCACCGGAAGGGGTTTACCCTGCCACTGCGGTTACCCGACAGCGCGGTGGGCTCTTACCCCGCCATTTCACCCTTACCGTCCTTGCGGCCGGCGTTTTGTTTTCTGTGGCACTTTCCTAGACGCGGAATATCGTCCGCGCCCTCCGTCTTTTCAAACGGACTTCCCGCCCTGTGGTGTCCGGACTTTCCTCCCTCCGAAGAGAGCGGCCGTCCGTCGCCAATCACAAGTTAATTAATGTAACCAGTTTCCATTTCCTTGCAAAAAAACCATCTATTAAAAAACGGCGGATTCACGCAAAGAATCCGCCGTTTTCATGGATTGTTCAAAGGTACCGCTTTTTCGGGGCGAAGGCGTCCAGAAGCAAAACGATTTCCTGTTTGAGCCGTTTGCGCGGCACAACACGGTCTATAAATCCATGCGTCAAAAGGAATTCCGCTGTCTGGAACCCCGGCGGAAGTTCAGACTGCGTCGTGTTTTTGATGACGCGCGGCCCCGCAAAGCAAATCATCGCCTTCGGTTCCGCCAGAATGACGTCACCCAAAGAGGCGAAACTCGCCGTCACGCCGCCAGTTGTCGGATTTGTCAACAATGCGATGTATGGCAGACCAGCTTCGTCATGACGCATGAGCGCCCCAGAAGTTTTCGCCATCTGCATGAGGCTCAATGCGCCTTCCTGCATGCGCGCCCCGCCGCTCGCCGTCACTATCAACAACGGAAGCCGCCGTGCCGTCGCCGTTTCAATCAGCCGCGTGATCTTTTCGCCGACAGCGGATCCCATGCTCGCACCCATGAAGCGGAAATCCATGACCGCGATACAGACAGGATGGTCGCCGATGCAACCTGTTCCGCAGACGACTGCTTCGTCAAGTCCCGTCTTCGCACGGGATTCCACAAGTTTCTTCGCATAACTGCCGTCATTGCCGAAATTTAGGAAATCGACGGATCTTAGATTCGTATCCATCTCCTCGAATGTTCCGAAATCGACCAAAAGGGCGATCCGCTGATCCGCGCTTAACGGATGGTGATAGCCGCAATGCGGGCAGACTTGGAAATTGCAATCCAGCGTCCGCTGGCTCAATTCCTCTTCGCAGTTTTTGCATTTCACCGTCTTGCCGGCTGGAATGTCCGACGTGACAGATTCTATCGGTATTTGCACTTTTTCTTCAGTCTTTTCCATATCAATCATCATCCAGATGGTTTTTCAATTTCATCACAAGTCACGAGCGATGGTCAGCACGCTGACCGATGACGCGCCGCCGTCCAGCAACGCCTCCGTGGCGGCCTTCAATGTCGAACCCGTCGTGAAGACATCGTCCAACAGAAGCAACCGACGCCCCGCCGGACTTGTTTTGCATGCGAAGGCGTGACGGACATTGCGTTGTCGCTCTTCACGGTTCATTCGGGCCTGCTGCCGCGTTCGGCGTGTACGGCGCAAGCATGGCATTTTCGGTATTCCAAGCCGTTTGGACAACAGGCCGGCCAGTACGTCCGTCTGGTTGTAGCCTCTTGTCAGACGGCGAAACCAATGCAACGGTACAGGAACGATTCCGTCCAGCGGCTCGTCGCCGCCGTATGTTCGCCACGCATCTGCAAGACTTTCCGCCAAAAATGGCGCCAAATGAAGACCGCCGCGGTATTTGAATTGATGAATCCAATGCCGCGCCTTTCCTTCAAAAGGAAAAGCGGATACCGCAAGCCGCCATGGCCTGTCTTCGTCTTCCAGTTGGCACTGGCGGCATTCGTCCAGCAATCCGTCCGCCGGCCCTCCGCAACGGGGGCACCGCCTCTCCGGCAGCATGGCGCATTCCTCCAGACATTCCGCGCACATCTCCTTTTCCGCCGAAAGCACCGCCCGACCGCAACCCGGACATAGCTTCGGAGCCAGAAAATTCATGATGGACGACAGAATTCTCACCTCAACGTGACTCTACACGCTTTTCTTTTCCAACAAGACGACGGCGATGGCAGACAACGCCTCGCCCGCGCCCAGCGAATCCAGTTTCTCATGCGTTTTCGCTTTCACGGAAACGCAAGCCACATCACATTCAAAAAGAGCCGCCAGCGAAGCGCGTATGGCCTCTTTATAGGCCATCAGCTTCGGACGTTCTGCGATAATCGTACAGTCCAGATTGACTAGCCGCCACGCCGCCACACGTTCATCCTTCAAGACACGCAACAGCAACTGCTTACTGTCCGCGCCGCGCCATGTTTCATCCGTATCCGGAAACCAGCCGCCAATGTCGCCCAACGCCAACGCGCCCAACACGGCGTCGATGCCGGCATGCAACAGCGCATCGGCATCCGAATGACCCACCAGACCGACTGGCGATGGGATGTGCAAACCGCCAAGCCAAAGCTCCCGCCCTTCCGCAAGGCGGTGAATGTCATATCCTTGTCCTATTCGCAAATCCATGTCTATTAAGGCGTTAGTTCAGCTATCGCGGCGATGATCTGGCGGGCGGCATCATCTGTGGCCTGTCTGTAGGCGGCCTGCAACGGGACTTCGCGGTCATGCATGCGCGGGATGTCTCCCTGACCAATGAATGTGTGTTCATAGGCTGGATTGTCCGGGTGGACAGGCTGATCCAGATTGTACGCCTTCACTTTCACCGTCAGTTCCACGCGATTCAAAACCGTCTGATAAGCTTGATTCTTGTCATCGCGGCTCTTCTTGTCCCGCACTTCCGCGCGGGCGATGGACAGATTACGGATGGAGGTAAGCTCAATATCCACATTATAATGGACGGCGTTTTTCGCTGTTTTGCCATGAACGCCAGGCGTCACGCTGACCTGCTCCTTGAAGGCCATGTCAAATTGACGCGCCAACGCAGGCTCATGGGTCTTGTTCGTCAAGACGACTTCGTCAAACGCAACGGCACGACCACCGGGAACGCCGACATGATAACAGCCGGTCATCACCAGCAGGCCCGTCAATGCAATCAGTATTTTGTTCATTTCCACTATGCCTCTGTCTGAAAACCTTCCATCGCCGTCAACGCTTGCGGTTCTTTTCCATAAGCTCTTTGAGCCGTTTCTGTTCCTCTTCCAGAAGCTTCGGATCGTTCTTCAACATACGGGCGTTGCGTTCACGGATACGTTTCAGCTCTTCCTCCGCTTCGCGGCGTGACTCTTCCTGCTTCTTTTTGTCCTGCACAACCAGTTGAACATGATTGCCAGGCTTCGCCTGTCCGCTCGTTTCCAACAACTGCCCTTCAGCCTTTTGACGCGCTTTCTCAATGCGCGACCGCTCTTCATCCTCCTGCTTCGCGCGTTCTTTCGCGGATTTCTCAGCCTCGCGACGGAGATTCTCCTGACGTTTTTGTTCCTGCTTCTGACGTTCCTTCCGCTCTTCTTCTAGGCGTTTCTGACGTGCCTTTTCTTCCTTTTCGTGCTGGCGAGCTTCTTCCTTTTCGCGCTCCGCTTTCAGCTTGGCGGCCTTATCCGCCGCTTTCTGGCGTTCCGCCTCTTCGGCCTTGCGCAATTTTTCCGCCCGTTTTTCAGCCTCCAGCCGTTCCTTTTCCTGCTCTTTAAGCCGCTTTGCCTTTTCAGCTTCCTGCCGTTCCTTTAACTCCTTTTCCTGCCTGAGACGTTCCGCCTCTTTTTTGGCTTTTTCACGTTCAGCAACTCTTGGATCCTGTTTCGGGGCTGCCACGGGTTTGGAAACGATGGATGGCGCAGGCTGCGGTTTTACAGACGGCGCAGGCTGCGGTTTCACAGACGGCGTTTTCGGCGGAACAACATCAATTTTCGCATTCTGTTCCTCCAATGCGCGCAATTCAGGATTGGTTTTCAGAAGACGGCGAGCCTCCTTGGCGGCGTTCGAATCCGGATATTTCATGATGACGTCATGCATGTAACGACGTGCCGCCGTCGGACGCCGATGCGCAGGCAACAGATAGAACTGGCCATTCTTTAGAAGACGTTCCGCCTCTTCCGCTTCCGCGTCGCGGCAGAGTCTCTTCAAATCTTTGGCCAGCGGATTGTCGGGATTGCTTTCAAGCACGATATTCGCCTCGCGAACCGCCGCCCGGAGCTTCGCGCCGTCGCCATCGCCATTTTTGCTCAATTTCAGGAAAAGCAACGCCAGTTTGGCGCGGACATCCCAGTTGCCGGGCTCCTGCCGCAGAATCGCCTGATAGACGACGACCGCCTCTTCACCACGGCCGCTACCTTCCAGCAACTCCGCCAGACGAAGACGGTCTTTCAACGTCACCTGCACGGCTGGCGCCTCACGGATGATCAGTTCATAAATCTGGATGCCAGTGTCTTTATCTTTGATGCCGAGGAACGTGCCATCACCGACGATGAACCATTCAGCCAGCTGCCGAAGTTGTTCAACCACATGCTCATATGGAACATATAGCGGGTAGTTCTCCAACAGGTTCGTATATTCCTCCAACGCCCGATGGCCTTTTTTCGCCTGCATCAAGCAGTCCGCCCCGCGTAGCAGATAGGCCGCGCTCCGCGCACGATTCTTCTCATAACGCGCCATTCGACGGTAGATCTTGGCGGCTTCGACATAATCCTCCTTCACCATGGCGGATTGCGCCTCCAATTTCATCGCGCGAAGCTTCTCAAATAGCGCGAATCCAGACAGTTCGTCCTCTTCGCCACCTTCTGCAAAAACACTCCATGGCAAAATGGTCGCTAATGCCACGAACAAAAAAACAATCATCCAATGTTTATTTTTCATCTGCAAATCCTGTCCAGTTATTAGCCAAACGACAAAAGTATGTTATTATACAATGTATTTGGCGTAAATCCACCAAAACCGCCGACAACTCGCTGATTTTTCAATCAAAGGAGATAAACATTATGAAAACTTCAGGCGTCATTTGTTCCATGCCGAAGGAAAAATTCGGTTATTTCGGCTGGCCGTCCATCGCCCGACAGGCGGACGGGACGTTAATTGTCGCCGCCTCCGGCTTCCGCAATCAGCATGTCTGCCCATGGGGTCGCACCGTCGTCTGCAAAAGCCATGACGACGGCGCCACATGGTCCGCGCCAATCGTCGTCAACAACACGCCGCTGGACGACCGCGACGCGGGCGTCATCTCCCTTGGCGGCCAGCGTCTTGCGCTGACGTGGTTTACATCCAATACCATCTTCTATTATCAGAAGTTCAAGAACCCTGAAACAGGATGGGACGATGCCCGTAAGGAGATGGGCGTCGTCATGGACACATGGACGGACAGCATGATCAACCGCTATATCGGTTCATGGATTCGCGTCAGCCCAGACGGTGAATATTGGGGCGAACCGTTCCAAGCTCCTGTCAATACGCCACATGGCTTCATCGTCCTGAAGGACGGCGGCTGGTTCTATCTTGGCAAGAAATGGGACATGGACGTCAATGGCATCAAGACGCTCCATCGGCACAACACACCCATTCAGGCCGCCGTTTCCTATGATGAAGGAAAAAATTGGACGCTGCTTGGAACCATCCCGCTGCCGGAAGGCGTCGTCAACGACGAATGCCACGAGCCGCATGTCGTTGAATTGGATGATGGAACGCTGCTTGGCGCCGTACGCGTCCACAATCCGTTCACATCGATGATCACCCGCTCGACGGATGGCGGCAAAACGTGGTCCGTCATGGAATCCATTGGCGCGGCGGGCTCCCCGCCGCATCTCTTGAAGCATTCTTCCGGCGCCATCGTCATGGTCTATGGCTATCGTGCACAGCCCTTCGGCGAACGCGCGAAAGTCTCCCGCGACGGCGGTAAGACGTGGAGCGACGAAATCATCCTCCGCGACGACGCCCCCAGCGGCGACCTCGGTTACCCAGCCTCCGTCGAACTGCCTAATGGCGACATCCTGACCATTTACTACCAGCAAGCCAACGCCGGTGAGAAGACTTCCCTCCTCTGGACCCGCTGGAGCATTTGAATACCATGAAATCCATCATTTACGAACCTGCAAAAAATCTTCAAATCCTTGGAACATATGATGTTGTCGTAGTCGGCGGCGGCATTGCGGGCGTGTCGGCGGCATTGGCCGCCGCACGAGGAGGCGCCAAAGTCTGCCTGTTGGAGAAATTCTGCGCGCTCGGCGGATTGGCAACCATCGGCAACGTCGTCATCTATCTGCCGCTTTGCGACGGGAAAGGCCATCAGGTCTCCGGCGGCATCTGCGAGGAGCTCATCAAACTGTCCGTCGATGACGAACCGAAAGCGCGTCCGAACCTTCGCATCGGGCCGATTCCCGCCTGCTGGGCGAAAGGCGGCGATTTGGAGGAACGGAAAAAGCACCGCTACGAGACGGGCTTCAATCCTGTTACGTTCATGTACAAATTGGAACGGCTTCTCCTGAAGAACCACGTGAAAATCTACTATGACACGCGTTTCTGCACGGTTTTGAAGGAAGGCAACGCCATCCGTGCCGTCATCGTCGAATCGAAGGGCGGACGACAGGCCATCATGACGCAGGCCGTCGTCGATGCATCTGGCGACGCGGACGTCGTTTACGCATCAGGAGACAAGACAGTCTCCATCGGCGGAAATGTCCGCAGCTGCTGGTATTACATCATGGAGGACGGCCAGCCGAAGCTCTGCCCATGGTCGCAGCGTTTCTCCGCCACGAAATCCTTCCCGGAAAACGGGCGGACATTCCGCGGCGACTCCGCAGACCAAGTCACTGCGCAGGTTCTGGAATCGCGCCATTTCTCCATGCTCGATCTTCAGAAACGCCGCGAGGCCAAGCCCGAAAGCGACATCTATCCCATCATGACGACCACCATGCCGACACATCGCATGACGCGACGCCTGGCCGGAAAAGTCACCCTTCGCGTCACGGACGACCACCGCTGGTTCGACGACACGCTCGGCATGACAGGCGACTGGCGAAAGGCCGGTCCGATCTTCTGCATCCCGCTCCGCGCCATCGCCGCCGCAAAGACCACAAATCTCATCACCGCAGGACGTTGCATCTCCTCCATCGGCGACACATGGGATGTCACGCGTGTCATTCCGACATGCGCCGTTTCCGGCGAGGCGGCAGGCGCCGCCGCCGCCTTCCTTGTGAATGACGAAAATGCAACCTCCTTCTTCGATCTCGATATCAAAGCGTTGCAGACCTATCTAAAACGCAAGCATGTTATCATTGATAAGAACCTTGTGGAGAATTAATTATCATTAACCATCGGCCGCGCAGGAGCGCAGCCCTCCCATAAAAAATGTCCGAACAAGCAACTATTTTCGGAGTCCATTACTCCACTGAATCCATGGCGGAAGCCTTGCAGGCGATTCGACATTACGTCGAATCGCCGAAAGAACGGCCCGCCTTCTGCTGTTTTATCAACGCCCACTGCCTCAATATCGCCTATAAGAACCGTGAATACGCGGACTTGCTGAACCAAGCGGATCGCGTCTGGGCGGACGGCGTCGGCGTGGAGATCGCCGCAAAACACGTCGGCAATCCCGTGAAGGAAAACGTCAATGGGACGGACATGTTGCCGCTTCTCTGCGAAGAAGGTCACAGTCTCTATCTGCTCGGCGGCCAGCCAGGCGTGGCGGATGCCGCGCGCGACAATCTGCTGAAACAACATCCCGGCCTGCGAATTGTCGGAACACATCATGGCTTCTTCAAAGGCTATGAAGAAGATGTCATTGCCGGCATAAATGCCGCCAAACCAGACATTTTGCTCGTTGCCTTTGGAGTACCAAAACAGGAATTCTGGATTCACGACCATCTGGACAAGCTCCATTGCCGTATCTGCATCGGCGTTGGCGGACTATTGGATTTCGCGTCAGGCCGCATTCCTCGCGCCCCACTCTGGATGCGCAAGGCGAAGCTCGAATGGGTCTATCGCCTCCGTCAGGAGCCTATCCGCCTGTTTAAACGATATGTCATTGGAAACCCGCTCTTCCTTTGGAGAATCTATACTCATAATGCTTAATGCTTAATGCTTAATGTTTAATTTTATATAATGTTGATATCAAACAAGAAAAGGAAACGACCATGAAAAAAATGTTGTTTGTC
>JAFZAB010000199.1 GCA_017548425.1 Victivallales bacterium
CATGCCGAGGAAGTAGGCACTCGTCGCGACCCACGGAGAGCCGCCGAAAATCGCGCCCGCGATCAAGGCGATGAACGGTGTCTTTGCGCCGCAGGGGATGAACGTCGTGGTCATGATCGTCATGCGGCGGTCGCGTTCGTTTTCAATCGTACGGGAGGCCATGATGCCAGGGACGCCGCAGCCCATTCCGACGAGAATCGGAATGAAGCTCTTGCCTGAGAGGCCGAACCTGCGGAACACGCGGTCAAGCACGAAGGCGATACGGGCCATGTAGCCGCACGCCTCCAGGAAGGCCAGAAGCAGGAATAGCACAAGCATCTGCGGGACAAAGCCCAAGACCGCGCCAACGCCAGCCACGATACCATCGAGAATCAATCCCTTCAGCCATTCCGCGCAGTTCATTTTGTCCAGAATGCTTTCAATGACAACGGGAACGCCTGGAATCCATACGCCGTCATCCGCCGGATCAGGCTCCGCGAAACCATATTTCTCCATGACGGGAATGGCGTTCGCCAGATCTTCACCTGTGAATTCGGCTTCTTCGACGGACAGATCCTCTTCATTTTCAATCTCCAACGTCGCCTTTGCGTCTTTCGGGACGGTCGCGGCGTAGGCGGTCAAAGCCGCTTTGGCGGCCTCTGCATCGAAATCCTCCGCTTCGGGATCAAGCTTGGCCAACACGTCAGCGGCCTTCTCCTCTGTCACGAAGGCATCGACTGCATTCTTCGCTTCGGTGAATTCCTCAGCCTTCTCCTCTGAGGCCGCGGAACCAATGCCGAAGAGATGGAAACCGTCGCCAAAGAGTCCGTCGTTGGCCCAGTCGGTCGCCTGTGCACCGATGGTAACCATGGCGATGTAATAAACCAGGAACATGACGACCGCCAGAATCGGGAGGCCCAGCCAACGGTTCGTAACGATTTTGTCAATCTTGTCCGACGTTGTCATACCGCCTTGGTTCGCTTTGCGGTAGCTACCCTTAAGCAGTTCGGCGATATAGACATAGCGTTCGCTTGTGATGATAGACTCAGCGTCGTCGTCGAGCTCTTTCTCCGCCGCGGCGATGTCCTGTTCGATATGCTGCATCTTGTCCGCAGGAATGTTCAGCTTGGCGAGAACTTTTTCATCGCGTTCAAAAATCTTGATGGCGTACCACCGCTGACGTTCCGACGGCATGTCGTGCAATTCAGCCTCTTCAATGTGCGCGATGGCATGTTCGACAGGGCCTGAGAACGTGTGCATCGGAAGCGGATGCGACTTTTCGGCGGCCTCGATGGCCGCCTGCGCGGCTTCCATGACGCCGTCGTTGTTCAGCGCGGAAACTTCCAACACCTTGCAGCCAAGCTCGCGGGAAAGTTCTTCGAAATTGATTTTGTCACCGTTCTTGCGGACAATGTCCATCATGTTCACGGCGATGACCATCGGGATGCCGAGCTCCGCCAACTGCGTCGTCAGATAGAGGTTGCGCTCCAAGTTCGTGCCGTCGATGATGTTCAGAATCGCCTCGGGCTCTTCTTCCAATAGATAATTACGTGCAACGACCTCTTCCAGCGTGTAGGGCGACAGCGAATAGATGCCGGGCAGGTCCGTGATGATGACATTGTCATGCTTTTTCAGTTTGCCTTCCTTCTTTTCGACCGTCACGCCGGGCCAGTTGCCGACGAATTGGTTGGAGCCTGTCAGCGCATTGAAAAGAGTCGTTTTGCCGCTGTTCGGATTGCCCGCGAGGGCGATGCGTATCGTTTTGTTGTCTTTCATGTTAACGTCTCCTAATGTGCGGTTTGCCTACTTGTCCTCCACCTGAATGATATCGATGTCCGCCTTGCGCAGACTCAACTCATACCCACGGATTGTCACTTCGATCGGATCGCCCAGCGGCGCGACTTTTCGGATGTAGATTTCCGTGCCTTTCGTGATGCCCATATCCATGATACGACGTTTGATAGGGCCTCCCCCCGTGATTTTGACGACTTTTACCGTTTCACCGATGTTTACTTCTTTCAGAGTTCGCATAATTGTTTCCTTTGTTAAGAAACACGAATAAACACAAATGAACATGTTTGTTCCACAAAACACTCAAAACACACCCCAAATGCCTCACCACCGAGCTGGCAATTGCCAGAAGACTGGTTTTGAGGATAATGAAATCCAACAGCGAATGAATCCCAACGCCTCCGGCGGCCGCAGCCGTTGTTAAATGACACAAATATTCGCCATTGATGTTCATTGGTGTTTATTCGTGGTACATTTTGTTTTCCTTACACCATGATTTTACGAGCCAATTCTTCACTGAGCGCAACACGGGATTCTTTCACCTTGACGATCAAGTTTCCGTTCAGCGCGGAGATAACCGTCGCGGCTCCGCCTGCGATGAACCCCATGTCCTCCAGATGCTTGCGTACTTCCGGAGAGCCACCGACCTTGCGGATCAACTGCTCTTCGCCAAGTGCCGCCAAATTCAACGGCATCATTTCCGGTCACCTCCCGCAATCCCATGAATCAAATTCTGCAATGGGACTTTGCGGACAGGCGGACAAACCACCCTGCGCATGTTTGTTTTCGCGGAAATCCTGCGACTTCCACATGGGCATTGACTTGTTTTCATGTCGTCCTGTTCCTTTCTGGTCTTTGAGGGAGCTATCACAAACTCCCCCGGAGCTTGATGGATTATCCTGTCACCCGACAGGCATCTTTATATGAATGATTGAACAATAGTTCAATTATATGGCAAAAAGATTTTTGCGGGCCGAAGCCCGCATGTATTGTCAACGATTTCTCCATCGTCCATGATTGAGTTCAACTAATTTTATAGTTGAACAAATACTCAACTTTAAAGCAAAGAAATTCTGCGGGCCGAAGCCCGCATGTTCAGCAATCCTCCATGAATGGTTGGTTGATGATGGTGTGATTCAGACGTCGTTTCAGTCGTCCTACCAGACGTTTTTCCATGGCATTAACCGCCATGAATATGTTTAGTTGAACAACTATTCAATCATTTGGCAAAAATCATCAGGCGGGCCGCAGCCCGCCTTTTGTAAAGATAACACTCTTAGTCTTTTATGTGGTCGAACCCCGTATGGATAATAGCGCGGACATGGTCGTCCGCCAGCGAATAATAGACGTTCTGCCCGTCACGTCTGAACTTGATCAGATTCGCGAGGCGAAGCGCCTTCAGCTGATGGGAAACCGCCGACTTTGTCACGCCGAGCAGTTCCGCCAAATCGCACACGCACAGTTCACGGAAAAGCAGCGCGTGGAGCAACTGCGTGCGCGTTCCGTCGCCGCACAGTTTGAACAACACGGCCATCTGGATGTACTCCTCTTTGGAAGACATCTTGGCGCGGACTTCTTCCACAATCTCCTTGTGGACGGTCTCGTTGTCGTGATTTGCTCTGCCTGCCATGGTTTTGTTGCGTTTAATGGTTGAATGAATGCTCAACTATTAACTATAATCAGAAAAATCCATGTGTCAAACGCCCTTGGCAAAAAAAATGAAAAAACGATCAAATAGGCTTGGAAAAACTTATTATCTGTGGCTGAGAAACTATATTGTCAAGACAGAAGAAAAAAACACGATTGGTGTCTATTGGCGTCCATTCGTGGTCTTAAGCCTTGGAGGATAATATGAACTGGAAAATTTGTGCGTTGATGTCGGCGGCATTCGCGGCGCTGACGGCGATATTCGGGAAACTTGGCGTGAAGGATGTCAATTCAAATCTCGCCACAGCTATCCGTGTGACGGTCATATTGGTTTTCGCATGGGGGATTGCGTTCGGGACAGGCCTCAGCGGGCAGATTCGGCAAATCCAGGGCCGGACATGGGCGTATCTCGCCCTGTCCGGAATTGCCACTGGACTGTCTTGGCTCTTCTATTTCAGAGCGTTGCAACTTGGAGAAGCATCCAAAGTCGCACCATTGGACAAGTTGAGCGTCCCGTTGACGATCGTGCTTTCAGCGGTCATCCTCCATGAGACGCTGACGTGGCAGACCATTACAGGCGGCCTGCTCATCGTCGCCGGGACGTTCGTCCTGCTTCTATAAAACTGCGTGAAATTAAATATCCTTACTGACGCGGATGGAGCAGAATTTCGCTCCGCACATGGAGCAGAAATGTTCTCCATTGCGGCTGCCCTGCAACGGTGTGGGTGAATTCCGTTCATTGATGGCTTCCTGACGCATCGCACGCGCCTTTTCGGGATCCAACGCCAAATCGAACTGACGCTCCCAGTCGAAATCCGCGCGGGCATCCGAAATCGCATTGTCCTGCTCCATGGCGCCCGGAATATGCTTCGCGATATCCGCCACATGCGCCGCAATCTTATAGGCGATGACGCCTTGATGGACGTCTTCGGCATTCGGCAAGCCAATGTGCTCTTTTGGCGTGACATAGCACAACATGGCGGCGCCATGCCATGCTCCAACAGCCGCGCCAATAGCGCTCGTGATATGATCGTAGCCCGGAGCGCAGTCCATCGTCACAGGGCCGAGAACATAGAACGGCGCGTCGTCGCACCACAGCTGTTCAAGCTTCATATTCATCTCGACTTCATCCAGCGGAATATGGCCAGGGCCTTCGATCATAACCTGCACGTTAGCGTCACGGCAACGGCGAGCCAGTTCGCCAAGTTGCGCCAACTCAGCAAATTGCGCACGATCAGACGCATCCGCAAGACAGCCCGGACGGAGACCGTCGCCGAGTGAAATCGTCACGTCATACTGACGGCAAATTTCCAGAATATCGTCGAAATAATCATAGAACGGATTGTCGTTTCCAGTCTTCGCCATGTATCGCGCGATGAGCGCCCCGCCGCGCGAAACGATGCGCAACTTGCGTGCACGGGCGGCAGGCAGCATCGACGGACGGATACCGCAATGCATCGTCATGTAATCGACGCCCTGCTCCGCCTGATCGCGGATGACGGACAGAATGGATTCCTTTGAGAAATCGATGGCGTCGTCGCTGCCACAACGGCAGGCCAATTCATAGATTGGCACGGTTCCGACGGGAATGACGGAATGCGCGATGATGGTGCGACGCGTCTGATCCAGATTGTCGCCGGTCGAAAGATCCATGACGGTGTCCGCACCGTAGGAGATGGCGGCGTCCAGTTTCGTCAACTCCTGCGAAATGCAGCTGGAAGTTGGTGATGTTCCGATGTTTGCATTGATTTTCGTCTTTAGTTCACGGCCAATGCCCATGGGCTTCAGGCTTGTGTGCAACTTATTGGCGGGTACAACGATACGACCATTGGCGACACGTTCGCGAATCCATTCGCCGTCACGGCGTTCGAACTTTGCCACGGCAATCATTTCATCCGTGACGATACCGCGCTTCGCGGCTTCCATCTGGTTCAGTTTTTCCATTTTCCACACGCTCCTACGAAAAAGACGGGAGCCAGGATGTCGGAATATCGTTCACTTGGCATGCGCATGTCTCCCTACGCTGACATTACTCAGATCAGGTTCACGGGTTTGATCTCAGCCGCGGACATCCGTCCGAAGCACCCCGGCATTCGCGTGAATGCAATAATAATATACCATTTCACAGGCATAATTCAAAATAAGACGCATCTTGAAAACAGCATAATTGTGCGTCACCATTTGCATATCCGTCAAGATGTGCTTACGTTAATTGACAAGGCGGTGACCTTTGTGTCCATAGCACAAACGTCCGTATTCAATTCCGAAAAACAGCCAGGAGGGATAACCATATGAAAATCATCATCGTAGGAGGAGTGGCCGCAGGGGCCAGCGCCGCAGCACGTCTTCGCAGGCTTGATGAGAAGGCCGAAATCATCCTCATGGAAAAGGGTGAGGCAATCTCATACGCCAATTGTGGACTGCCGTACCGCATCGGCAACGTTATTGCGGAACGTGGCAATCTGCTCGTCATGAAGCCGGCAAAATTCGCATCTTGGTTCAATATCGAAGTCCGTACAAAGCATGAAGTTGCAGATATCGACACAGCCAACAAGACAGTGACTGTCAACGGTCCGGACGGACAATATTCGGAAAGCTATGACAAGTTGCTGCTCGCCACAGGTGCCATGCCGGCAGGAGAACGGTTTACGGATGAAACCCATCCACGGCTGATGCATCTGTGGACGCTGGCGGACATGGATCGCGTCGTTCGCAAATTAGAACAGGGCGCCAAAAGCGTCATTGTCGTCGGGGCAGGTTTCATCGGATTGGAAGTCGCCGAAAATCTGAAAGAGAGAGGATTGGACGTCACCGTCATCCAGCGGGGCGGACATGTATTGCCGACGCTGGACAAGGAGATGGCGCAACCGCTTGCTGCTGAATTGGCAAGTCTCGGCATCAACGTAAAATTCGGATGCATGGTAAAGGACTACGGTGAAAAGGAAGACGGTCTGCATGTACTGCTCGACAATGGCGAAACGCTTTCGGCGGATATGGCCATCATCTCCACTGGAGTCCAGCCGAACACAACGTTGGCCCAAAAGGCAGGACTCCAATGCGGCCCACGCGGCCATATCATCGTCAACGATCATTTGCAAACCTCTGATCCCGACATCTATGCGGCCGGCGACGCCGTGGAAGTCGTCGATCCAATTTTCGGTGGCAAGACGGCCATCGCATTGGCAGGTCCAGCCAACAAGCAAGGGCGCATTGCCGCAGACAATATAGCAGGTGGAAGTTCCGTCTATAGAGGAACTTTTGGCGTCAGTGTCGTGAAAATCGGCGGTCTGACAGCAGGTTCCGTCGGGCTTACGGAGGACAGATTGAAAAGCATGGGCAAGCCCTTCCGCAAGCTTTACATCCATCCGTCATCTGGAGCCTCCTATTATCCGGGCGCGGTGCGGCTGGACATCAAGTTACTGTTCGGCGACGACGGCGCCATCTACGGTGCGCAAATCATCGGACGCAAGGGCGTGGACAAGCGGATCGACACCATCGCGCAGGCCATGCGCAACGGTCTGAAAGCGCCGCAACTTGGTGAAATTGAACTCGCATACGCGCCACCATACAGCTCCGCGAAGGATCCCGTCAATTTCGCAGGCTTCGTGGCGGAAAACATCCTTACAGGCGTCAGCGACGTTGTTTATCCAGACACGATTCCCGACGACGCATTGATTCTGGATGTCCGTGAACCAGAGGAACATGCGCTTGGCGCTATTCCAAACGCCATCAATATCCGTCTCGGCGATCTCCGCCAACGGCTGAACGAATTAGACAAAAGCAGACTGATCGTCTGCCATTGCCAAGTCGGTCTGCGCGGTTATCTGGCAGAACGCATTCTCAAACAGAACGGTTTCAAGGCGGCCAATCTTTCCGGTGGCTGGCTGACATGGAAAATGTTCCATCCAGACGACACGATTGTCGCAGCCAAACCGAAGACGGTTCAGGCGGCGGCCCCAACTGCCGCCATCATGACGTTGGATGTCCGCGCCCTTCCCTGCCCTGGTCCCGTCATCAAGCTGAAAGAAGTTCTCAAAGATTCATCAGCTGGGCAGGAAGCGAAAATACTCGCAGCATTCTCTTTCGAAGGCGACCTGCCCCGCTGGTGCAATTCCAACGGTTGGACAATCGTGGCAAACAAACGCCACGCAGATTATTTTGAAGCGGTCATCCGTAAGGAAGCAGTAGCGGAACCGTCATCAGCGACGATGACAACCATGCCACATTCCGTCGCCATCGTCCTCTTCAGCAACGATTTCGACAAGGCGATGGCGGCCCTGATTCTCGCCAACGGTCTCGCCGCCTCCGGTGCCAAAGTCGGCATTTTCTTCACATTCTGGGGCTTGACGGTCCTACGCAAGACGCCTGAAATCAAACCGCAGAAGAGCTTCATCTCCAAGATATTCGGCTGGATGCTACCATCCAGCGCGAAGAAACTTGCGCTTTCCAAAATGAACATGATGGGCATAGGCACAGCGCTCATGAAATCGGTCATGCAAAAACAGAACATCGCCTCCCTGCCGGAACTGATCCAGTCTGCGAAGGCGGCGGGAGTCAAGTTCATCGCCTGCGAAATGGCCATGAACGTCATGAGCATCACCCGCGACGAGTTGATTGACGTCGATGAAGTTGCTGGCGTGGCCGCATTCGCAGAACTGGCGAAGAACAGCAACAACACGCTGTTCATTTAATACAAGGAGAAACCATGCAATTCAAAACATTGATACGCCCGGAACATCTGAACCACAACGGCCATCTGTTCGGCGGCTACATGCTACTATGGGTTGATGAATATGCCTATATCGCCGCCATGGAGGACTTTCCAGGGGCGCGTTTCGTCACACGCGCCATGGATTCTGTTTCCTTCACGCAGAGCGTCTCCAACGGCGATGTCATCACATTTGATATCAATCGTCAAAAGACAGGCCACACCTCCGTCACCTATTCTGTTGATGTCACGGCCCTTGGTGTGCCGACAGGCATTCGACGCGATGTTTTCCATACGAATGTAACCTTCTGCAATACAGATGGAAATGGCAACAAGGCATCATTGCCGAATACATGAGAAAAAAGGCTTTTCCATGGAAAAAACTTCCGTCTCCGCTTTGTGCGAAGCTCCATAGCCATTATACTATATTATAAAAAGGCCCTTTCCATCACCATGAACCAACCATGAACCGCACCGCAGAACTGTTCAACAATTTGGGCGAATACTACGCCGCAGGCTTTTTCGAAGACGAAAACGCCCCGTACAACGCGCGCGTCGCGACGGCTATTGTGCGTCATTTCGAACATGCTCCAACGCCTGAGTTCAAAGGCTACTGCGGTTTACAGGGATATCAGGCACTTTGGCGGTTAAATCGTTATAAAATCGTCAATTACGATTATAATTGTGGCTTTTCCGTCAATCGCGCCGAATTGAACAAAGCTGTACAAGACATGACACCGTTTGACAGAACGCTCATGGAGCGCGCCGTCAACGAAATATCCTTCACCGTCATGCGCCTCGTGCCGCAACGTTACGCCATCGGGGGCAACGGCTGGATTCATTGCGTTCCTAATTACGAACGCGTTTTGGAAGAAGGCTTGCTTGGCTACAAGAAACGATTGGACGCCAAGCCAGATAGCGATTTCCACCGTCCATTGAAACAAGTCATGGATGCGTTGATCGCCTTTTTCAATCGCTGTCCAGGCCTATTGGGACGTGTTCCAAACCATCCAGCCAAGACATTCCAAGAAGCTTTGGTTTCCATCGTAGCCATTTGGTATCTCGATGGTTGCGACTCGCTTGGCCGTCTCGACAACGTTCTCGGCAAATACTACCACGGCGAGCCAGAGGCCTATGACGCCCTGCGGGAATTTTGGACGTTGACCGACGTCAACACCGCTTGGCATATGTATCTGGCGGACAAGCCCGAACATCATGATTTCACGATGCTTTGCATCAAGGCGCAGAACGGCATCCGCAGGCCGAACACAGGCATCCGCATTGATGAAAACACCAGCGACGAGACATGGCAGACCATTTTTGACGCATGGGAGGCTCACAATCCTACGCCATCTCTTTACAACGACGCCATTTACAAGGAAATGCTGCCGCAACTCACGGATGTTAGTCCAGAGGATTTGGAACACTACGCCATGGGCGGTTGCACAGAAACGATGTTCGAAGGGCGGTCGCAGGTTGGCTCCATCGATGCAGGCTTGAATTTGCTGGAAATATACAGGAATTCAGATAGTTACGAATCCTTCCTGAAGTCGCTGAAATACCACGTTAAAACAGCGTGCGAGGCGGTCGTCATCAATCATCAATTCGCGGCGAAATACAATCCCGCCATCATCCGCACGCTGTTCGTCGATGACTGCATCGACAAAGGCCGCGATTTTCGCGACTGCGGCGCACGTTACAACGGCTCCGTCATCAATCTGGCAGGCGCGACGGATACCATCAACGCCATCGCAACGGATCGCGGCATCAAGGCGATGTTCGGCAACGACAATCCAGAAGTCAACGCCATCGCCCATGAGTTGTATGACTTTGTCTTCAAAGAGATTACATCACAGCGCACATATGGATGGTGTCTCCCGAGCGTCATCCTGTTGACGACCTACGCGGCCTTCGGCCGATACATTCCCGCCACGGCGGGACGAACGACAGACGGCGCACCGCTGGCCGATTCGTCCGGAGCCTATCAAGGCACGGATCTCAAAGGGCCGACATCGCTCATCAATTCCGTCCTGTCCATCCCGCCGAAATGCGGCCTTGGCACGTTGATCTTCAATCTGCGGTTGAATGTTGACATGTTGAAGACGCCTGAAAAACGCGCCATCGTCAAGTCATTGATTACCACCTTCTTCAAACGCGGCGGCATGCAGATTCAAGTGACCATTGTCGATCAGGATACGCTCCGCAAAGCGTTTGAAAAGCCTGAAGACTATCCGAATCTCATGGTGAGAATCGGCGGCTTCAGCGAATACTACACACGGCTCGACCGCACGCTTCAGGCGGAAATCCTGAAGCGAACCGAACACTGCTGTTGACAACTCAATCTTTTTCAAGATATTAAAAATTAAGGAGTTAAGAAAGATGAAACACATTCTACCAATCATTGCCTTGCTCATGCTGCCATCGCTCCATGCGGTCGTTGTCAAAAAGGTGCTCAATTCACAAGACGACCTCAATCCTGTGTCATTGGAGAATGTCGCATGGAAGGCGTGGGAAGACGGCTATGTCGCGACAGATGAAGGCTTTGTCTGTGACAATGGCAATGACGCCAAGCTCCGTCGCGGCCTCGGGAAACTCGTCGTCCTAAACCAGAAACGGCCGCTTGCCATCCGTGTCACCGCCGAAAGCAAAGCGGAAAACGCCTCGAGAGGGGATGAATCCAATTACTCCCTTTATCTGGACATCAGCTATGCGGACGGCACGAACGAATGGGGCGTCAAATCTGCCTTCACGCAAGGCACACATGACTGGGAGGAAAAGGAAGTCGTTTTCATGCCTGCCAAGCCAATTGAATCCGTCAATTGCTGGCTGCTCTTCCGTAACCATACAGGAAAAGTGTGGTTCCGCAATCTGAAATTCTACCAGGCGCCTTTCAATTCCAACGGCGCCAGTTTTGACAGCACGGCTGTCATCAACGTCACGCCCCAGCCCACTGCTTTCAAGCAATGGGGCGGATGGATTCTGCGTGATGTCAAGCAGAACACACCGTTTATGACAGTTGCCAAAAGCCATGATGCCCAAAGCGGCAACGTCTTGGGAATTGATTTCAAGCTGGAAACATCCTACGCCGATGATGCCAAATTCAAAACCGCCATACTCACCGCCCCAGGCCTTAAAGAAGATCGAATTTTGCATCTTGCGTATGTCGAAACACTTCCAGAAGGCGATTGGCAATGGCTTTCCTTCGCCCGCAATCCGAAGCCCACGACTTCCGGCGAATATATGTTCGCCAGCAATACAGGCTGCGGCGTAGGCCATAATGGTACGCAACCCATCGCCGCCGTCGCCAACGGCGAAAACGGCATGGCCATCGGAATGGATTTGAACACACCCGCCCACGGCCGCGCCGTCTTCAACGCAGACACACGCGAACTGTTCGTCGCCTTCGACATCGCTCTCACGCCCGAAAACAACACGGCGACTGTCAAAGTGTTCCAATTCAACTTTAATAACAAGAAAGGTTTGCGCAGCGCGTTCGCCAAGCTCTATACTGTTTATCCCGAAGCATTTAAAGTCCGCATCAAAAAACAGGGCCTTTGGATGGCGTTCGCCAACATCAGTGAAGTCGAAGGCTTTGAAGATTTCGGTTTCGCTGTGAAAGAAGGGACGACGGAAACGAAATGGGACGATGATCACGACATTCTGACGTTCCGCTACACGGAGCCGATGACATGGTGGATGCACATGCCGAAGGAGATGGACAAAACATTTGAAAACGCCATTGCGGAAGCCGCCCGTCTGGCGGAAGTTGGCAAGCCACTAGAAGCGAAAGCATTCGCAAGTAGCATTTATCACGATAAATACGGCAAGCCCGTCGCCCGCATCCGCAATGAGCCATGGTGCAACGGCGCCGTTTGGAGCATGAACTCCATGCCCGGCATCACAGGCGAATTTACGGACTTCAACGTCAAATGGAACGACGACATCAAGAAACGCCTCTACGGCCCAGACGCAAAGTTCGTTTTGGACGGTGAATACATTGATTCCAGCGAAGGCTATGTCACGGATATCATGGACTTCAACCGCGAACATTTCGCCGCCGCGCAGACACCGCTCACGTACGACGCACGCACGTTGAAGCCCTGCGTCTTCCGTGGTCTCATCTCGTTCGAATACGTCCGCGCTATCGAACGCGATATGCACGGCATGGGCAGGCTGATGATGGCCAACTCCACGCCGCATAACATCTGGTATCTCGCCCCCCTGCTCGACTATCTTGGCACGGAGAACAACTGGAACTACGGCCGGAAATGGAGGCCGCCAGCGGATACCGACCTGCTTTCACGCCGCGCCCTCTGCGGTGGCAAGCCGTACTGCTTCCTGCAGAACACAAACTTCGAGTATTTCACCCACGACATGGTCGAACGCTACATGAAGCGTACGATGTTCTACGGCTTCTACCCGAGCTTCTTCAGTGCGGATGCCTCCACGAAGCATTACTTCAAGAATGCCGCCCTCTACAACCGCGATCGCGACCTCTTCAAGAAATACGTTCCGCTCTGCAAACTCGTCGGCGAAGCAGGCTGGCGTCCCGAAACGATGGCCCATGCCTCCGATACCAACCTCTGGCTTGAACAATTCGGCGACCGTTACTTCACCATTTTCAACGCAACGGACAAACCGATTACGTCTTCCGTAACCATCGAAATCCCATGCAAATCCGCCATCGACCGCGTCACCGGCAAGACCTTCACGGCGGAAAACAACGCATTGAATATCACGCTTGATCCAGAAGACGTGCTGTTGCTGGAAATTCAGTAACGGCGGCGTCCCGCTGGCGGCTAGTCTAAACGGTACCCTCACGTCTCGCGTCTCACGTCTCACGCCCAATTTTTTCGACATGAGACATGAGGCATGAGACGCGAGAGGGTGTAACAACTGCTGTTCACTCCAGAATATCAGAAGCGGTGTTCGTGACGGTAAATTCGTATGTGCCGTCGCCTAAGTCTTTTGTATGGCCGAAACGCGATTTAAGGCCAGTCTTGCCGACACGGATAACCGCTTTGACGTCGCCTGGCCCGTCCGATGTGATGACGACAATCTGTTTCGAATTGTCCGCTGTATGCAGACGCGCTTCGACGATTGATTCGCCGATCATCTGCTTGAAAAGCCCAACGGATTCCGCCGTCGCAACATAGAACGGCTCCAACTCTCTGGTCAGTCTTAAGACATTGGAAATGATTGGCCAGCGGACTTTACTCGAGCCCGAATCGTATTTTTCCTGTGTCGCGATGGAATTATAGGCGTATGGAATGACGGCACGCGCACGATGGTTCAATGCCAACAAGTTATGGGAGCGCATCTCCTCTTCGATCGGATAGCGTGTGTCGCTATAAGGTTGGCCTGTATGCGGACATTGGTAGATGCCCCAATTGAAAATCTGCGGGAGCCACCACAGGCCAATTCGCGCGTCTTGATTCGCTGTTTCCAAGCAGATACGAATATCCTTCATGGATTGCGTCGTTTCGTCGCGAATCGGATATTTGTCAGACATGAACAAATCGCCCGTCGGTGCGTAGAAGACGAAATGCAGCGGAATGTAGGTCAGTGTGAAGACTGGATGGAACGGATCCAGTTCGCTGATGAGCAGTCGCATCTTGAGAAGCATCGGCAATTCGTCCAACGGATTTTCGTCCGAAATATACCATCCCAGCAATGCGGGATGGTCTTTCAGGCCGTTGACGACCACGCGGATGATGTTGTCCATTCCTTCGACGCCTTCGAATTTCTTTACGTCGCCGTGATGTCCATAGACGTCCAACATGCAGAAAATCAACTTGATACCATTTTCGTGAAGGATGTCCATGCTACGGCGGATTTCCGCAATGGACGTGTTGTCCAGAGCGGTCTCCTGCGGCAGACGGAAACGGAAAGAAAGATACGGCAGGACACAGTTGACGCCCATGGATTTCATCCGCTCGATGTCGGCTTGCATCATGCTGACGTCCTCCCAGAACATCCCCAACGGGAAGAATGGCTTGCCGTCGATGGAAACACGCCCGGATTCATCTAAAGAAACGGCACCTTCGGGCGGCGTCGCGGTCGTGTATTGGAACGGATATTCGGCGACGGCGACGATTTTCATCGTAGCCTTGTCGCCAAGCAGGAATTTGACGTTTGTCACGCCCTCAGGAAGCCGTCCGAACATGAAATAGGAAAAACTATCGGACAACGGCGAAGCGAATTCCCTTCCGTCTGGCAGACATGCGAACAGGACGAAATCCTGTTCGCTTTGATCGCAGTCCAACAGGGCTGTGCGCATCTTGACGGCGCCATCATCATCAACCCGGAGCATTTTGGGCAGAACAGGATAGATGACGACATCGGCCTTGCTCGCCAATTTGATGGAGATGTTGTCCCACTGGCAGGCTTCGCAACTGTATTCCTTCAGGAAGAACACTAATAAAGCGTTCGCGCCATCCATGGTGAACGTCCCTTCAAGGTGCGTCCAATCACATTTGCCATTTTTGACATGCACCGTGAAATATTTGGAACAAAGGTATTTGTTTTGCGCGTCATGAAAATCGAAGCCGATGGTCTGTACATCATTGTTTTCCAACAACTTCCCGTCTTTCGAACGAATGCCCGACAGTTTGACGGACGCCTTGAAACGATAGACGCCGCCCTGCTTCAAACCATCCACAGGCATTGAACTGAACACATAGTCTTCATCAGGCTTCCGTTGCAAAATCAACCCGCCGTTGCCGTTTTCACCGAAGCCCCAGCCACATTGGTAGCCTTTCGGCAACGTCATGCCATCTGGTAGCCCTTTTTCAAAATCAAGCGACACGATTTGGGCGTTTTCCGTATCCTTCTGATAAGGCTGAAAATCCGACAGTTTGATTTTGGCAATACGATTTTCCACGAATGTTGCTCCATCTTTTGACATGGCCATCTTATATTTGACATCCATGAAAATTTACATGGA
>JAFZAB010000200.1 GCA_017548425.1 Victivallales bacterium
AATCGTGAATTTCCTCCAGAAGGGACTGACAGAGGAAGGCTTTCTCGTCGATACGTGCACGGATGGAAATGAAGGATTTACAGCCGCCAGCACGGGGGCGTATGATGTCATTGTCTTGGACATCATGCTTCCGAATATGAGCGGATTGGAAATCACCACGGAGTTGCGCAAACGGGAAATCGCCACGCCGATCTTGCTGTTGACCGCTTTGGATCAGCTGGAAGACAAAGTGAAAGGCCTTGAGGCCGGAGCGGACGATTATCTGCCGAAGCCGTTTGCCTTCGCAGAGCTGGTGGCCCGCATTCGCGCGTTGTCGCGCCGCAGCCAGAAACTGACGGAACTGACGCATTTCACCTATGGCGACTTGGAAGTCGATGTCCAGTTGCATCAAGCCAAACGCGGTGGCCAAGTGCTTGATTTGACGGCACGTGAGTTTGCTCTCCTGTTGCTGTTCATGCAGAGCCCCGAACGTCTCATCACCCGCACGGCGATTCTCGAACAAGTGTGGGAGATGAATTTCGATCCGGGCACGAACATTCTGGACGTTCACATGAGCCATTTGCGCAAAAAACTGGATGACGGCCACAAAATCAAGATGTTGCAGACCGTCCGCGGCATTGGCTATATGCTGAAGGCTGTGGAAGATAAGGATGCGAACGCGTCGAAGGAATAATCCTAGGCGTTCATTATGGACGGCGTGGCGAGCAGTTCGTCCGCCGTCGTCGCCGTGAAAAGAACGGCGTTCCAACCATTTCGGATGCCGCCTTTGATATTGCAGAGGCGGTCGTCCAGATACAAGTCCGGCTTGCCGTAGCGTTCTTCAAAAGCTTTGAACATGGCGTCGTCTGGCTTTTCCGCCCCGACGTCACAGCTGTAAATGGCGTCCGGAATGCGTTTTGAGTAGGAGAGAATGTCGCGCAGGCCTTCGATATGCCACGGCTGCGTGTCCGAGAAGAAGACGATACGCCATCCGCGCTCCCATAGCGCCTCCAGAAGTCGTGTCGTCTTAAGGTCTTCCGTATCAAGGAATTTCATCCATGCGTCATGGATCTGGGCGAGCGTCATATGCTGCCCCGCAACGGCTTGCAGGTCTTTTCCAAACTGCCATGAACCGATTTTGCCGATGGAATATTCGTGGTAGGCCGTATACCATTCAAGCGGCAAGTGGGCTGGATCCAGTTTCATGGACTGGAAGACGCGTTCAGGCGTCAGCCGAAGGCAGACGCCGCCGATATCGAGGGCGAGAAGCTTCATAATGGAAAGGGACTAAAGGGACATAAAGGACGAAAGGGACATGGAGTGGCTGGATTTGCTTTTAGCTTTAGGCTTAAAGCTTTTTTACATTATTTGTGGTTGGTGGGATTTCAAGTTTTCAAAGACGTAGTATTGTATGGCAGTGTATTTTTTCAACCAACCTCCAAAACAAGGCGCATTCACATGGAAAAAACAAGTTTCAGAGGCTTTGAACTGCATTACACGTCTCCGGCGGCCTATTGGGAGGCCGCCATGCCGCTTGGCAACGGCCGATTGGGAGCCATGCATTTCGGCGGCGTGAAGGAAGATTATTTCGATTTGAATGAAGACACGCTGTGGTCCGGCATGCCGGAATACCAATTTCCCGATGACGGACCGGAGACGATTCGGCAGGCCCGTGAATTGATCGCCGCCGGCAAGCCGATTGAAGCCGATAGGCTGATTGAAAAGAAGCTATTGACCTATGACAGCCAGACTTACATGCTTGCTGGTGCGTTACGGTTGCGTTTTGCGGGAGCCGCTGAAGGGAACTCGTATTATCGCGAACTGGATTTGAAGCGCGCCGTTTCAACGGTCTGCTATTCGCAGGACGACGTTTCCTTTGTGCGGGAAGCGTTTGTCTCTCATCCGCAACAGATTATGGCTGTCCGCCTGACGGCCAGCCAGCCGGGCCAATGCTCCGTGCAGGCCATGCTGGAATCGCAGATGCAAGGGCAGATGGCCGTCGATGGCGGCGATTTGATCTTCAATGGCGCATGTCCGGCCTACAACCGCCGTGGGCGGATTGATTGGAAGGACGCGCAAGGCCGTACGGGAGTGCTTTATCAAATCCGCATGCGGATGATCGCGGACGGCGGAACGGTGGCGGTGTCCGTTGAAAACGGCTTGGACGTCAAAAACGCGAACAGCGTGCTGCTGCTCCTTTCCATCCGCTCCAATTTCATCGACTACAAGACGATGCCCGGAAGCAATGGAATCAAGCCTAATGAATTGACCAAGAGGGACTTGGATGCCGCAACCGCCTTGGGATACGACGAACTGATGAAACGTCATCTGGCCGACTATCAGCCGTTGTTCGAGCGGTCGCTGTTGAATCTGCCTGGCAATGCGGACGATGCATTGCCGACCATCGACCGCCTCCGCCAATGCTCGAAGACAGGCAAGCTCTCGCCCGCATTGGTCGCCTTGCTGTATCATTTCGGCCGCTATCTGCTGATCTCCTGCAGCCGTCCAGGCACGCAAGCCGCTAATTTGCAAGGCATATGGAATCGCCAACTGCAACCGCCATGGGCCTGCAACTACACGACGAACATCAATTTGGAGATGAACTACTGGCCGGCGGAAACGACGAATCTCTCTGAACTTGCGGAGCCGATCCTGTCGTTTGCGAAGGATATTTCGGAAAAAGGGGCCATCGGTGCGAAGAAGGTTTTCGGCGCGAAAGGATGGTGCATGTACCACAACAGCGACATCTGGCGGTATGCGTCATTGGCCAGCGGCCAGACGCGGTGGGGCTACTTCCCGCTGTGCGGCCTGTGGGTCGCGCAGCATGTCATGGAACACTACCGTTTTACGCAAGATGTTGATTTCCTGCGTGATAACTATCCGATTCTGAAAGGCTGCGTGGAATTTTTGCTGGACTATGTCGTTCCTGACGGCGACGGAAAGGTCGCGCTCATGCCATCGACGTCGCCCGAACACGCCTACCGCCTGCCCGGCGTGGACGGCGTCATCTTCAGCTGCAAGAATTCCGGCATCGACGTGACGATGGCTCGCGAAGCGGTCAAGAATGTCATCGAAAGCGCGGAGATTCTAAAGACCGACAGCGATTTCGCCGCGAAGGCGAAAGAACTACTGGCCAAACTGCCGTTGCCGCCGATTGGATCGGAAGGGCAGTTGCTGGAATTCGGCGCGGATGTGGCGGACGAAGACATCCACCATCGCCATCTGTCCCACATGTACGGCGTCTATCCGGGGGCCGAATTCACGCAAGACATTCATCCTGAACTGTATGAGGCGACGAAAAAGTCATTGCTC
This sequence comes from Victivallales bacterium, assembly GCA_017548425.1. Taxonomy (GTDB): domain Bacteria; phylum Verrucomicrobiota; class Lentisphaeria; order Oligosphaerales; family Oligosphaeraceae; genus UBA1407. Next base: position 3,292 of record JAFZAB010000200.1, read on the forward strand.
CGCCGTGGCGACATGTCCACTGGCTGGGCGATGGGATGGCGTGCCGCCTTGTGGGCGCGTTTCCATGACGGCGACCATGTCTGCCAAGTGCTGAAAAATCTGCTGAGCCTTGTCGAACCGGACAATCCGAACAACCGCAACCACGGCGGCGTCTATGCGAATCTGTTTGACGCGCATCCGCCATTCCAGATCGACGGCAATTTCGGCGCGGCGGCGGCCATTGCGGAAATGCTGCTGCAAAGCCATCGCAAGACGGCGGACGGCAAGCAGTTGCTTGAGATTCTGCCGGCGTTGCCGTCAGACTGGACGAACGGCTCCGTCACGGGCCTTCGTGCACGCGGCGCCGTGACGGTCGATTTGGATTGGGCGAACGGCAAACTGGTGAAATGCCGCTTCAAGGCGGACAAACCGGTCGCGTTCCAGATTGCGTTGCCGGACGGCCGTCGCCAATCCGTCACGTTGGTAGCCGGCGAAGTGAAGGAAATCGCCGGATAAGAAAGAACGGTTATGGTTAGGGGCATGACGTTGCGTCATGCCCTTTTTGGTCAACGACTTACGGTTATTTTTGTGGCCCCTTCCAGATAGACGAGCTGCGTCGTGGCTTTGAATGTGTCGTTGGGGATGGCGATGGGCTTGCCGTTCATGTCATAGGCGTTCTGGATGGCGCCTTCGACGGACAGCTTGCAGTCGATGGGGGCGGCGGGCGTCCAGATGGCGCAGACGGGCGTCCCGTCAGTCTTCGTCCATGACGTCTGGTAGATGTTGTCCGTCACCGTCAGTTCGGGGCGGGTGGAGCCGCTGGGGCACATTTTCGCAAGTGCCTGGTATGTATAGAATGACGGCTTCTGCGAGAGGTCGCGGTGGACGATGCCGAAATGATGTTCGCGCTCCGTGGGATCGCCTTCCCATGAACGGAAATTGTACCAGAAGACGCGGTCGATGCCGATGGCGAAGGCCAGAAGATATGTGCGCGGAAGGTCTTCCGCCTGTGTCTCCAGCGGAACGCATTCATTGATCTGCATGTTCGTGCAGGCGAGAATGTTGCCTTTCAGATCGCTGTTCAGTTCATAAAGGGCGATGATCGGGGCAGAAAAATCCTTGTCGCCCGCGAGGACAATCGGCGTCATCTTGTCGCCTTCCTTCAGATTGCGTCCGTCCAGGAAGCGGACATCTCTGTTTCCTTTCCAGTCGGCCTTCAGAGATTCGAAGCCGGCGGCGGCTTTGGCGAACGTCATTCTTTCGGGCGTGCCTTTGTGCGTCCACCAGGAAGTCCATGCAATGTGGAAACTTGCGACGTCGCGGTCATTGACCTGCACTTGTTTCACAGAGCCGTCTGGCTGGATCTGGATATCGTAGTAGAACGGCAGTCCGGACGGGAGGACGATCGTGCCGCCTTTCGCCATGTAGGCGCGGAGGGCGTCATGGTATTTGGCGGGGAAGGCTTCGCCGCCACAGGGAACGAGAACGGGGCATTCCGCAGGGGAGAGCGCGGCGATTTCGTCCAGTTTCACGGAACGGATGCCGTTGAAGAAATGGTTTCCGTAGGAGGGAGTACGCTGGAAAGCCGTCTTTTGATCTGAAACGACGGCGAGTGGATATTTCTTTTCGGCGATGCCAAGATGCCTGAAGGCGGCGATGAACGCGTCGTCGTTCTGCTTGTTCTGTTCGGCGGTTGACCAGCCGATCTCCGTGATCCAGATAGGCTTGTGGGCGACGCCGTATTTGGCCATGAGTTCTTTCAACTGCTTGAGTTGCGGAATCATGCTCTCCGGCGTGCCATGCCAGTTGTAGGGATGAACGTTCATGATGTCGAAATAGGGGGCCGCGCCCGCCTTCAACGTTGCTTCGATATAGCCGAAGGGAACGCCCGCCGTTCCGCCATAAAGCACTTGCAAATCGGAATCTATGGCTTTGATGACTTCATAGCTGCGTTTCAGGAGCGGCGTGTAGTCTTCGCCACGCGCGGGTCTATCCCAAAAGCCGTTCTGCTCGTTCCAGACTTCCCAATAGCGGATGTCCTTCGCATAGCGGCTGACGGTCTTCTGGACGTATTCCGCCCACAAATCGAGATTCTTGTAGGCGGGATGGGCCCATTTGACGTCATAGTCCAGAATCGGCAAAATATTGACATTGGCGGCTTTGGAGAGGGTGATCAGCTTGTCGAGATGGTCGTAGTTCCATGTCTCCTGATTCCGCTGGATGCCGCCCCAGTCATAGTCCGTACGAACCCAGTTGACGGGAATTTCGGAAAGGCGTTTGAACTCGTCCGTCGCAACGGCGAGTTCTCCGCGGCTGACATGTGCGCAGATGGCGTATGGATCTTGCAGACGGTCGGCGGCATGGCTTGTGGCGGCAAGGCCGCTCAGGCAGAGGATGAGGCTGAAAGAGAGTTTTTTCATGTTGGAAGTGCCTTCTGGGAGAAATGTTCAGATATTAATGTTTCATAAGTATTTTGGCCATAATATAAATATATGCGAGAGGAAAGACGAAAATCAATGAATCGAGTGTGTCGAGAATGCCGCCGATGCCTGGCAGATTTCCCGAATCTTTGGCGTCTGCGGCGCGTTTCAAGGCGGATTCCGCCAAGTCACCGAGCAGTCCAATGACAGATGCAAGAATGGCAATTACATAGACTTCTACAATGCTGAAACCAGTGTTTGGGTAGTAGTAAGTGGAAATTGGCCAGTATAAAAAGCAGAGGGAACCGGTCACGAGTGAGGCGACAGTGCCGCCGATGAGGCCTTCCCAGCTCTTCTTCGGGCTGACGAGCGGGATGAGCTTGTGGTTGCCGCCAGGCCGTTTCGCCGTCCATGAGCCTGCTGCAAAGGCACCCGTGTCCGCGATTTTCGTGACAAGAATTATGAAGAAAATGACAGGACGCGTATCAAAAAAGTCGCTAGAGTAATAGAATAATCTAGGAATAAATGAGAGCGACCATGGAATAAAAACGGTGGCGCCGATGGCGGCTAGCGTGCCGTTGATGTTTTCTTTTGTCGGCGCGTCTTTGAAGCAGATACAGAATGCAGCGAGGATTACGAGAACTAGCATGAGTGATTCCAGTACCATTATATACGGAATACCAAGACGTTTATATACCATCAATAGTACATTCATCACAATAAGTGAAAGACCAAAGATAATGGCAAGGATTTTCAAAGGCTTCTTGTGCGGCGGATTCAATAGCTCGAATGTCTCATGGCAGGCGAGGGAGAGCATGAGCGCGGCGACGGGCAGGAAAAGCAGCCGCCCGTATTGAAACGGCAGGAAGAAGCAGAGGCAGATGACGATGATGATCGGAATGGCTGACTTTAATCTATCGATAAGCATGAATGAAAATCCTGTGTTTTTGTCGGTTTTTATTGAAGATAACGGAATATGTTATATTTTAGTATATAAATGAAAGAGTTCAAATGGACATTTGTCGTCAAATGCCGTAAAAAACAGGAGACAAGATGGATTTTCCGTCGGCGAAATTGCTGACAAGCATGCAGAACCCGCTGGTGAAGCAGGTTGCGAAATGGCGTGACCGCCATGACCGTGACGCGGATCAAAAGGTGCTGATCGAAGGCTACCGCGCGTTGACGCGCGCGATGGCGGGCCATTATCCGATTGAGCAACTGTTCATCTGTCCGGAATGGTTCCAGGGGGAGAACGAAGGGACGCTGATTGATGCCGTCTGCAAGCAGGGGGCGAAGCTTTATCAGGTTGGAAAGGAAGCATTTGTGAAAATGACCTACCGCGACCGGCCGGAAGGGCTGCTGGGCGTCGGCCCGCAAATCCACCATACATTGGACGACTTGCCGAAGTTGGACCGCCCTGCGTTCTATCTTGTTGCGGAGCAGATAGAAAAGCCCGGTAATCTGGGCACGATGCTGCGCAGCGCGGACGCGGCGGGCGTCGATGGGCTGATTCTGTGCGATCCCGTGACGGATCTGTACAATCCAAATGTCGTCCGTGCGAGCACGGGCGTGCTGTTCACGCTGCCGATTGCGGAGGCGTCGTCGGAAGATACGCTGAAGTGGTTGCGAAAGAACGGTGTGAAGATTTTGTCGGCGACGCCGCATACGGAGAATCTGTTCACGGATGTGGCGATGACGACGCCGTTGGCGGTCGTCGTCGGCGCGGAGCAGTTCGGGCTGAGCGACTTGTGGATGAACGAGGCGGATTTGCAAGTGCGGCTGCCGATGATGGGCGCGGCGGATTCGCTGAATGTCGCGACGGCGACGACGATTCTGTTGTACGAGGCGTTGCGGCAACGGCTTGCGGCGGGAATCGTGAAGGACACGGGCATGGTTGTCGATCCGAACCACGGAAGGCAATAGCCGCCGAAGGCGGCGCTGATGGCTTATGGCTTATGGCTTATGGCTTAATGCGTTAGGCTTTTAGCCATAAGCTATAAGCGAGCGAAGCTATGGTTGCCCTCCATCTGCTCGGCGGTTTGCAGTCGCTTCGCGAGGTGGGAAATAATGTCATGAGGAATTTTTTTTGTGAAAGAACAAGAAATTAAACAATAGTAATACGAAGACTTTTAAGGCTGGAAGTTCAGGAGAGACTCTGATTCCAGAACATCCAGAACATCCAGAAAATCCAGAAAGAAAACGTTAATAGTTTAAAGAAAGAAAGGGCTTATGAGTTTGCATATTCATTCGGGCGACAGTGCTGCGATCACCGCGGCAAAAGTGATTCCTGGCCAGCATCTTGCGTGGACAGACAATCTGTTTGAAGGGCCGCTACCGAAGGCAGATTGGAACGATTTGACATGGTATGAGGCGCGTTCGGCGGCATTGGCGGATTATCTTGGCGGCAAGGAGATTGCGTCGCAGAAACTGGCGTCACGCTACTATGTGATTCGCGAGGCGTTGAACTGCGAATGCGAAATCACGCTGTGGTTCGACAGTTGCATGTACGACATGATGCTCCTCTGCCAGTTCCTGACGTTCACGAAGAGCATCATCCGCGAAGATTCCGTCGTCTATCTTGTCTGCGAAGAGCTGCGGGACAACGGCAGCCGTTTCGCTGGCTACGGCGAACTGAATGAAGAGGAAATCCAATCCATGCTGAAACGACGGAAGCTTGTGACGCCCGCCATGCGGGAGGAAGCCGTCAAGGCGTGGGATGCGTTTACGTCGCCCGATCCGCATGCATGGCAGGAAGCCGCGAAAGGCTCTTATGAATTGACGCCGTTTTTGGCTCCTGCGTTCGAACGGCTTTTGGAGCAGTTGCCGAACGATTTGGGATTCAACAGGTTGGAAATGGAGATCATGTTCTCCATCATGGATGGTTGTTCGGAACCCATGCCGATGTTCGAGCATGTGTCCGAACAAGAGGAACGCCCGTATTTCGGTGACACGGTTTTCTACAAGGCGTTGAACCGTCTCGCGACGGCGCGTCAGCCGTTGATCCGTTTCTTTGGACCGGGCAAATTGCTGCCGTTGGCCGTCTATTCGGATAAGAACGCCTCTGAATTCCATGAGGAGGATTGGCGGGTGACGATGACGCTGGCAGGCATGCGCGCCGTTTGGAGCGTCGGTCAGGGCAAAGGCGGCTTCTACGACGACACGCGTTGGCTCGCCAACGTAAAGCTTTCTCCTGACGATGATTGGCGATATGATCCGAAACAAAAGAAGCTGTATAAACGGCAATAACAGCTCTCGTCTCTCGTTTCATGTCTCACGTCAATTTTAGAAAAAGGAAATAAAATGAAAATAGAAGATGCATTACTGACGAAAAATCCATGCTACAAGACGGGCCGCAAGATTGAAGTGAAAGGGCTGATGCTGCATTCAGTCGGTTGTACGCAGCCGCATGCCATGGCGTTTGTAAAGTCATGGAACAGTCCGGATTATGAACGCGCATGCGTCCATGGATTCATCGATGCGGAGACGGGCGTCGTCTATCAGACGTTGCCGTGGGCGCATCGCGGCTGGCATGGTGCGTCCGGCCCGAACGGCAGTGTGAACAACACGCATATCGGCGTGGAGATGTGCGAATCCGGCAGCTTGAAATACACGCATGGTGCGACGTTTGAATGCTCTAATCCGGACGAAGCGAAGACAATGGCGAAGCGGACGTTTGACGCTGCCGTGGAGCTATTTGCGTATCTCTGCAAGAAATATCGGTTGGATCCGCTGGCGGACGGCGTCATCATTTCCCATAAGGAAGGGCATGATCGCGGCGTGGCGTCCGGCCATGTCGATCCCGAACATTTGTGGACGCAGTTGGACATGCCGCTTTCGATGGATGTGTTCCGCAAGGCTGTGAAGGCGAAACTGGACAGCGGCGACGTTTATCAAGACGATTATCCGACGCATTTGCAGGCGAAGGATTTGGCGGATCTGCCGGAAGAGGCGATCGTGGAAAAGGTCGGGCCGTTGTTCACGGCGGATCATCGGGCCTACGGCGTCATGGCGGCCGTTTCGATGGCGCAGTTCATTCTGGAATCCGCCTACGGCAAATCCGAATTGGCGCAGAACGCGAACAATTGCTTCGGCATGAAGAAGATTCTTTCTGGCAACTGCTGGGGCGGTTCCGCATGGGACGGCGAGTCGTTCTACACGAAGAAGACGACGGAAGAATATAAGGTTGGTGAGATTTCCATCATCACGGCGGACTTCCGCAAATATCCGTGCATCGAGGCGTCGATCGCGGATCATTCCGCCTATCTGCTCGGTGCGAAGAACGGTGACAAGCTGCGCTATGAAGGGATTGCGGAACTGACGGATTACCATGATGTTGCGCAGTGCATCAAGGATGGCGGCTACGCGACGTCCTCCACGTATGTGGAGAAGCTCTGTCGCATCATTGAGAAGTGGAATCTGACACGGTTCAATTTTGATCCAGAAGGTTCTGAAAAACAACAGCCCAGAGTTCAGGTAGTTTAAAAATCAATACGTCTTGCCAATAAAAAGCCCTGCGCGTCATGTGACGCGCAGGGCTTTGTGGTGTTTAAGATGTTGTCAGATGCTTACTTCCAGTCCCAGTGGCAGTCAGCCGCGCCGACGGTTAAACCATCCGGCAGGGGGCCGAAGAACTGACGCCACGGCATGTAGGCGACATGGCCGTCGAAGAAGCTGACGTTCATGCCCTGCTTGTCGTTGTGACGCGGGACGGGGCGGCGGTTGTTGTCGTCCGAAGCGGTGCCGTAGTACGGGCCGCCGGCGACGGCGTTGGAGGTGTTGACGTAATAGGGGGCCATCCACTGCCAATGGCAGCCCTTGGAGCCCATTGTGACCCATGTGGAGGGATTGTAGTTGCCGGCGACGGAGTCACCGCAGTTCTGCGCATCCGTGTGGTCGGACGTGAAAGAAGGCGATCCGACTTGCGTCAGCGGATAGGCCGTGTAGTTGCCGTGGAGGTTGCGGCTGCAGGCGTAGCCCATGAAATAGTTACCGTATTTCAGATCCGGCTTGGTGGGGCACTGGAGCATCTTCTGGTCGCCAAGATATCCGTTCAGATCCCAAACTTGATACCATGTCTTGGCGACATCGCCGCCCCACCAGCCCCAGACGACCATGTTGCCGTTGTCGTTGGCGTACATCATTTCCGTCAAGGCGATCTGCTTGAGGTTGCTTGTGCAGGAAATTGAGAAGGCTTTGTCACGGGCTTTCTGGAGGGCCGGCAGCAACATCGCGGCGAGAATCGCGATGATGGCGATGACGACCAATAATTCAATCAACGTAAAGTGTTTTTTCATGATGGCTCCTTGGATTTTTGAATCTTTGGTATTTGGTTAAAACAGTATTTTTATCTTTAACATATCTTAAGGTAATATCGGCATTGTTTTTGTCAAATCTTTTGATAAAAAATAGGATTAGGGGCTCCGAAACATGTTCAGTTGTGGAAAAAGAAGCAAGCCGCGCTACATTTAGACAGCTATTAAAACAATAGGAAACAATCATGGAGCCAGATTTTCTTTATTTGAATGATGTAATTCCAGACGCGATCATCGATTTGCGATATGCGTCGGATTTCAATTTTGTCGGTCATCGGATTGACGGCTATCTATCGTCGCGTCCGAGTCTTTCACGACCAGCGGCGGTAGGCCTTGCGGCGGCTGCGGAAGATTTCAGACGGTTGGGTTACCGCATTCTGATTTACGACGCATATCGGCCGCAACGCGCAGTGGATCATTTCATCCGTTGGAGCCTTGATCCAAACGATTTGGGCAATCCGTCATTTTATGAAGGCACGCCGAAGGACAAGATTTTTGAGAAAGGCTTTTTGAGCAGACGCTCCGCGCATTCGCGCGGCAGCGCCGTCGATATCACAATCGTCCATCCAGACGGTTCGCCGATTGATATGGGCGGCGGTTTCGATTGGTTCATGCCCGTCTCCTATACGGAATGTCCGGACATAACAGACGAACAACGTGCGAACCGCCGTCTGCTGGCAAAAGTCGTGACGGCGCATGGCTTCAAGTCCATCACGACCGAATGGTGGCATTTCAAACTGATTGACGAACCGTATCCCGATACATTCTTTGATTTTCCCGTGCAGTGAGTTAACTGCCGTGTCCCTTTCGTCCCTTTTGTCCCTTCAAAAAAAGGCTTCACCACTATGAACAAAGATTTGCTTTCAGCCGTTTCGATTGAGAATCTCCGCCGCGACTTGTTCTATTTCTGCCGTGATCCGTTCACGTTCCGTACGGTTTCCTACACAGCACCGTGGCACGAGAAGAATTCATTGGATGAAATCGATGATTTCATCTTCGCGGAACTGAAAAAATACGCAGATGATGTAAAGAAATATCCGAACAAAATACGGGCGTTCCGTTGCAACAGCAGCAAGCCGCTCCATCATTGGTATGATTCGCCGCGGCCGGAAGATCCGTGGTATGACGCGAACAGCATTCAAGTGACGCTGCCCGGCTCGGAGAAGCCTGATGAAATCATCCAATTGATTTCCCACAAGGATTCTATGAGTTGGATCAATTCGCCCGGAGCACACGATAACGCGGTTGGCGCGGTGGCCAATCTGGAATTGGTTCGCGTCTTATCCAAACTGCCTCACAAGAGGACGATACGCGTGTTGTTCTGCAATGAGGAGCATCATCCGTGGCATAGTCTCGTCATGGCGGAGACAGCAAAAAAGGCTGGTGACAACATCATCGCCATCATGAACCAAGACTCGCTCTGCGGCAAGACGGATGAAGCCGCGGCGGCTGGCATCAAGACGATGGTGGCGTGCTACAGCACGCCGCAGGGCAAACAGCTGGCGGAATTCATGGTGAAGGAGAATGAAAAATACGGCATTCCGATGTGCGTGACGATTGGCGACAAGCCGGGTATCAACGATGATGACGGCAGCTACATCAAGGCGGGCTATGTCAATACCATTAATAACATTGGTTCATGGCCGTATGCGGATCCGCAGTACCATTTGCGCGGCGACATTCCCGAACGCGTGGATATGTTCAACTTGTTGTACAGCGCACAGTTGATTCTGACGGCCATCATGGATATTGATGAAATTGGAACAGCGGCGTTCTTGGGCTGAAAAAGATAAAAGGCTAACCAATGAAAAGCATCTTGGCGACAATGGCGGTCTTGCTGGCGGCGGGCGTAGCGGCGGAGGAATTGAAGCCTGCGGAAGCCGCATCAACAGCATGTGTCTGTATCGACTGGTGGACGACAAAGTATCTGTGGGTGGGCAATCCGAACGTGCTCAACCGAAAGGACCGCACGTCCATCCGCTTTGATTTGACGAAATATCTCGCCAAGGGGCGTGTCGCCAAGGCAGAACTCTGCCTTGCTGTGCATCCGTTCGGCATCTATGACGAAAATACGTTCGTCGTGGAACAATTGATGCGTGAACGCATGCAGTTGAAGCCGACGGATACGCTGAGCGATGATGCCGAAAAACGGGCGGAATTCGTCCTCAAGGCTGAAGACAAACCGCCTTGCCGTCAACGGTTTGATGTGACGGAATGTGTGAACAAGTTGTTGCAAACTGGTCATACGCAACTCGTTCTGCGTCTTCGTGATACGACGGTGGAAGAACGCGGCAACAAGAAGAACAAAGCGGAGGGATTGGCCGTCATCGCCAATGAATTGAAATTGGAGGTTTTGCCATGATGAACAGACATATTCCGATGTTGACGACCATCGCCATGATGCTGGCGGCGGCGGTTCCCGCAGGAATCCAAGGGCCTGATGGGCAAGCCTATACGCATATCGTCATTGAAAAGGACGCGCCTGATTCCGTGAAGCTTGCAGCTTCCGAAATGCAGCAGTTCATCGGGCGGCTGTGCGGTGTCCAACTGACTATCCGCAACGAGGCGTTGGAAGGTGAGGCCGCGATTCATCTTGGGCATGGCGTCGAGACGGAATCGCTGCCATCGGACGGTTTCCGTATCAAGACGGCACCGAAGGCGCTGTACATCGCAGGAAAGGACAGCCGCAATCCGCCACCGGTCGGCCCGCGCAATCCATGGCGTCGTACGGAATTGATTAACAATGAGTTGAAGTTGGCGGCGCTTCATGATCAAGGGACGCTCTGCGGCGTCTATGCGTTTCTGGAGGAGTTTGGCGGTATCCGTTTCTACTGGCCGGGAGAGGACGGTATTGTTCTGCAACCTGTTGATGAACTGAAACTTCCGGAAATCGACATGATGCGTTCGCCGCGTTTTAGCTATCGTTATCCGTGGTTCTGCTTGTTTGAGAAGGACAAAGACAACGCTTTGTGGTTCCATCGCGCAGGCTTTGGCGGCCACGCTCCCGTTGTCATCATCCACAGCTTCAACTTCGTGAAGCATCATCAGCAGGAACATCCGGAATTCTGGGCGCTCGTCAATGGTAAACGCGCGTTCACAAACGAATGCGTTGCGGATGGCCATGGTCATCTCTGTCTGAACAATCCGGATTTGCTGAAAACATGGTGCGACGATATTCGTAAGTACTTCGACGCCAATCCTGAAATGGAAGTCTATCCCATCGTGCCGAACGATGGATTGACGCGGATTTGCGAATGTCCGCAATGCCAGGCGGATCTGCGGCCGCAGGCCGCTTCCAACGGCGTGTTTTCCTATCATATCTGGAAATTCGTCAATGCCGTCGCACGGGAAATCCGCAAGACGCATCCAAATCGCTACATCGGCTGTTTGGCTTATGAAAAATACTGGCAACCGCCGGAAGAGATTGATTTCGAACCAAATGTGGCGGTCATGATCTGCCATTCACGCAGTTCGATGACCGATGAAAAGACCAGTGAAGACTTTTGGAACGGCGTGAATGCGTGGTCGAAAAAGTCTGGACGGCTCTATTTCTGGGATTGGTATCTCAACCATTGGCCGCCGACGGATTTTCTGCCGATTTTCTATCCGCAAACCATTGAACGTGAAATCCGTAAGATGGCGGCGAATCCGAAATTCTGCGGTGAATTTATCGAATCGGAGAATTTCCGCGACGCCTTCCCGTTCGGCCATGAACGCATTGGAATGCCCGGCATGCAGCATCTGAATCTTTATCTGACGGCGAAGCTGTTGTGGAATCCGCAACTGAGCGTAAAAGCGATTCTGGACGAATACTACAAGCTGTTCTATGGTCCGGCCAAAGCTCCGATGCGGGGCTTCTGGGAGATGGCGGAGGCTGTTCGCAATGAGGCGTTTGTCAAAGGAAATACCGCTCCTGATAGTATTTTTACGCGTCAGAACCTATTGGCGCTGAATGAATTCCTGCAAAACGCGCTAAAAGCCGTCCCGCAGGATTCCGTCTATGCGCGGCGAATCAAAACGGTGAATGACGAGTTCCAGAAAGGCGCCAAACGGCTGACGAGCATGGAAGCGGCAGGCAAGTCGTTATTTGAAGTACAACCAGTGGAGCAACTTAGCGATCTGGACAATCTGAAACCAATGCGTTTCTACGACAAATTCGCGGATTGGAGCGAGCCGCCGACATGGCTTTACGCAGGCTATGATCGCCGCAATCTGTATCTGAAGTTCCTCTGCTATGAGCCGAACATGGACAAACTTCGCGCGACAGTCACGGAGCACGACAAAGGAACGATTTGGGACGACGACTGTGTGGAATTGTTCTTTTTCACGGATCCGAACAAGTTGGAAAAAGGCTATCACATTATCATCAATACACTTGGAACGATCATGGATGGAATACAGACACGCCCTGTCGCTCCAGATCTGTCATGGGAATCCAACGTGAAATGCGACATTGTGAAGGAGGAGACGCGATGGATCGTGAATGTGACGCTTCCGTTTACATCGTTGGGAATCAACGATATAAACTTTGCCGGAGAAATGATCGTCAATTTCTTCCGCACGCGTGTTGCAGGCGGTCGGCCGACGCCATTTGTCTGGTCGCCTACGGGCGATGCAGCGTATTTCGTGCCGAAGAAATTCGGACGGATGCGCTTTGTGAAGGCCGAGTGATTTTTCGAGTCTTTTGAATCAATGGTATCTTTTTCCCTTGGTGATTTTTTTTTCAAAAAAATATTGATATAAAAATTGAAAAAATACATCAAACATATATAATAATGATCAAACAGATTTAAAAGAGCATAAAATAACATTAGAGACGAACATTGAAAAACAGTTTTCAGGAGATAGAAGCGTACCTGCATGATGTGAAAAACGCTGTGCGGGAAGGACAATATCGATTGGATTTAAATGCAAAAACGTCTAGACAATCAAACTCTTTTTAGTGATTATGTTCTTGATATGCAAGATGTTGAGAAAATCTTGCTGTCATTGTCGCCATGGGATTTCTCTGAAGCCGTACAGAACCGCCATAAAGGCTTTGAAAATGAAATGCTTTTCATCTTCGGAAAGATGGTAAGGTTGTTACAGCGCTATGGCAATCAAGAGGAAAATGTCCCCCTATACATTAAAATAAACAAGTTTATGGATGGCTTTGTCATTATCATATCGTTTCACAAACAACGGCGAAGGTTGAGATTTCATTTCAAAAACATCCATGACAAGGAGTCTGGACAATGAGTAAACATATCGATTTTTGTATCACATGCCGGAAGCAGACGGAATATGAATTGCGTATGAATGATGTACGCAAACGCATCCGTGGGAAGGAACATGTGTTTTCAGTCATTTCGGCCATCTGCAAGACATGTGGTTCGGAGATGGGATTTCCATGGCTTATAGACTTGAATATCAAACGGATAGATGAACAGTACCGCATTCAGGAAGGACTGGTTTCTATTGAAGATATTCGAAAACTGATGGCGCTGTATGACATCGGGAAGACGCCTTTGTCGCTGGCGTTGGGCTTTGGTGAAGTCACGTTGCCGCGATATCTGTGCGGTCAGATGCCGTCGCGTCAGTGTTCGAAAATCATTGGACAGGCGTTGGAGTCACCAGACTTCATGAGGAACTGCTTGGAGAAAAATCGTCAGGCAATTGGCGAAACGGCATTCAGAAAGTCAATGTCGGCATTGAAACGTGTTGAGCGTCTGTTTGAATTGTCAGAAGGCATGTTAGGTTGTATTTCATACATATTCGCTCGATTGGAAGAAGTTACACCTTTGGCATTGCAGAAGCTCCTTTATTATGCACAGGGAATTTTTCTTGCAAGGTATAATGCACCTTTGTTTGATGAAGATTGTCAGGCGTGGGTGCATGGTCCTGTCTATGGACAAGTCTATGGCATGTTTCGTGATTTTAAATTCAATCCTATTGATGATGAACGCTTTGCTGTGCTACGAGGACGCTATGCCATTCTGAAGCGGGAGGCAATTTCCGTATTGGATGTGGTGTTGGGAAGTTTCGGTCAGTATGGCGGCAAGTTGTTGGAAAGCATTACGCATCAGGAAGCACCATGGCTGGAAGCGCGTCAAACCGTCGATGAATGTGAGAGAACACAGAATGTGATGGAAAAAGAGGCCATTAAACGGTATTTTCTGGAGGTTAAGAATACGTATGGCATTGATACGATCGCCCAATTGGAACAATACATAGCAAGCCGAAAAGCAACTGTTTGATGCTATAGGCTGAAAGTTTTGGGTGAAAAAAAGCCTTGTGATTTGCGGCAACATCTGCTATATTTTCATTAATGACAAAATTCATTGACGAAAATGGCAAAAGGAGCATAGCATGTTGAAGAAAACGATTGCGATGATGGTGTTGCTGGCGACGGTTTGTGGGCTGATGGCGCAAGGCGTGAGCAGAACGTACAAGGATGTCGATGGTGACGGTTTGCCCGAAGTGATTCTGGAGAATGAATATTTGCAAGTCATTGTCATGACGGGCGAAATGCCGAAAGAGATTCCAGCGCCAGATGAACTACCGGATGGGCGGAAAGTTCCTTATAAATATGGTGAGCGTTTTGCGCGCGGCGGTTGGATTTACAACATGATCTTCAAACCGACGAATCGCAAATGGTTCATCAACGACATCACGCAGGGCGAACATCGTCACGGCATTCCGGAGGAATTCGAAATCACGGAACGCATGCGGGAAGTCGAGCCGGGCTTCTATGAAGCGATGAAACCATCCGTTGGCACAGGCATCGGGCCTGGACTTTGTTTCCGTAACACGTTGAAAGACATGAAGATCCCGTCGTGGGACATGAAAGAGGAAATGTTCGCCGATGGCGAATGGAAGGCGGCAGACAAAGCAACGACGGCTCCCGCGAAAGGTTGGCGGTTGACCTTCACGCATGTCATCACCACGGATTTAGGCTATGGCTGCGCATACACGAAAGTGTTGACGCTCATGGACGGCGAATCCGTCCTGCGCACCCATCGCGAATTGGCGAACACGGGAGAAAAGGCATTCTCGACGTCGTTCTATACGCATGGTTTCTTCTCGCAAGGCGAGACGAACGGCGTGTTGGACCACAACTGCTGGAGCGTGATTCCGCTTTGCCCGCCATCGGTCAAAGACTCGCCGTTCCCGAAGGATTTGATTGATGTGGAGCGCGGCATCATTCATGCGTCGCGTCCTGCTTATTATTGGGGCGCAAAGAGTTATGATGAAGTCGGCGGCAACTTCCATGCTTGTGGTAATGACGCGACAAAGGATGTCTTTTTGACGGCCGTTGACCGCAAGCCGGAATTCTTCCGCATGTGGAATTGCGATATGACGTATTCCTACGAACCGTTCATGGTGTTTGACATAAAAGGCGGAAAGAAAGTGGTTTGGAACACAAACCGAGGCGTCGGCAACGGCTTGACGAGCGTGAAGGCGTGCGGCGATGGCGGCATGCTGGATTGGGATGTCGCGTTGAACGAAAAAGGCACGAAAGTGTTGAATATCCGCTTCCTGCCGTTCAAAGCCATCAAAAGTGGCCTGAGCTTCCAAGGCGCGATTACCGTTGGCAATACGACGCAGACTTTCGACAGCGCCTTGACAGGCGGAGAAGTTTCGCCAACGCAACCGTGGGAGTTCCCATTGGAACTGTCGCCCGTGATTGCCAATGCGGAAATGGCTGAAATGCACCTATATGTGTCGGAAGAAGGACAGTCTGCCGGCAATTTGGCGAATGCGGATGGCCGCTATCGTCTGTCCATGAAGCCGCGCACGGCGTGGGATGGCGACGGCAAAGGCGCGAAAGGCGTGATTCTGTCGGAGACCAGTAAAGACGACGACGGCGCATGGAAGCACAACATGAGCACGAAATTCGCGAAGGATTATTTGGCGGGGGCGGGCATTGATATGTCGCTGTCTTCCGCGATGGAAGATGGTAGTGAATTGGATTGGGCGAATCTGAAACTGATCATTTTGGCGTCTCGCAGGATCAATATCAAGCTGTTGCGCAAATTGGAAGATTTCGCGAAGCAGGGCGGAACAGTCATTGTGACGGGCATGATTGACTTCCGTCAATTCGAATTGTCCGATCTCCTACCAATTAAATTTATCTACGGCGAAAGCAACACGTATGCGTTGAATCCGCGTGACGGCACGTTGGAATTCATGACGCAGGACAATTACCGTTATCAATTGAAGGCGGTTGGCGACCATGAAATCACGCGCGGTTTGCCGTGGTATCCGGAAAGCTATCAGAGCGTCGGCGCGTTGCAGCGTGTCGTGCCGAAAGATGATGCACAGGTCATTTTGAATTTTGTTCCCGGACCAGGCATGTCCGACGCGGGTAACGAGTTCCCCGCGTTGGTGTTAGGAACATACGGAAAAGGAAAAGTGGCGTATTTCGGCAGCCCGATCGCGTGGGGTGGCCATCAATCCAACTGCATGTGGGGACGTCTGGGCGAATACCACCAGAAGTTCTTCGTGCAGTTGGCGTTATGGGGGCTCAAGAAATAGAGCGGCACAGACTTGTGTTTCTGCGGACGTCTTAGATGTCCGTCTGCGTGGTTCCGCCGAGGAACTTCGGCAGGCTCTTGCTCGTCTTGCGCCAATGCGCGTATTCCGCGCAGGCCGTGAAAATAACGTCGCCGGATGAGTTTAGAGCTGTTTCCACGGAATCTTGGACGACGCCGATGATGAAGCCGACGCCGACCACCTGCATGGCCGCGTCTGAAGGGATTCCGAAAATGGAGCAGGCCATCGGGATGAGCAACAGCGATCCTCCTGCCACGCCGGACGCGCCGCAGGCCGCCACGGAGGCGAGCACGGAAAGTAGCAAGGCTTTGCCGATGGTCATTTCAAGCCCCATCGTATTGGCCGCCGCCAACGTCATGACGGTGATGGTGACGGCCGCTCCATCCATGTTGATGGTGGCGCCAAGCGGAATGGAAACGGAATAGAAGTCTTTGTCCAGTCCAAGCCGTTCGCAGAGCCGCATGTTGACGGGGATGTTCGCGGCGGATGAACGTGTGAAGAACGCCGTGATGCCGCTTTCGCGAAGACATTTGATGACAAGCGGATATGGATTCCGCCGCAGGATGGCGAAAATGATGATGGGATTGATGATGAGTGACGTGGCGAGCATGCAGCCCACAAGAACGAGAAGGAGTTTTCCATATGTCGCGAATATCGCCATGCCGCTCGTGGCGACGCTTGTGTAAACAAGCCCCATGATGCCAAATGGCGCAAGATTGATGATCCATGCGACTGCTTGGCTGATGACGACGGAGAAGTCGTTCAACATGCGGTGGGTTTCTGGAGAAGCGAATTTCTTGGTCAGAACACCGATGACGATGGCCCAGAAAAGGATGGAGATATAATTGGCGTCCGCAATGGCCTGAAATGGATTGGCCACCATTCCAAGTAGTTGCTTTTCAATGATTTCCCATACGCCATCGGGAGCGTTTCCAGATGCTGCGTTTTGCACGTCCAACGACATGCTGACAGGATATGTGAAGCTGACAATCACTGCTACGACGGCCGCAAGGAACGTTGACAAGAGATATTCGAAGATGACAAATCCGAACCGTCGGTCAAAACCTGTCTGACTGCGTGACAGGGAGGCGATGACGAGAATGAAAACGAGCACTGGCGCAATGGCCTTCAGGGCACCGACGAACAGGGAGCCAAAGATGCCGATCCATGAGGCATTTGGGAGAAGAAGGCCGAGCAGGGTGCCGATGACAAGGCCGATGACGATGCGTTGCGGCAGGCTCAGACATGAAAGGAAAGAAAGCGTTATGGACATGATGGGCAACGTTATGATTCCTGAAGGAAAATGAATGGAAAAAATGTAATTTCAGGTATATTTTTGGATAGTATAATAGGAACCGAACCCGCCGAAAGCGATTGCTTCCGGCGGGTTCGTTATAAAGCATACTGTCTATCAGGGCGTGTCAGCGTTTCACGCGGGCGTTGCCACCCCAGATGCTCCAGACCTGCTCTTCATCCGCAGGTTGCGCATAATCCGTGAGATGCGTCGTCGCGAGAGCGCCCGTGGCCCATCCGAACTGGATCCATTTTTCGGGCTCCCAGCCTTTCAGCATGGCGTAGAGGAAACCGCCGACGAAGCCGTCACCGCCGCCGATACGATCGAGAACATGGATTTCGCGCGGTTCGACGACCGACCATTCGCCGCCGATGTTCGTGATGGCGCCCCAGCGATGGCAGTTCGTGTGCACGACTTCGCGCAGCGTCGTCGCGAAAGCGTAAGCGTTTGGATAGGCCGCCTTGACGCGGTTGACCATTTCCTTGAAGTTTTCGATCTTCGCGGAGATGTCTTTTCCGCCTGCTTCGGGGCCTTTGATGCCGAGGCAGAGCTGGAAGTCTTCTTCGTTGCCGATCAAGACATCAGCCAAGCTGGCGATTTCAGAGAAGATGTCGTGGAGTTCCTGCTCACGGCCTTTCCAGAAGGAGGCGCGGTAGTTAAGATCGAAGGAAATCTTCGTGCCGTACTTTTTAGCGGTGCGGGCGATTTCGAGACAGAACTTGCTCGTGCTTTCCGAAAGGGCACCGACGAGACCAGACAGATGGACGATTTTCACGCCTTCTTTGCCAAAGATGCGGTCGAGATCAAAATATTTGGCGTCAAGAATACGTCCGACTTCGCCTGCACGGTCGTTCTGGACGCGCGGGCCGCGTGAACCATAGCCTGAATCCGCGAGATTGAACTGATGGCGATAGCCCCACGGGCCGCCCTGTTCGATTTCGGGGCCTTCGTAATCCATGTGGCGGCTAGCGAGATTGTCCTTAATCATACGTGCGATCGGACTGTCTTTCACAAACGCCGTCAAGACTTTGACAGGCATGCCGAGATACGACGGAACGCTGGCGACGTTCGTTTCGGCGGACGTGACTTGCAGCTTGAACGTATCCGCGCAATGGAACGGCTGGCCGTCCGGCGGTGTGAGGCGGATGCCCATGCTGGTCGGAACGAGAACGGCGTACTTCGCGTCAGCTTTGAATTCGAGAGCCATGGTGTGTCTCCTTTTAATAATATGGTTGTATAAGAAAACAGAATGCGTTGTGAATCAGCCGACGGACGCGCCAGAGGCGATTTCGCCGTCGGTTGTGACGAGGCGTAGTGTCTTGCCTTTCTTGGCGGCGAGCAGCATGCCGTTGGATTCGATGCCGCGCAGGATGGCGGGCTTCAGATTGGCGATGACGATGATCGTCTTGCCGACGAGTTCCTCCGGCTTGTAGTATTCGGCGATGCCGGACACGATTTGCCGCTGTTCGTCACCAATCTGAATCTTCAGCAGAAGCAGTTTGTCTGCATCCTTTACTTTTTCAGCGGAGATGACGACGGCCGTCTTCAGCTGGACTTTACCAACTTCGTCAATGGTGATGACGTTGACAGGCTTCGCTTCGTCTTTCTTACCGCCTTTATCCGTGGACTTTGCGGCCGCGGCGGCATCCTCTTCCTCTTTGATTGGTTCGACGCGCGGGAAGAGCGGCGTGAAGTCCAAAACGGCAGCGCCGTCTTCAAGACCTTTCCAGATGCTGAGCTTGTCGATGCTCGGGATGATGTCTTCTTCCTTCAGACCGAGCGTCTTACGGAGTTCCGCCATCTTGGCGGGCATGACCGGATAGAGCAGGCCGGACACGATGCGGAGGCATTCCGCCGTATGGCGCAGGACTTTGCCAAGGCCTGCGGTGTCGCCTGCCTTCGCAAGCGCCCACGGTTTCATCTTGTCGAAGTAGCGGTTGCCTTCGCGGACGGCGTTGTTGATGATGGACAAACCGCGGTCCAACTGCATGTTCTGGACGGCGGCGGCCATTTCCTTCACGGCGGTCATCGTGGAATCGACGAGTTCCTTTTCGTCGTCGCTGGGCTCGCAATAGGCGGGAATCTTGCCGTCGGCATTGCGTTTGATCATGGAAATGACGCGGCTGGAGAGGTTTCCGAGATCGTTTGCGAGTTCGGCGTTGTAGCGTTCGACGAACAGTTTTTCCGTGAACGACGCGTCAAGGCCGAGATTCATGGCGGCCATCAGGAAGTAGCGGAACGGATCGACGCCGTATTTGTCGATCATGTCCATGGGATTGACGACGTTGTGGAGCGACTTGCTCATCTTCGTGTTGCCGACGAGCCACCAGCCGTGCGCGAAAATCGTCTTCGGCATGGGCAGGCCCATGGCGTGGAGCATGGTGGGCCAGAAGACGGAATGCGTATGAAGGATGTCTTTTCCGATCAGATGGTAGGAGGCGGGCCACCACGTCTCGAATTTCGCGTCATCCGCCAGATAACCGACGGCGGAAATATAGTTGACGAGCGCGTCAAACCAGACGTAAGTAACGTAATCCGTGTCGAATGGAAGTTCGATGCCCCATGACAGACGCGCTTTCGGGCGGCTGATGCAGAGGTCGCCGAGTTTTTCGCTGCGGAGGAAGCCAAGCGTCTCCTGACGGCGATGTTCGGGCATGATGAAGCCCGGATGGTTTTCGATGTAGTCGATCAGCCAATCTTGATACTGACCCATCTTGAAGAAGTAGCTCTTTTCTTCCAGCTGTTCGACGGGGCGGTGGCAATCCGGACAGCAACCGTCCACAAGATCCTTTTCCGTGAAATAGCGTTCATCGGGAACGCAATACCAACCTTTATAGGTGGAGGAGTAAATCAAATCGCGATCGTAGAAATCCTGCAAGATCTTCTGGACGATGGTCTTGTGGCGCTCCTGCGTCGTGCGGATAAAATCGTCGTTCGTGATGCCGAGGCGTTTCCAAAGGTCTTGGAAACGAACGACATACTTGTCGCAGTGCTCCAACGGCGTACAGCCAGCCTGCTGCGCGGCGCGCTGAACTTTCTGACCATGTTCGTCCGTTCCCGTCAGGAAGAACGTCTTCTCACCGAGCAGGCGGTGGTATTGGGCGAGCACGTCGGCCAGAATGGTCGTGTAGGCGTGGCCGATATGGGGGATGTCGTTGACGTAATAGATTGGTGTGGTGATGTAGAAGTTGTTTTCGTTCATAATGTTCCCTATGTGAAATGTTGTGATGAAGCGAAAGGCGTGTCGCGCATATATGAAAGCCGCCGGACCATGGATGAACAAGGCTGTTCAAATGGGCCGACGGCTCGTTTCCTGATGCGTTGGCTACAGGCTATTCAACGATCTGCTTACCGACTTCGCGGTCTCCGAAGAGGAAGACGGCGATGATCATCAGCAGGGCGACGAACAACGCGACATAGACGAATCCATAACCGACGTATGACCATGGAACGGCTTTCTTGATGGCCATGGCGTCCGCCATCCAGAAGAGCTGCCAGTTCGGAACGAGCGCGTAGGCGAAACTCGCCATATAGCTCCCGCCGCTGGGTATCGGCGACAGGTAGGTCCCTCCGACTGGTGTCTGCGGCGGATTTTCGGAACGGCGGAACACATACGCGTCGTATGAATCTTCGATGTCACGCGACTCCTTGTTGATGCCTTCCGTCTCATTGGCGATTTTGATGACCGTCCAATGCTTCTTTTCATTTTCGGCGTCATATTGCGCCATGTAGAGGATTCGGCCTTCGATGTCGTTAGGTTCGGATGCCCAGCCTTGGCCGTTCTTCCAAGTGGCTTTCGGATTGGCGCCTAGCTGTGGCAGATCTTTCGGATCTTCATTCGCCAAAATGGAGGAGGACTTGTCTTCGGAAGACCAGACGGTGAAGGGGAACGTGTCGTCAATGGGAACGGGGCGTTCCCATTTGCCGATGTCCGAACGTTCGGTTGGAGCGAAGCGATAGGTGGACATCCAAAGCGGATAGTTGCCTTTCGGCACGGTGTCGCTCCATGGCTCGCGCGCCTTGCGGCCGAGCATGTAGTCCGACATGAGTCCGATGATGAAGAAGACGAGGCAGAGCAGGATGTTGGAGACGAGACCGAAACGTGTGGATAGGGCCGTCGCCAAAGCGCCCATGGCCAACAGCGAGAAGAGGATGAGAACCAATGCGGGCAGGATGTACCATGAAAGGCCCGTCACGACTTCTTCGTCCTGATATGGCTTGAACTGGCCGACGAGCGCGACAAGCGGGAACAGGATGACGAGGCAGAGGACGACGCCCATGCCGAACGACGCCTGATTGACGTAGTTGAACGCGCCTGCGATGGCGAACGCCAACAGAATCGCGCCGAAATACAGGCTCATGATCGTCGTGTCAAAACGGAACTGATCTTCCGCAACACGCAACGTAATGATCGTGGCGCAGGCGGTCAGAAACCAGAAAACCGTGACGGCGAACAGGATACCAAGAATCTTGGCGATGATGAACACAGGCCGCTGAACAGGTTTGGATAACAGCAACAGTGCCGTTCCGTTGTCGATTTCACGAGAAACCGCATAGCTGGCGACGAGCACGGCGACGGTCCAGCCGAGCACCATCATGGTCGTCATGGAACTGTCTATGACCAGTTTTTCCTGCGCGCGGAAGACGAACATACTGCAGACCGGGAAGAGGCCGATCATGCAGAGGGCGCTGATCAGCACCAACAGGTAGATCGGCTCGCGCAGTGCTTCGCGGAATGTGTTCTTTGATATTTGGTAAAGGCAGGTGAACATGGTTTTTAATTCACGTTTCCCGTGTCAATGGATTGAATTCGATGAAAAGGCAGACCGTCAGTTTACTTGCTGGCGTTGCTCGTTTCATTCAGGCGGTCATGATAATCAACGTAGAGGCGGTTGAGTTTCGGCTGCTTGAGGAGGTCGCCGAGAGCCTGGGCGTTCTTTTCCCAATCTTTGCCGTTGATGATGAAGATGGAGTATTTGCCCTGCACGAGATCGATGAAGGACTGCGGAACGAAATCCGTGTCGCCCAAGAAGACGATGCGTTTCGGGTTGATGAAATCGATCAGTTCAAGGAATTTTTCCTTCGGTTCGGCAACGGCCTTCGAGCCGGGAGGCATGAAGAACAGCTGGTAGTTCTGGAAGCCGTCCGGAGAGAGCAGGAGGATAGGCTGTTTGGTGCGATGCTGCGCGAGTTCGACGAGCAGGCGGGAGTCAAGATAGTTGCCGGTGATCATCAGCGTGTGGGCGCGCGTACGGCCTTCGCGTTTGAAGGGATTCATGCTCAAGGCGTCTGCGGGCTTGGACATGAGCAGGCAGAAAATAGCGGTCAACAGAACCAAACCAGTTTTCTTCATTTCGGGGAACTCCTTTTTGATTGATATGTTTTTCAATGTTGTTTTTGTTTTTTTTATTCGTAAAATATTATACTATGTTCGAAAAATGACGGCTGTCAAAGTTTTTTCGTCGTTTTTTGGCTAAAAAATGCGTTTTTCTTGAAAAATATAAAAATATCTAATGACTTTTAAGAAAAAATACGCCTTGTGATTCGCAATTCTGTCAATCATGGTGTATGTTCATCAACTTGCCATTTCATTCGTACATGAGAGGGACATGATTTTTCATGAACCTTAATGAAAAGTCATGGCTTCTGCAAACTGAAGAACGGGTAAAGATATTCGATATACGAACAAGGAGAACACGCAATGGAATCCATCAAGCCACTTTTGCCGTCAAACGGACATGCTCTACCGCGGACCGCTATTTTTCTGAGTGGTTCGGGCAGTAACGCCGAGCATCTTCTGATGACGTTGGCCGAGATGCAGACGCCGCCGTTGCAGATGATGGCCCTCGTGACGGATGCTCCGGAAACCAGTCGCGCCAAGGAACTTGGAAAGAAGTTTGGCGTGCCCGTCATCGCGTCGGACATCCGTAAATTCTACAGCGACCACGGTGAAAGCCGCGTTTCGTTGGCGACGCCGCAAGGCCAGGAGTTGCGGAAGCTTTGGACGGATGGCTTGCGCAAGAAGCTGAAGAAACTGGAACTGGATTTCGCCGTGTTCGCGGGATTCGTGCCGTTGACGAATCTGACGAATGATTTCCCCTGCCTGAACGTCCATCCAGGCGATTTAACCTATACGGTGGCCGGCCAGCGGGTGCTCGTCGGACTGCATACGCTGCCGATTGAACGCGCCATTTTGGCGGGACTGACCTCCCTGCGTAGCAGCGTCATCATCGCGCAGACCTACACAGGCAAAGGCAGTGACATGGACAATGGCCCCGTGTTGGGCATCTCCGGCGAAGTTCCGATTGATTTCAAAGGATTTACGGTCGCGCAACTGCTGGAGAACCAGCGGCATCGTCCCATGATCCGTCCGAAGGGCGGTTTTGGCGACGATTTGGAAGCCGTCGCCAAAGCGAACCAGACCATTTTGAAGGAAAAAGGCGACTGGGTCGTGTTGCCGAAAGTCGTATTGGACTATGCGGAAGGCCGTTTCGGCATGGATGAAAACGGAACGATCTGCTATCGCATCGGCGAGACGTGGAAGAAGGTGGAAACCGTTATCTACAATGAAAACGGGCAGAAAGAACCTGTTTTCATCTGAAACAGATGAAAGCTAATAGCTTATGGGCTGGGAGGGTCACGCTCCTGCGTGACCGGACGCGCAGGAGCGCGTCCCTCCCGTAATTATTCTTGAGGAGCTTCTTCTTCTGGCTCTTCTTCAAGTGGGGCGTTGCCGCGATTTCCTTCAATGACAATGACGGCTTCGCCCTTAACTTTTTTGTCTTTGTAGTCCGCCGCCAATTGCGAAAGCGGACCGCGTTGGACGCGTTCAAACTGCTTCGTCAATTCCAGACAAACGGCGGCGGCGCGGTCGCCATACGCTTCAAAAGCTTCCTGCAACAGTTTGCCAATGCGGAACGGCGATTCATAGAAGACGAGCGTGTGCCGTGAATCTTTTTCTTCTTCCAGAAAACGACGGCGGTTGCCTGGCTTGCGCGGCGCAAATCCTTTGAACGTAAAGCTTGAGGCGGGCAGGCCGGAGGCCATCAACGCGAGAATGGCGGCGTTGGGGCCCGGAATCGGAATGACATCATGACCAGCCTCGATGGCTGCACGAACGGCAGGGAAGCCCGGATCGCTGATGACAGGGCAACCTGCGTCGCTGCAGATGCCGACCGTCTTGCCGTCGTTGAGAAAACCGACGACTCGCGCGGCATTGCCGCGTTCGTTGTGGTCGTGGTTGGAAAGGACGATGGGCGGCCGCGGGATGTTCAACAGCGACAGCAAGTTACCTGTATGGCGCGTATCTTCGCAGAAAAGGACGTCCAGACTTTTGATGGTCTCGATGGCGCGTGGCGTCATGTCGCCCAGATTTCCGATTGGTGTTGCGATTAAATAGAGTTTCATGAGCTTAAAGCTTAAAGCCAAAAGCTAAAAGCTAAATGCAGGCCATTGTGCGGAGCTAAAAGCCTTACCAAGTACCTTTTGTCTAGTATTTCGCTTTAAGCTTTTAGCTTTAGGCTTTTAGCTTATTTCTTTTTGGTGATTTTGCGGATGCCAGTCGTGCGGCGATAGACGCGCTTTTTGACGACTTTTGCCTTCGCGGCTTTATCCTCTGTTTGGGTGGCATCATCGGACGATTGCTCGTCCGACGCAACTGCTTCCGCGGGAGCTTGTTCCGTAGAAGTCGGTGTGTCAAAAGCCAGTTCGAGCTGCTTTTCAACAACAGGCTGTTCGATAACAGGCTCAGGCTGCTTTTCGACGATCGGTTCAGCGGTTGGAACGGGCGGAACGGGCGGAACAGGCGGCGGTTCGACGGACGGAGCCGCAGGAGTTTCCGTAACGGCGGCTTCCTGCGGCGCAGGAGCCGCGGGCTCCGCTTCTTCATGGGCGGTGCTGTACCATGGTTCGGATGAATGACGGTCGCGTTTATCGTGTTTGTTGCGGTTGCGTTGATGCTTTTTGTTGTTATCGTAGCGTTTGAACTCCTGCTGTTCGACAGGTTGTTCTGCCGCAGGAACTTCCGTCTTCGCTTCGTCAGCGGGCTGGACGGCTGGTTCGGCTGTTGGCGCGGCGGGCGTTTCCTGCGGCGCGGCTGGCGGCTGTTCGACTGGAGCCGCAGCGCCGTTTTTAACGGTCTTATTGATGATGTCATCGACATTGATGCCGCAGAAGACGGCGGCGGTCATCAAATCTGCTTCTGGCGGCGTCAGTTCGGACAACGCTTCGTCTTTGATGCGCAACGCAAGTTCCAATGCGATGGTCAAGGCGCTGGAAGCGTTGGCGACGAACTGTTTACGTGCGACGACGTCTCCAGAGACTTTCACTTCTGTCGGCGAAAGCATGGAGTCGAGTTCGACGACGCCCTGCCAGCCGAGTTTGGCGAGAATCCACAACGTCTGAACGGTTTCTTTCAGATTGGCTGTTCCGAACAGCGGCGGCAATGGACGGTCCGCCAATTTCTGTGTTCCGGAGCCTAATTTGACGCAGGCCAGACCACCGCAGGCGGCGAGATTGGCAATGGTCGCGGGAGCGGCGCTCCAACCGGCCTGTTCCAACTGATAGGTGCTTGGGCAGATGCCCCAAAACTCTGGCGTTCTGAGATTTCCGTGAATCAACGCCAATGCGTCGCCGACGTTGTTAACGTAGCCATATTGGAACGGCACGGCTTTACGCGGAGCCAGGCAGGCGCCCATGTAGTTTGCAAAATTCTGTCCTTTGATGACGTCTTCGATATGGTTGAGGCCGTTCGTGAGATTCTGCAACGCCTCTATCCAGTTGATGGTGAACGGTGAATCGAAACCTTCCGCGTCTGCATCGAAAACGAACACGGCGGCGTTGAAGAAATGGCCGATCTGGATGGCACGGTCGATTTTCTTAATGGCGAGTTCGCGAACGGCGGCGTCTTTATTCGTCAGCGCGCCGTAGGTGAAGCAGTCGTGTGCGGCTAGATCGCAGGAGACGGAGAAGACTTCCACGCCAGCGGCGTCCAGTTTCGCTTTCACATCCGCCAAGTGCTTCCAAAACTGCGAGTTAGGATCTTTATAGAAATCGGCGGCTTGCGGTGTCCAAGGCAACGCCACATCGTCGTCATAGAATGAAGTGGATTCGGCAAGGTTCTGCGAAACGGCCCATGCGACTAGTTCAGCGTTCTGGAAGGGATTCAATTGATGGCGTCCCATCCCTTTGACGGTGCGGAACGGAAGGCAGCGATTCGTGACGGGACCGATGCTGAAAGGAGCAACTTTTGACATAACGGTTTGGAGTTTTTTGATTCGATAAAAAGCAATGGGCCGCTGAACATCAGCGCCCGAAAAACACAAAATTTATACTATAAACCTTTATACGGCAATTGGCTAATGATGACGCATGAAAAACGTTCCAACCACGTGTTTTTAAAGGATCGTGACACATCCATCGTAGGCGAATTCGACGGGATAGGGGAGGTGTTTTGTCATGTCGAGAGCCTTCTGGCGTCCTTCTTCCGTCTGCCACGGATTGTGGATGTGGTAGAATTTCAGCTTGCCGCAACGCAATTTTTCCAACGTCGGAATGGCTTTTTCCAACGGATAGTGGGTGATTTCGGAAAAGACGAGATCGCAGCCCTGCGCGGCATCTAGCGGGAAGTCGTCGAACGTATGGGACAAATCGCCAGTGAACAGCACCTTTTTGCCTTCTGTTTCGAATTTTAGCGCGAAGGAGGCGGCGGATGGATCGTTGGGGATATTGATGTGGCGCGTCCGCGTGGCGGTGACGCGGATGAAACCGTCGTTGTAGCCGTTCTGCTCGTCATAGGCGCGCATGGCGATTTCTATTTGGCTGAAACGGGCATGGTTGGCCTGCAACCAACTGTTCATCAACGGGATGGCGGCGGCTTCGGGAAAGTTGACGGTCAACGAAACATCTGGAAAACGGCTGCGGTATTTTTTCGCCTGTTCGCAGATGACGGGCAGGCTTCCCGTGTGGTCGATGTGCATGTGGGTGATGAAGACCGCCGAAACGCGCGACGCGCACAGGCCGTTGCGGACGAGCAGGGCGTTGGCGGGCTCGCCGGCGTCGATCAGATAATAGCGGCCTTGCGTCTCCAAAAGCGTCGAACTGCAGAAATGCTCAAGCGTGGGATCGCCGTGGCTCGTGCCGAAATTGGTGATTTTCATGGTATGGCAATGGAATGAAAACGGCGCAATCCGCCTACGTTATGTAGTAGATTGCGCCTTGAGGTTGAATGGATTACAACTGCTCGGCGTTCTTTTCGCGGAGGGCGACGACGACCTTGCGGACGTCTTGCGCACGGTCCTTCGGCAGAATGAGAAGCGAGTCGCCGGAAACGACGACGATCATGTCTTTCAGACCGACGGCGCCGACGGCCAAGTTCTTCTGACCAGCCGCATTATAGACGATGCAGTCTTGGCAGTCGATGAGAATCGGATCGCCGACCTCGACGTTGCCGTTGAGATCGCGCGGAATCGTTCTGTCCAAAGCGTCCCATGAACCGACGTCGTCCCACACGAACTTGCCGGGGATGACCATGACGTGGGCGGCCTTTTCCATAAGGGCGTAGTCGATGGAAATGTTCGGCAACGCATTGAAAATCTGTCCCGCGCGGGCGGAATCCTGCTCCATGAGCGCGTCCGTCAAATCTTCCAACGTCTGCGCCATGACAGGATTCGCCTTGCCGAATTCATTCTGGAAGGTGGACAACCGCCAGAAGAACATGCCGGAATTCCACAGGAAGTTGCCTGACGCGATATATTTAGCGGCGTTTTCAGGCGTGGGTTTTTCACGGAAGGAAGCGACTTTGTAGCAAGGCGTCTCCGTCTCTTGCTTTTTGTTGTCCTGCGCGATTTCGATGTAGCCGTAGCCTGTTTCGGGGCGGACGGGCTGGATGCCGATCGTGACCAAGGCGTTGAATTTTTCAGCGGCTTCAAGAGCGGCTTCCACGGTGTTGACGAACGGATCCGTGTCTGGAATACGATGGTCAGCCGTCAGAACGCCGACCGTAAGTTCTTCCGGTGAAAGATTATAGCGCGCCAGAATGGTGGCGGCGGCGAAGATCAAACAGCCGGCCGTGTTGCGTTTGCAGGGCTCCGCGATGACGTTTTCCGACGGAATGCCCAAATCTGCGTCTTGGATGGCCTTTTGAAGATTCTGTCCGGTGGCGATATAGATATTGCTGGGCGGAACGATGGCCATGGAGCGTTCGACGGCTTCTTCCAGAAGGGATTGTCCGCTGCCCGTCAGCTTCAGCAGTTGTTTCGGATGGTTGCCGCGGGAAAGGGGCCAGAAACGTTCGCCGGCGCCGCCGGCCATGATGACAATGACTTTCATTTGCGATTCTCCATGTGTTTGGAATGGTTTTGGTCTATTGGATGGATAGAAAATACATCCTGCCATGGCAAGTTGCAAATTTTTCCGCCGATTTCATCAAATTCCATAAGATTTTGACAGGTGGAGCGTCTAATGTAGTGGATGTTCTGGAGATTCTGGAGATTCTGGAGATTCTCAAGATTCCAACACTTCCAGAATCTCCAGAACAAACCAGAGCGTCCAGATGATGATTTGCTTTTGAAAAAAATCTTATTATTATAATGTATATGCAATAAAAACTCCCATAAGATTATAAAAGGAGATGTCATCATGTCATACGGCAAATTCTATTTATCATTCATGGCTTCGATGGTTTTGGCATGTTGTGCGATTGCGGACGACATGAAAGCCTTTTCTGACGCCGCAAAACTGAGCGGCGACGGAAAATTCAAGGAAGCGTACGAAGCATACGTCAAGTTGCTGGATGATCCCAAAAACAGCGGTCGATTGGCGGCTGATATATTCAACGGAGCCGTTTATTGCCTTTCAAGGCTCAACCGCATCGGCGAATTCGACGCGTTGTTGAAAAAAACACTGGCGACGCGGAAAGATGATTGGCGGTTCGTCAGCAACTATCATTATCCGATGAGCAATGGATATATTCTGGATGGAAAATTCACCCGCGGATGGAATCGTGGCGGGCAGGCCAGATATATCGATGTGCGTTTTGCGGACTTGCTTGCCCAGACAAAATTGATGGTTCGGAATATGCCGCCCGTCGAGGAAAGAGACAGTTATGAATTTTATAAGAGGCTGGCGGGCATATTCTCCAATTTATTCGGAAATGGTTTTCAAGGGCCTAAAACCATATTGACGGACTTGACGCAGGAGCCTGACTACTTGAATCCGCATGTCATGGGGAGCATGACTGACGGCACCCCCGTCGATGCGGACGGCAATCCCGTCTTCTTCCTTTGCCCGAAGAGTTTTGAAGAAGCGAAAAACGATGGTGAACGCGTCGTCTGGGCCTATCAGATGGCTGCAAAATGCAATATCCAAGAGATTTACCGCATTTATGCAAAACTGGAACTCGTGACATTCTACAAGCGGCTTTATGGAGTCGAAACGATTATGCGGTCTGGATTCTTCAATCGTCGTGGAAGGCAGGATGATGAAGCATTCCGTGACAGCATCTTCGCTTTGGAAACGCTAAAGGACAATGAAACCATCGCGAAACTGGCGACTGGCATCAAACGTTTCAACTTGCCGGATGAATGCAATCCGATTGTGCTAAATCAGCGACTTGTGGAGACGATCGATCAGTCAAAGCATCTTTTCCATCAGCCGTATGTGGACTTGGCGGAGATTTACGAGAACCGTTGTCAGTATGAAAAGGCTCTCATCTGGTGGCGTAAGTATCTCGAATTAGTTGACAAGCCGCACATTGATAAAAGTTCGGCTGAGAATGCGCGGAATTCAATCCGCAAGATTACCGGCAACTGGTGCCGCATCGACGACATCCGCAAGCAGATTGCGGGCGAGATGGGTAGCCTGCGGTTCACCTTCCGCAACGGGACGAAAGCGAATTTCACGTTGCAACGCATTGACATGGACCAGATCGTGGCGGACTGCCAAGAATATCTCGCCAATCTGAAGGGGCGCGGACATGACTGGAATCAGCGGACTTTCACGAATCTCGCGTGGCGGCTGTATCAAATGGACGGCGGCGAGAAGAAATATCTGAAGGAGACGACGGCCACTTGGTCCATGGATGTGACGCCCGCCGAGAAGTATCACGACCGTACGATCACCGTGCCGCTTCCCGCCCAGAAAGGCGGCTGGTATCTACTGACCTGCTCGTTGGAGAACGGAGAGAACACCGCCAGGGTGCCCGTCTATTTTGCGGATACGGAAATCGTTGAGAAACAATTGAAGGACGGGAAGAAACTGTGGCAGGTTCTTGATGCGAAGAGCGGTCAGCCGCTTGCAAACGAAAAAGTCGAATTTTTCTGCTGGTCGGCGTGGTGGAACGACAAGACGAAAAAGCAGGAAAGCGACCATTCGCGTTTCGCGGAAGTGACGGATGATGAAGGAAAAATCGTCAAAAGTGGCGCTGAACTGTTTGATGGTCATAAGGAAAAGCAAGGCGAAGTCCAACTTGTCTTGAAAAACGATGCAGGACGCCGTGCTTGGTATTCGACAAATGGATCCTATAGCGGAGGACGGTTCGGTGTAAGAATATTTGAGGAGAATTTCCCTGAAAACCAGACCCGCGCGTTCTTCCTGACGGACCGTCCCGTCTATCGGCCCGGCCAGAAGGTGGAGTTCAAATTCTGGATTGCAAAATCACAATACGACTATGAAGGAAAAAGCGCGGCGGCGGGCCTGATGTACAATGTCGAAATTCGCGATCCACGCGGGCAGGTCATCAAGAAATACAACATCACGGCGGATTCCTACGGCGGCATCGCCAATACGTTCGAACTGCCTGCGGATGCGATGCTTGGAACGTATCATGTGAACATGCAGCATGGTTCGGGCATGTTCCGTGTGGAGGAATACAAGAAGCCTGAATTCGAAGTGACTGTCGATACGCCGAAAGAGGCTCCCGAACTGGGCGACAAGTTTGAATTGACGGTCAAGGCGAAATACTATTTCGGCGCGCCTGTTTCAGAGGGGACGGCCAAAATCAAAATCCTGCGTATGACGCATGAGGCGAAATGGTGGCCTGTCCGCCCATGGGATTGGTACTATGGAAACGGCTACTGGTGGTATTGGACGGATTGCCCATGGTATCCGGGCTGGGCGAAATGGGGCTGCTGCGCGCCGCGTTGGAGCTGGTATCGCGGCGGCTTCAGCTACGAAGCCCCTGAAGTTGTCATGGATTTGGAACAGAAGTTGCAACCCGATGGAACCGTGAAGATTACGGTTGATACCGCCATGGCGAAACAGCTTCTTGGCGACCGTGACCACAAATACGAAATCACGGCTTCTGTGACGGATTCGAGCCGTCGCGAAATACATGGACAGGGCAGTGTGACAGTGGCTCGCGAACCGTTCAAGGCGTATGTCTGGCTGAATCGCGGCTATGGCTTGGTCGGCGACGCGATGACAGCCAACATGCAGGCCCGCACGTTGAACGGGGCTCCTGTTAGCGGTAAAGGCGTTATGAAATTGTATCGCGTTACGTATAATAAGGAAGGCGTCGCGGAGGAGACGGAAGAGCGCAGCTGGGAGGTCGATGCCGATGCGCAAGGACATGGTCAGCAGATGTTTAGCGCTTCCCGTGCGGGGCAGTACCGCCTCAGCTGGACGTTGACGGACGCGAAGGGGCGTTCCGTGGAAGGCGGCCAGCTGTTCACCGTTCATGGGGCCGGTTACGACGGACGGGACTTCCGTTACAATGAGTTGGAATTGATTCCGGACAAGGCGGAATACGCGGCTGGCGAGACCGTCAAATTGATGGTCAATACGGAATTGAGCGGCAGTATCGTTATGCTGTTTGTGCGTGGAACGCAAGGATTTCTGCCTTTGCCGCAGATCATCTGCATGAAAGGCAAGAGCCAGATCGTGGAGATTCCAGTTGAGAAAAAGGATATGCCGAACATCTACGTGGAAGCCTACACGATGGCGAACGGCGTGCTGCACAATGTGATCCGCGAAATAATCGTCCCGCCGGAGAAGAAGATGCTGGATGTGGCGGTCAAGCCAGAAGCGGAACGGGCGAAGCCTGGTGCGACGAACAAGGCGAAAATTGTCCTGAAGGATTTGCAAGGCAAGCCGTACAGAGGAAGCGTCGTCGTGTCCGTATATGACAAGAGTCTGGAATACATTTCGGGCGGATCGAACATCGGTGATATTCGTAAGTACTTTTGGCAGTGGCGTCGTCATCATCATTTGAATGGTGGTATCTTCAACCGCTGGCCGTTGTATCAGATTCTCAAGGAAGGTGAAGTCTTCATGCAGTCGATCGGCATGTTTAGTCAATATCTTGCTGACATGGAAGCCAGTTTTTCTACGTCAGCCGTCAAATTTGATGGCGGTGTAGGAGGAGATATGATGGTAGGGAGGATGCGTGCGGCGCCAATGAAGGCTAAGGCGATGGCACGAATGGAAGCGCCTGCTGCAGCACCAGCACCCATGATGGAAGCGAAGGCCGCTGGCGGCGCGATGATGGATATGGCCGTAAATTCTTCTATGGAAGTGGCGGAAGCGGAGGCAGCGCAGGAAGGCGGAGGCATGGTCGAACCGACCGTCCGTTCCAATTTTGCGGACACGGCATTGTGGATTGCCAGTCTGGAGACGGATGAAAATGGCGAAGCGGATATCGAAATACCGATGCCGGAGAATCTTAGCACATGGAAGATTCGCGTGTGGGCCATGGGCAACGGCACACGCGTCGGCGAAGGTTCTACGGAAGTCATCACGACGAAGGATCTGATCGTCCGTCTGGAAGCGCCGCGCTTCTTCGTGCAGTCGGATGAAGTTGTCTTAAGTGCCATCGCGCATAATTATTTGAAGGAAAAGAAGACGGTCGATATCGAACTGAGGCTGGACGGCGACTGCCTGAAGGCGAAGGACAAATTGAAGAAGAGCGTGAAAATCGACGCGGGCGGCGAAAGCCGCGTCGATTGGCGCGTGGCTGTCGTGAAAGACGGCGAAGCCGTCGTGCAGATGCGGGCGTTGACGGATGAAGAGTCGGACGCCGTCGAACAGAAGTTCCCTGTATTCGTCCATGGGGCGGATAAACAGGTGGCGTTCAGCGGCGCGTTGCGGCCCGACCAGACGGAAGCGAAGATCACGTTGGAGATTCCGAAACAACGTCGGCCTGAGACGACGAAGCTGGAAGTACGTTGGAGTCCAACACTTGCGTTGGCAATGATCGACGCCGTTCCGTATTTGGCGGACTATCCGTATGGTTGCACGGAACAGACGTTGAACCGCTTCCTGCCCGCCGCGCAGACGCGGCAGGTTTTGCGCGATCTTGGCGTTGCGTTGGCGGACATCAAGGCCGCCCGTGCGAATCTGAACGCGCAGGAAATCGGTGATGCGGAGACGCGCAAAGCGCAGTGGAAACGGTATGACCGCGATCCTGTCTTCGACGAAGAACTGCTGGATTCCATGATTCGCAAAGGGTTGAAGGATTTGACGGCGATGCAGTGCTCCGATGGCGGTTGGGGATGGTTCAGCGGTTGGGGCGAACACTCTTGGCCGCATACGACGGCACTTGTCGTGCAGGGACTTAAAACGGCGGAAAAGTGCAAATTGGTCGTGCCAAACGATGTGCTAAGACGCGGTATCCAATGGCTGGATAACTACCAGAAGGAACAAGTCCGCCGTCTGAAACTCAAGCCGGAAGATATTGGTCATAAGCTGTATGCGGACAATCTGGACGCATTGGTCTATCGGATTCTCGCTGAAAGCGGCATTGTCAATAAGGAGATGGATGACTTCCTCTTCCGCGACAAAGCGAAGTCGCTATCGCCGTATGGTCTTGCATTGTATGGACTTGGACTGTATTATGCAAAACAGGTGGACCGCTTGGCGGAAGTCATGCGGAATCTTGGACAGTATGTCGTGCAGGACGATGAAAATCAGACGGCCTATCTGAACATCGGCAATGGTTTCTGGTGGTGCTGGTATGGCGATGAAATCGAGACGCAAGCCGCTTATCTGAAGCTACTTGCGGTGACGAAGCAACAGCCCGAACTGGCCTCCCGTTTCGTCAAATATCTGCTGAACAACCGCAAACACGCCACCTATTGGCGTTCGACGCGTGATACGGCGGCCTGTCTGGACGCTTTTGTGGACTATCTGAAATCGTCCAACGAGATGAATCCTGACATGACGGTGGAAATCCTGCTCGACGGAAAAGTCGTGGCGACTTCCAAGATCACCCGCGAGAATCTGTTCACGGCGGATTTGACATTTGTCGCAGAAGCGGAGAAACTGTCGAGCGGGAAGCATGAACTGTCCATCCGCAAGACGGGCAGCGGTCCGTTGTATTTCAACGCCTATCTGTCTTATTTCACGCTGGAGGATTTCATCACGAAGACCGGTCTGGAAGTGAAGGTGGAACGCCGCGTCTATAAGCTTGTGCGCGACGACAAGATGGCGGATGCGACGGATTCGCGCGGCCAGGCCATCAAGCAGCGCGTCGAGCAGTACAAGCGTGTGCCGTTGAAGACTGGCGACACCTTGGAGAGCGGCGACCAGCTGGAAATCGAATTGATCGTCGAGAGCAAGAACGACTACGAATATCTGCTGATGGAGGACTACAAGGCGGCTGGAACGGAAGCCATCGATCTGCGTAGTGGCTACAACGGCAACGAGATGGGTGCCTATGTGGAATTCCGCGACGCGAAGGTGTCGTTCTTCCTGCGGACGCTTGCACGCGGCAAGCACAGCCTGCGCTACCGTCTCCGCGCGGAGATTCCCGGCAAGTTCAGCGCCTTGCCGTCGCAGATCAGCGGCATGTACGCCCCCGAACTGCGCGGAAATTCAGACGAGTTCAAGTTGAGTATCAAGGATAAGTAAGCCTAAAAAAAGCATAAGGCACTAGAAATTCTAGAGTTTCTAGAGCTTCTAGCGTTTCTAGAGCCTCTAGT
>JAFZAB010000201.1 GCA_017548425.1 Victivallales bacterium
CATTGATTTTCTCATGCAGAATACTCATCAATTAACGTTTTTGCGTTAATCCGCCAGCAGGAGATAGCCGAAATCGAACTGATGGCCTGTGCTTTGCGGATGCTTTTCGGACAGAACACGGAGGGAGAGCGTGTGCTGTCCGGCGGGAAGATTTCGTCCAAGCTCCTGTAGGACGGTGTGGCCGCCTTTCCAGGCTAAGTCGTTGGGAACAGGGAAGTAGCTGTCGATGATGATTGGCGACTGGTCGTCCAATTGCACTTCGGCCATGCCGAAATCACCGGCGTATTTCTTGAAGCCAATCGTCACGATGGAGCCGTTGAAAGCGACTTTCAAAAAGGCTCCGGGCTGATCTGCCTTGAAGGCAGTGTAGCCGCCTCGATGAGGGCCGGTCGTCCATCCGTCGTTTTGGAGGACGGTAAGTTTTGTGGCATCCACGATGCGTCCCGTCGCATAGCGGAGAGAATCCGCAAATAGCGGTTCTGGAAGCGGTTGTTCATGAAGCGTCGGCGCGGCGGTATCCAGAAAATGGCAGACCAGTTCCGCGACGAGGCGATGTCCGTCTTGATTGGGATGGACTTCATCCGGCGAGAGGTCGCGCCATGTGAGACGGCCGGCGGTGACTTCCGGATAAAGCGCGTCGCGATAGGAAATCATCGGTAGCTGATAGTGGTTGCCGATGGGAATATGCAGATGCTGAACGTTGCTACCATTCTCCTCCATGGTGAAAATCAGCAGGACGAGCGGCTTGGTTGGAAGCGCAAGACATTGGCGGACAAGGCCTTCGAAGCCTGGTTGGATTTCGGGCTTGTTCGCGTCGTTGACGGCGTATTCGATTGTGATGAAATCTGGATTGTATTTCAGCAAATCGTTTTTTGCACGATAACAGCCGAAAAGACTACCGCTTGCGCCGATGCCCGCGTTGACGAGTTTCGCACCAATGTGGGCGGCAATAAGATTCGGATAGCGACCTTCGGCGGTATCCGCTTTCGCGCCTTCCGTGATGGATCCGCCGATGGAGCCATAGACAATCGGTTGGCCGTTTTTGATTTTCGCGCGTAGCCGTTCAAGAGGCTCCAAACTACCGACGGCGACGACGGAACGGTCGATCCAATTCTGCTGCATTTCCAACATAAGTATTTGTCCTAAATGGTGTTATTTATCATTATTTCTGAATCAATTCAACCTGAAAAAATGCCGTTTCCATGAACTGTATTATATTAATAGATTATGGTTTGTCAATGAAAAGGAGCTTGAAAACACATGTATTTGTTTGATGCGCATGTTCATACGGCGGAAAGCAGCCGTTGCGGCAGGATGCCCGGAGCCGAAGTGGCCGAAATCTACGCGAAAAAAGGCTATTCTGGAATCATCATCACGGATCATTTCATCAATTGCAACACGCGGGCGGACCGCAACGCGCCGTGGGAGGAGCAGGTCGCCGTGCTGATGGCGGGTTACAAAGCCGCGAAGGCCCGTGGTGATGAAATCGGTCTGAAGGTCTTCTTCGGCTTTGAAGGCGGCTCGGAAGGAAATGATTTTTTGACCTACGGGCTTGGCGAAGAGTGGTTGCTGAAACATCCGGAAAGTGCGCAAGTTCCTTTGAAGGAATATCTTGCGTTGGTGCGTTCGGAAGGCGGGTTTGTCGTCCATGCGCATCCATACCGTCGTGCGCACTACATCAAATGCATTCGTCTTCTGCCGGATGAAGTCGATGCCGTGGAAATCACCAATCTCTGCCGTCCGGAATTGGACAATCGTCTGGCGAAAATCTATGCGGAAGCCTATGGGCTGCCCGCCACAGCTGGTTCGGACGCGCATTCGTTCGAGGCAGTGAGGGATTTTGTCATCGGTACGGATACGCCCATCGAATCCGTGGCGGACTACATCGAACGCGTCAAGCAGGGGCGGCTGACATTGGCATAAAAGCGTCAGCTTTCCTGCGATTCCACGATCTCCTGATAGACGCGGCAGGTCTTGGAGAGTTCGTCATGCGTGCCAAGACCGACGATTTTGCCGTCCTGCAAGACAAGAATCTTGTCCGCGTTTTTGACGGTGGAAATCCTCTGCGCGATTTGGATGACCGTGACGCCTTTGCACCATTCGCGGATGCCTGCGCGGAGCTTCTGTTCCGTCGTGCCGTCAAGAGCGGATGTGGAGTCGTCGAGAATCAGCAGACGCGGCTTTTTCAGCAAGGCTCGCGCGATGGAAAGGCGCTGTTTCTGGCCGCCGGAAAGCGTCACGCCACGCTGCCCGACGATGGTTTTGAAACCTTCCTTGAAGTTTGTGATAAAACCATGGGCCTGTGCGGCTTGGGCGACTTCGACAACCTGTTCGTCCGTCGCGTCCGGATTGCCCCAACGGATGTTTTCGGCGATGGTTCCGCTGAAGAGGACGGATTCCTGCAAGACCATGCCCATGAGGGAGCGAAGTTCGCTCAATTCGTACTCTTGCACGTTATGTCCGTCGATGATGACCGAGCCGGAATCAACATCATAGAATCGCGGCAGCAGATGGACGAGCGTGCTTTTGCCCGAACCCGTCGAGCCCATAATGGCCATCGTTTCGCCAGGCTTGAGTTCGAAACTGATGTCCTGCAGAATGGCCGGTCCGGAAGCGCCCGGATAGCGGAACGTTACATGATCGAAGGCGACGGATGCGCCGCCGCCAGTCGTGGCCTCTGCCTTCAGCGTGCCGTCGTTGCGGACGGATACTTCTGAATCCAGCACTTCGTTGATACGTTCCGCAGAGACTTTCGAACGGGCGATATCCGTCATGATAAATGACGCAAACATAAAGGAGAAAAGGATTTGCGTGATGTAGGTGACCATGGCGACAACTTCGCCGACGGACAGTTCGCCGCGACGGACCGTCCATCCGCCGATCCACAGCACGGCGAGGATGCCGAGATTCATGAGAAACATCATGGCTGGCATCATGCCGGACATGAAGCGTGCCGTGCGTATATGCTGATCCGCCAATGTTTTATTGGCGTCGCCGAACTTCTCGTTTTCGTATTCTTCACGGACAAAGGCTTTTACGACGCGCACGCCTGTAAGATTCTCCTGCAGGACGGCGTTCAGCGCATCCGTCTTCGTCTGGACGGACATGAACATGGGGCGGCTGTATTTGAAAATGATGAGCACGAGAATGACAAGGGGCGGGATGAGAACCAGGAGGATGAGGGCGAGTTTCGGATGGATGTGCATCGCCATGGAAATGCCGCCGATAAGCATAAACGGTTGGCGTACAAGCATTCGGAGAGCCATGCCGATCATCTGCTGAACTTGCTGAACATCTTGAGTGAGGCGTGTGATCATGGACGCCGTGGAGAAGCGGTTCGTCTCCGCGAAAGACAGTCCAAGAACCTTTTTGAACAAGGCCTCCCGCAAATCCGTGCCGAAATACTGCGCGGCTATGCTGGAGAAAATCGTGCAGCCGACGCCGCCGATCATGCCGACGGCAGTCGTGCCGAGCATGATAAGACTGGTTATCCAGATACATCGCAAGTCGCCTTTCGCGATGCCTTTGTCGATGATGCGGGCCATGAATCGCGGCTGGACGAGTTCCATGGTGACCTCCACGATCATGAAGACAGGGGCCAGAAAGACCATCCATTTGTATGGTTTGAGATATCGGTAGAAGAGTTTTAGCATTTTTTGCAAAAATGCTTAAGCTTAAAGCTTAAAGCTCAAAGCTTAAAGCAAATACTGGGGGAGAGCTGAAAGCTAAAAGCTAAAAGCTAAAAGCAAAAACAGAGAAAGCTTAAAGCTTAAAACTAAAAGCAAGTACAGTAGATGGATATTGTTATGTAAATGTAAATATAAGAAAGGATATTGGTTATACAAGTTTTTTATGGTTTTGTTTTTTCATTAAGATTTAAGATGTAATTTGTAAGTTTTCGTTTTAAGCTTTCGGCTTTTAACTATTAACTAAACTTGGCATTTCGCTTTAAGCTTTCGGCTTTAAGCTTTAAGCTATTCTGCGATGTTTTCCGCTCGGCGGATGTACATGTTTTGTTCGACGGGAGCCATCGTGGTGAAGCGGACATTCCAGCCGCAGACGCGGATCTGGAGACCGCTGTATTTTTCAGGCTCGCGTTGGGCGGCCTTCAACGTTTCGGCGTCGAAGACGTTGAAGTGAATGGCCAGACCGTTGCTGTCCAGATACATGCGAAGGAGGCTCCGCCAGACGGAAAGGCCTTCGTCGCCTTGCACGGTGGCGGGATGGAGCATGACGTCCAACGGATAATCGTCGGGATAGAGCAACGAATCGATGGACGTGACGGAGCGGATGAGAGCCGTGAGGCCGCGGCGGTCCATGCCCATGGTCGGCGAGAGATTTTTGGACATCTCTTCGCCATTGAGGCGACCATCCGGCGTGGCCATCGTCTTCTCTCCGAGCACGAAATACTGTTTGGCGCAATGGCCGGAGGCGCGCCAATTGCCGCCGCGCGCGTTCGGGCGGCCGTTGATGAGAAAACTCAAGAATTGCGAAATGCGGACGGCGTATTGATCGACGTCCGGCAGGCCGTTGCCGTATTTTCGCGGACTGCGGAGGATTTTCTCACGGATCTTTTCATGGCCTTGCCAGTTGTTGTTCAAGGCGTTGCGCAATTCGAGGAGGGAGATTTCCTGCTTGTCGAAGACGAAATCCTTCACAGCCATGAGAGCATCGACAGCGGTTCCGATGCCCGTCTGGAGGAGCGATGTGGAATTGATGTAGCAACCGTTGAAGAAGCCGTCCAGGCCGCGTTCGATGCTGAGCGAAATCGTCGCACTGAAGACGTTGGAGGGATTGATGTCCGCGATATATTGTTCGAAGTCGTTGGCAATGTTGATGATGGAATTGACGCTCCATTTGAGGTTGGCTAGATAGCTACGGTAGAAATCGTCGAAGGAATGGATGTCCTCCAATTTCATCAGGCGGTCGCCCATGGTGGATTTTGTGCGCGAATCGAAGCCGTCGTTGAAAATCCATTCAAACGGTTTGAGCATGTTGACGTGGCCGCCGCATGTGCCGTTCGCGTTGTAGCGACCAGACGGGGCGAATTCGTAACAACCGCTCATGAGGCAATTTCTGGCGTCTTCATCCGTCGCGCCCATGGATTTCATGATGCGGCCCATGCCCTGTTCGCCGCAGAAGACGAGACTGCTGTGGCCTTTGCGAATCATGCGGAGGGCGGTGTCGATGAATTCGTCCGGCGTGGTTTTCGCGATTTTCAATTGGATTTTCGGCGTGGGGATGGCCAGCTTGTCGAATTCCTCTAATATAAGGTATGAGAGGCGGTTGATGCGGCTGGAGCCGTCTGGATTCGTGCCGCCCAGATAGAACGGATGGCCCCAATAGTTGTTGATGGAGCCCCATTGCATGAGGAAGTAGTCGAACAACACGCGGATTTGCTCTTCCGTGAACGTGCCGTTTTTCAAATCGTTTTCGACGTACGGCAGCAGCATGTTGTCGAGATTGCCGAGCGAGCGGACTTGGAAGCGGTCGATGTGTTCGCTGAACATGAAATACAGGTAGATGAACAGCATGACTTCGTACGTGTTGGACGGCGCGCCTGTGCGGAGCTTTTCCAACGCGTCGGCGACGAAGAGGACGCGTTCCGAGCCGTTCGCATGGCTTCTCGCATAGTCGCGAAAACGCGCAAGCATCTCCAACATCGCATCATACGTCAAATCAATGCCGTCGTAGTAGGCTTCCTGTTGCGACGTGAGCGGTTGTTGTGACGCGAGTTTTTGGCGGGCCTCCTGCGCACGGTTGCGGATGCCAGGCAGGCCGAGCGGAAGGATGGCGAGCCAATCTGGAACAGAGTGGTCGAAATCAATCCAACTGTTGGAGGCGCCGCTGGCGTTCATTTTATCCCACAAAGCGGCTTGCGTCAATTTTTCACGGCGGATTTTCTGCTGGAAGAAAACGACGAACGCCGTCAGCGGACGGTCGTTGCGATCCCAACAGTCAAACGTCGGGAAGAAGTCATGCGGATTGACATCAATTCGCAGATTTCGCGTGACGAACTGGAAGATTTTCGCCTTGTGGACAGGGCGCGGCAAAGCTCCAAGTTCCGCGTCTGCGGACATTTCCGCAATCCGCGCCTTCACGGAGGCGTAGTCCAGCCCTGTGTCGGCGGGACATGTGAAGGAGCTGAACTTCTTCCAGAGGTAGTCCATATCGTCTTTGAAAGATGTGAACATGTTGCGTTTCAATGGATTAGGTGGTTAGAAATAGGCGTGGAGCAACAGACGCGACAGCAGCGAGGCGACGGCTAGCAGGGCGGCGACCAGCAACAGCGGCGTCAACGGCACGGCAACGCGCCGCGTCGTTGGTTGCGGTTGCGCAATGACTTGCGCAGCAAGGGACTCGATGGCTTTTGACAGCGCATCCGCATCGCTTGCCTTGAAATACTGCCCGTTTGTAAGACGGGCGATTTCAGTCAGTTGCGGTTCATTGAGCTCTTCGCCGACAGGCCGCCATTCCGTGCCGCCGTCCGTGTTGACGGGATGGTAGGCGTGTTTGCCGCCGATACCGACCGTGTGGATGACGATGTCCGCCTTCGCCGCCGCTTCGGCGGCGAGCAATGGCGCTTTGTCGTCCTGCGAATGATCGACGCCGTCGGACAGTAGGATAACGGCTTTCGGGCCGAAATCCACGGATTTGAGCGAACGGACCGCTAAGTTGATGGCATCGCCGATGGCGGTGCCGTCTTCCAAATCGTCCGTCGTGATCTGTTCCATCCGCTCTTCAAGAATGGCGGTTCCATTCATGAGCGGGCAGACAAGATAGGGCCTCCGCGCGAAGGCGACGAGGCCTATGTGGCTGTTTCCGTGATGGTTGGTGAGAAGCCAGCGTAGCTTCTCCTTGGCGACGGCGATTCGGCTGGGAGGCAGGATGTCCGCCGTGACGGTTTCCGGCAGCGGCTTGTCTTCCGGCCAATCACTGGCTTCCATGCTGCCGGAGAAATCCATGACGAACATGAGATTGAGTTTGCCAAACTCTTGGCTACGAAGCGTCGTGGGGACTTTCAGCGGCGAGAGCAGGGCGCAGATCGCGGCGGCGATGAGCAACCAGGCAGGTATTCTCGCGCGGTGGAACCACGACGGCTTGTCGCCTTTGACGTTCTTCAAGGATGGCAGGGTGAGCTTAGCCACAGATGTCGCGTATGTTTTGGTAAAGATCCTTTAACTGTTCGTCAGACGGCGGTTGCGGTGCGAAGCGCAGTCTGTCCAGTTCGGGAATGATCGTTTCGAGTTGCGGAAACTTCTTGCGGAGTTCCGACATGAGCGAATGGATATCATCCAGTTTGGCGGCCGTGGGTGGATTCTGAAGAATCCTTCTCAACCGTTGGCAGGGTTGACGCAACCAGTGGCGGATGGCCAGAGCCACAATGGCTAGAAGCAGCGCTGTGCATGCCAATGCGCAAATGATTGGCGGCCAGAGGCTTTTGTTTGCCTCCTCTTCAATCCAGACCAAATCCGCCAGCATGGTTTCAAGGCTTGCGCAGTTCATCGGGAAACTCCTGGATGATGCCGAACTTCCGTTCGGCCCACAGACCGCAGAGAACGGCTTCCGCCGCGTCGTCCGCCAGCGGCGACGCGAGCGTGACGTTTGACCAACGAAGGACTTTCATGGCGAGTTGCAGGGCATGCTCTTTCGCCTGGGGGCCGTTGCGGCGTTCGCGTAGCCAGAGGATGTCCTCCCGCCATGCTTCCGCGCAGGTCTGGATGATCGGCAGGTCGCGTTTGACGACAGCCTTCCACCAGAGGGCGGCGACGGGACCGCCGCCTTCGATGACGACATGCGTCAAATTGGGCACTTCATCCAGAATGGCGGGCATGGCCCGTTTCAGGACGGTGCGGTTTGGAAAATGGACGGTGCGGCAGCGCAGCAGACGACCGTCGTCGCCAAACCACGCAAGCCCCGCCTTCATGCCAAGATCGACGGCCAACAAACACACGTGAAGTTCCTCCGTAGGAGCGGCTTAGCTCATGCGGTAATCGAACATGACCGGAACTTTGACGTCCTTCGCTTCCAGCGTGATGCCTTGCTTCTTCGCTTTCGCGATCTGCAGGCTGATGTAGATTTCGGACGTGGAGTTTTCGCCTTCCTGGATGTCGGGCACGCGGAGACCGCCGTCGGCCATGAGAACCGCTTCCGCTTCGTCAAGCCGTCCGATATGGACGAGCGCCTTGCTGTACATGAGACGGCACATCGGAACTTGTTGCATCGCAGCGGGTAGCATTTCAAAGAAGGCGGCGAGACTGCGGAAGTCTCCCGCTTCGTTGTAGGTTTTGCACGTTTCCTTGACAATCGTCTCGTCTTTGTCGTAGAGCGAAACGGCTTTCGCCATCGTGTGGGCGGCGTCGTTGACGCGGCCCGTCACGCGTTGCACGTTGCCGAGAGCGTAGAGCGCCCATGGCGTGTTCGCGATGGCCAGCGATTTGCGCAGAAGGTCTTCCGCACGTTCGAAATCAAGACGGAAGAAGTAGTTGAGTCCGAGTTGGAAGAGGGTGTGCCAATTGGCGGCGTCACCGCCTGCGACGGCTTTCTTGAGCATGTCAAACCATTCATCCTGAACCATATAGGACGGCGGCGGCAGTTTTGGATCGCGTTCGGGCATGAAGCCGTTCTTCAAGAGGAACAGCCAATCCGCCTGCGGCTCCTTCGTCTCGCCGAAATCAAGATGCTTGGCCCATTTGCCGAAGAAGCGTTTGTTTTCAAGAGCACCCCAGCCGGAGCCTTGCGAAACG
This sequence comes from Victivallales bacterium, assembly GCA_017548425.1. Lineage (GTDB taxonomy): Bacteria > Verrucomicrobiota > Lentisphaeria > Oligosphaerales > Oligosphaeraceae > UBA1407. Next base: position 8,748 of record JAFZAB010000201.1, read on the forward strand.
ACTTTCGCGGGCTTGAGGGCGAATGTCTTCTTCGTGCGGGCAAGTTCCTCTTCAAGCTTCTGACGCGGCAACATCTTTTCAAGGTTCGTCGCGACTTCATCGACGGCGGCGTCCCAATCGCCGAAAATCATTTCAGGATCGGTCTGGATGGCGCCGTAGGCTTCGAGCCATTCCCACGCGGTCTGAGGCGGCATGGGCATGCATTCGCTCTGTGTGCGGCAGATGCCAGCCTGCATTTCAAGATAGTCTTCGCCTTCGGGGGAGGTCAGGCAGCGCTGCCAATGATGACCGCCCGCGCCTTGGCCCCAGACGAACAGCTTGCGGCCGCGGAGGCGGTCGGTCGATGTCTGGATGAGGCCGTAACCATCTTCGTAGATGGAGGCTTCGAATTTGCGGGATTCCTTTTTGATGTCGAAGAATTGGTCAAAGGCGTAGGGGTAGTTCGTCGGAACGGTGATATCGAATTTACCGTCGTTCGGGACGGGAATCTTCGTGAAGGCGCGCTGTCCGCTTTCAACGTAAGCATGTGCGAATGATTTCTTTGCGGGAACGATGATGCGCTGTTTCTTGCGTTCCGGAACGGCGATGTTGCTCCACCAGTACATGGGGGCGACGTTGATTGTGTCGTTCATGATGCGGACGCGAACGTAGAGGAATTTCGACGTTTCCGGCAGCATGAAATCAAGCTGGTAGGAGACTGCGCGGGAGCGGCAGAATTCGTAGAAACGGAGGACGGGCGTGCCGTCTTCGTCTTCCGTCGTGGCGGTGAACATGGGGCTGCAGGTCAGATCATGGTGACCGCAACGGCCGATGTTCCATTCGACGCCGCCTGCGAGCCATGCGTTGCGGATGGCGAAATTCTGCGGCTTGAAGATGGGATTATGCGTTATCAGATCGCGTTTTGCGACTTTGTCAAACAACTGCCAGAGGCGACCGCCGAACTGCGGGAGGAAGACGGCTTTAAGATAGTCGTTTTCGAGCACGGCGGAATCAAATGTCACGTCTTTGAGCTCAGACGTATAGCAGTCCTGCATGGAATACGGCAGCGGGTTCGGATAACCGCCGTAGTTGATGAACAGTTCGTCTTCTTCTTCGAAATAGGTGACCTGCTTGCCTGGAATGTGGCTGCGGAGGGCGGGAAAGACGGATTCTGGCTTCAGCGTCGTTCCCTGCATGGTGAGTTTTTCAAATCGAAGCATGATGTTGGTTTCCAAGTTGTTTATGGTTATATAAGGAATAGACAATGAATGATTTCTTGTTAATGTAGCATTGAAATGTGATTTGTGGAGTATAATTTATAAAGAGATGCAGTTTTTATTTTCAAAAAATTAAAACGACAGAAGGCAAGGCATGAAAGAGGCGAAATTCGGCATTAGTGTCGGCATGGGTTTCAGAAATCCGATAGAGGAGCAGATAGAGCTTATTGGCAAAGTTGGCTATGCGTCATGCTTCACAGGCTGGGGCGACGGCTGTCCGATTGAGCGGTGGGCGGATGCGATGGCAAAGAACAACGTCATCTATCAGTCTGTCCATGCGCCGTTTACGAAGGCCCATCTGATGTGGGAGGACGAAGGGCAGGGCGGCGAAGACTATACGGATCTGCTGATTCGCTGCGTGAAGGATTGCGCGAAGGTCGGTGTGAAAATCATGGTCGCGCATGTCATCATCGGCATGGACCGCCATTCGCCGAACGCCTTGGGGCTGAAGCGTTTCGAACGTCTTGTGAAGGCGGGCGAAAAGAATGGCGTCGTCATTGCGTTTGAAAACACGGAAGGAATTGAATATCTGCAGGCGGTCATGGACGAATTCAAATCGTCGCCTGCCTGTGGCTTCTGCTGGGATACAGGCCATGAAATGTGCTACAACTACAGCGAAGATGTGATGGCGCGTTTTGGCGACAAGATTGTCGCGACGCATATCAACGACAATCTCGGCATGGCGAACCGCCAGAACATGACATGGCTGGACGATTCGCATCTCCTTCCATTCGATGGCATTGCGGATTGGCAAGGCGTTGTGGACCGTCTGGACAAGCATGGCTACAATGGCATCTATACGATGGAATTGACACGTGACAGCAAGCCCGGAAAGAACACGCATGCCGCCTATGCAGAATGGTCGTTCGAAGCGTTCATTACGAAAGCGTTGGAACGCGGAAAACGCATCGCGGCGTTAAGTCATTGAAGCTTAAAGCTTAAAGCCTAAAGCTAAAAGCATAAATCCAGAACATCCAGAATATCCAGAATATCCAGTAAATAAAGGAATCCATCATGATCAACATCAAACCGCCGTATTTGGGATGCGCATACTATCCGGAAGACTGGCCCGTTGAAGAAATTGAAAAAGACGCCGCGAAGATGAAGGCGACTGGTATCCAAGTCGCTCGTATCTCGGAATTTGCATGGAGTTGCATGGAGAAGACGGAAGGCGTCTTCACATTCGATTGGCTGCACAACGTCGTTGATACGCTTGCAAAATACGGAATCGCCACGGTCATGGGCACGCCGACAGCCACGCCGCCCATTTGGCTCAGCCGCAAGTATCCGGACGTCATGCAGGAATATGAAAACGGCCGTCGTGCACAGCACGGAGGCCGTCGCCATTGCTGTTCGAATAATGAACATTATCGCGAATACAGCGCGCGAATTGTTGAAAAGATGGCGCAGGAATTCGCCGACGACGAAAATGTCATCGGCTGGCAGATCGACAATGAAATCTATGCTTTTGGCAATGGTTGTATGTGCCCTGTTTGCGCGGAGAAGTTCAAACAGCATTTGAAGGAGAAGTTCCGGACGGTCGATGCCTTGAACAAGGCGTGGAATCTGACGATTTTCAGTCAAGAGTACAATTTCTTCGATGAAATTCCGACGCCGCGCGATGGATGGATCAATCCGCACCACCGCATGGAGTGGAAGATTTTCCAGCAGGAGTCCATCGTCGAATTCGTGACGATGCAGGCGGAAATCCTCAAGAAATATGTGAAAGTTCCTGTCGGAACGGATGTTATGCCCGTGAACGGCATGAACTACTTGCACATGAATAAGAAACTGGACATCGTGCAGTTCAACCACTACAACAATCCGGACAATCTGAGCCATTGCTGCCTGTGGTTCGATTTCCTGCGCAATGTGAAAGACCGTCCGTTCTGGAACACGGAAACATCCACCTGCTGGAACGGTTCCGTGAACATCCCGCAGAGTGTCAAGCCGGAAGGCTTCTGCTACGCAAACTCTTGGTTGCCAATCGCTTTAGGCGGCGAAGCGAACATGTATTGGCTGTGGCGCACGCATTGGGGCGGCCATGAAATCATGCACGGCGCCGTGTTGGACGCCTGCGGACGGCCGATGCATCCCTACGGCGAAGTGAAAAAACTTGCAAAGGACTATGTCCGAGCGGGTTACTTTCTGAATCATACGAAGGTCACGACGCCGATCGCCATCCATTATCCGTCGCATTCATGGAATTTCTTTGAGACGCAAGGCATTGTGCAGGGCTTCCGCTATCAGGACAGCGTTATTCAGAACTATTACGAACCAATTACGCAGCGTGGCTTGCGGCCTGATTTGCTGGAAGCCGCGCAGGATTTCAGCCAATACAAAGTTTTGTCCACGCCGTTTGTGCCGTCGCTTGAAAATGAAGGACTTGGCGACAGAATTCGGAAGTGGGTGGAAAACGGCGGCGTGTGGATTGTCGGCCCGATGACGGACAACCGCAACATCAATGGTGCGCGTTATAAAGACCGTCCGTTCGGCATGTTGGAGGAATTCCTCGGCGTCCGCTGGGCGTATGCCGTTCCGGATCTGAACAACGACATCAAATGCCAGTGGGTATCCGGACAGCCGTTCACAAGCCGCCTGTGGTACGAACTTTACGAAAAAGACGCCGATGCGTTGGCGACGGTTGCCGAAGCGCCTCACAACGCGTTGGTCGGCAAGGCGGTCGCCATCAAGAAGAAGATTGGAAAAGGCGTGGTCTTCCTGCTGGGCACGATTCCGTCCGCGGACGTCATGCGCGGCAACATCTTGCCGTTGGCGTTGGATGCGGCCGGTCTGACAACGGGCCATATTGGTGACAGCCACAATCTGATGGTGGCGCGTCGCGAAGGCCATGGCATGACGGGCGTAGTGGTTGTGGAATATCAGGGCAAGCCCGGTCGCTACACGCTGGACAAGCCAGCCGTGGAATTGATTACGGCCCGCAAACTGGCAGGGACGATTGAACTCAAGCCGTATCAAGTGCTGGTACTACAGGAATAATGGAGGTGGCGCGGTGCGTCCCGCCTGCGCCGTGGGAGGTGGCGCGGTGCGTCCCGCCTGCGCCAAAACCTTTTCCCGCAGGCGGGAC
>JAFZAB010000202.1 GCA_017548425.1 Victivallales bacterium
GTTTGCCGGCCTTTTCAGCGGCTTCTTTCATGGCGATGGCCTTTTCAGGGCTGACGGCGTCAGGCTTCTCGCTGAAGACGTTCTTACCATGTTCAAACGCCGCGACGGCAATTTCCGAATGCAGATAGTTCGGCGTGCAGATATCGACGCAATCGATGTCCTCCCGCGCGACGAGATCGCGATAATCCGTATAGACGGCCGCTTCCGGATAGAAATCGCGGACGAATGCCTCCGCGCGCTCCTTGATAATGTCGCAGACGGCGACGACTTTCACGCGTTTGTCATTCTTGTAGAAGGGCCAATGTGCTCCGCGGGCGATTCCGCCGCAACCAACGATACCGACTTTGTAAGTGCTCATGTGTGTTTCCTTTTTAGATTATTGTAAGGGACGAAAGGGACGAAAGAGACATAAAAGAAATTAAGCATTAAGCATTAAGCATTCAGCATTCAGCATTAAGCATTAAGCATTACTCCAAAATAAGCCATCCGAACTGCGAGGAATCCTTTCCGTCGCAGATTCCAGGCGTCCATTCGCAATAGCCGTGGAAGCCTTTGCCATCGTTGTCCATCAGCGTGAACGAGAACGGGATACGCTGACCTCTGGCTGGATTCTGGATGTTGATTTGCTTCCATGGGATCACGGCGCGATAGGTTGTCAAATTGCCGTCATGCTTGACGGTGATTTTGGCGTTTTTCATCACATCGCCGACGCCGAGAGCCTCCCAACGGAAGACGAATGCGCCGTCCTTTCCGTCGGCCAATGCGAACTCTGTCTCGCGACCGTCGTAGTTCGCATTCTTGTTCATGGGACCGTTGCGGAAGGCCAGTTGGACGCAATCGCCTAGCCAGACTTCAGGCGTTTTCGGCGGATATTCGTAGATGTTGTCTTTCACTTCCGCGACGATGTAAAGATTCGCGTCATCCCACAGGCAGCGCAAACGGCCGGAGAGATCGTCTTCGCCGCCGTAGTCCTTTTCGACTTTGACCGTTTCCGCCAGTTTGCCGCCGACGGACGTCCAGACGGACGACGGCCAATTGTCCATGTCTTCCGCGTTGCCGCTGAGTCGTTTGGCAGCGAGACGCGGACGTGATTTCTGGACGGGAACGGACGTCATGGCGGTATCCGTCACAACGGAGGCCGTAAGTTTCATCTGGCCCGCCGCGGCGCGTTCAGGAACCGTCACTTTCATCGCGACGGATTTCCTGGCACCGCTCTTCAGCCGCGTCACGTCAAACGCATTGGACGGCTCCGCTTTCCAGCCTTCGGGAAGATTCACCAAAACGCGTCCGGACTGTCTATAATAACTGTGGTTCGTCACAGACACATGGAGTATGAATGTCTCGCCGCCATGGACTTTCGGGACGCCGCCGAGTTTCACCTCCAATTTCGGTTTGACAACGACGTTCAGCGGAATCCGCTCGTAACCGTCGCAACCTTTCACGGTCAGCACGATGTCGTTGCCTTTCAACGATAGCCCATCTTCTTCATCCGTCCATAACATACAGGTAATTTCTCCGTATTTGTTTTCCATAGAAGGGGTAATTGTCCGTTTTAAATTCACAAGCGAAAGATCCGTCTCGACGCCCGGCTTGCCGCCGACCACTTCGTAACGAATAATCGTCGGTTCACAGCCGCTGACAATTGTCAGCGGTGAATCCAGCAATTTGATGGACGCGCCGCCATACGCCCGCAGCAGATGCAAGGCGACGGAATCCTTTAGTTCCTTGTCTTTCAACGACTTGAATTCATCGTTCAAAATATTCTTCAACTCTGTCGGCGACCGTTTGGCTGCACGGAACGTCAGCAAGCAGATTTCCTGCGGTTGCAACGCTTGCGTCCATTCGATGGACTTTTCGGCAAAGCCAAGCAGTACTTCGCCGTGTTCGTTCAGCCGCGAGACTTCGCAAAGATTATCAACATATGCCAACGGCACATCCTTGCACGTAAACGTCTGGTAGCTGTCGCTGTAGTTGACGATGGCCATCAGCAGATCGCCCTGCGGATTTTTCCACAGCGTCGATTGGACGGACGGCAACGTAACATTGTGCGGCGAACGCAGATGCCACGTCGTTGTAAAATCGGGCGTTGCAACGTAGTTCGGCACTTCGCCGAGCAGTTCGCCCAAGACCATGAACTCCTTGGCGGCCTTCTGCAACGAGCCAAGGCGGATGAGATATTCGAGATGGTCACGATGGTGCGAATTCATGATCCATTCGCCATTCCAACCGAGCTGGCAGCCCCACAGGAAATCGCGGCCTTGGCATGCGCGGAATGCGGCAAAATCATCCTCCGCGTACATCGGGCTTGTGAAATAGATGGCGTAGCCGCTATAAACGGCGGTCATGGCGGGCACATCCTCCTGATTGCGCTGTACCCACGTCAAGAAGCCGTCGATGTTATCCATATACGGCTCGGCGATGTTCTCCGTCGTCAATGTAACACCCTTGGCCGCAGCCATTTCCTTGATAGGCGTCAGCATGGCGCGATATCCGTCGCACCAATGGCGGCCTCCGCCGATCGGATGGTTATGCGTCGGATCGAAGCAGAGTTTCGGGGCGGCGGCACCGATTTGGTCCAGATAAATACCGTTCACGCCGCATTCGTTCATGAGCCGTGAGCAGATTTCCTGTATTTTGCCCTGCCACTGCTTCGTGAACGGGCAGTTCGGCACGAGGCGGCGTTTGGAGCCGTAGATTTCGATGTAAGGCTCTCCCTTTTCGTTCTTTGCGGCGGATTTGATGCCTTCCGTCGGGAAGCTGTCGATGTCCATGTCCCACAGACGTCCATTGATATACGGCATGATCATCTGGCCTTTTTCCTTCATGCGGGCGGTCGTTTCCGCGAAACCTTCCTTCGTCGGGAAATAGTTCGGATAGGAATGGTCAAAGGGAATCTGATGCCAACTGTACCAATGAGTTGCGAATGGGACGCGACCATTGACGCGTTTGTCCAAATCGACGAGAGTCTTCTCGACGTTTTTCGGCTCGCCACTGAGGCACATCCAGAAACCGTTGTCAATGAAGCGTTGCGGGAAGTCCTTTCGTTGCGCGATGGGGCCTTTCGCCGTCCACGGCTGCTGGAGTGCCCACTTACGGTATTTCTTGGCGGCTTGCCACCAATCGCCGTGATAGAGACTCAAAACAACTGGAAAATCCGTCGCGAACGACGCTCCGGGCTGCCCCATGTTTTCCGCGTATGTCTGATAGGAAATATCTTGTTTGGAGGAAACAAGAATACGTTTCGGACGGGCCGCGCCGTCATGTGCTCCGAAATAAACGCCTGTGTTGCCGATGTTGAACGCCATGAACTGCATGGGCGCGACGGCGCACGGATACATGAAACCGATGCCTTCGCGGTTGTTTTTGAAAAGGCGTGCCCCCCAGTTGCCACCGGGCAGCAACGCATCGCCCTTTCCAGGCTCGAAAACTTGTCCAAGCGACGGATATTCAGATGTCCATAGACCATAGTTTTTACTGCGGTTGGCGAGCGACATGCGGAACTCAAATTGCTTTTCAGCTTCATTCCATATCACATCGCAAGTCACGTCCAACACGTCTTTTTCATCGCCAATGGCTTGATTCTTCCAGATGAAACGAAGGCCGTTGTCGATCTTCTCGCAGATGCCCTGCCCCACGCTACGGTTCGTCAGTTTTACAGCGGGCAAACTGTCTTTTGCAGGAGCTCCGTACAACGGATCTTCCACGACGCCTTCACCGTTTTTGGTCTGTTTCGCGATGTCCAATTTGCGGAATTCCAGAATCCACAATCCTGCATATTCGGAGCGGATATCAAAGAAACGCGTGCCATTCGTTTTATCGACAAGTCCTTGGCAGGCAAAACCTTCCGACGCATCCGCGAAGACAAGCCGCGCATCCGCTGTTTCAATCTGCTGGGCGCTTGTCAACGCAAGTCCCGATTTGGACGGTTCTTCCGTCGCCGCCGTCTTCGCTTCGGTGCCATTCACCATTTCGATTTTCAGCTTCGCGTCTTTTCCGAGCCAGCGGGTGAACCATTCGTTGTCATCGCTGGCAGGACCGAAATACATGCTGCCCGCACGAGACTCGCTCGTCTGTCCGACGGACATCGCCTGACGGCTGTGGCTGACGTAATAGACGAATTCATCCGACGCGTCCCAGCAGGACAAGCGATAGCCGCTGACGCCCATCGCTTCGTCATTCGTGCTCAGCAACGCCCAGTCCTCTGCGCCGATTCCAGGCCCTTTCACGCCTTTTTCACGCATGGGAATGATGGACATCGGCTCGCCAGTGACAAAATGCGTATAGTATTTATCCTGACGGGACAAATGCAGGAAATGCAATTCGTTCCATTCGATGGGCTGGCCGTCGCCGCGTTCGATATCGACCGTCACATCAACAACTGGCGAATACGCCGTATAGATATAGCGGTAAACAGCATGCAGCTTATCGGGCGCGTAATTCATGCCGCTTTTGTAGCCTGTGCGGGCTTCGACGACGACGCGCAGCGGACTCTTGAAAACGACTTTTGCTGTCGCCACGTCATCGGCCATAATCGTATATTGCATGTGCGTTTCGCGGTTGAAGACACGATCCAGCAGATGGGCCTTCGTGTCCGTATAGCCAGACGAACAATAGCGGATGTTCTGCGGCATGCCGCCATGGCCTTTCATTGGATGCTCCAACTGGAAATACGTCGTGCCGATGATGATCTTGCCGTCACGTTCTTCGCAGGTCAAATCCGTTTCAAGATTCAATTCAGACAGCTTGTCCGTTGCCTTGAACTGGAAATAGCGGACGCTGCCAGCCTCCGTGATTCCGGGCATGAGCCATGTGACGACAGGCTGCTTGCCGCTTTTGTCTATTTCGGCGACCGTTTCCTGCAAAAAGTTTCCACGATCATCCGTTTCAATGACTTGGAACTTCTTTTCCAGAAGCCATTGTTCCGTTACAGGCTGGCTAACAATCTGTTCGAAGCGTTCCTCCCCGTTATTACGGACATTTACCTGCAACGCCTCCTGTGCGAACAGTGCCCCCGCGCAAAGCATTGTATTCAAGCAGAAAAGCAAATTCTTATTCATAGGAGTCCTTTTTTATCTGGATATTCTGGATATTCTGGATATTCTGGAATGGTAAATACTCTACTGAAGTTCATATACGTGTACGGCAAATGGCTTGAAATCGTCTTTCAAGCCATTTGCGCAATCTACGGTACGGTCTTCAAAGAGCACTTTTGCAGTCTTGAAGCCTTTCACGTCAATGGCCGCTTTCACAGCTCCTGTGGATGAATTGCACGCCAGCAGGATTTTCGGGCCGTCGTTGTCTTTCAGCAGGCACGTGACAGACGGATAGTCCAAGCCGTCCGTTTTCGGGCCATCAAGAATCGTGACGGCGGGCTGTTCCTTCGCATGACGTGAGCAGAGTTGATCATGAATGGACGACAGTTCGCCAGCCACCGTGGTGATTTCACGCCAATGCTCAGGGGTGCTCGTCACGCCGTGATTTTGGTTGTAACCACCGTAAGTGTACCATGTTATGCCATGCGCTCCATGGATGATGGAGAGATAGCTCATGGCGCGCAGTTCATCGAAACTTGGGAAACGTTTCCAGCCCCATCCGTCGAAATGCTGAATGATCGACCAGATGGTCTTCGTGGGAGAACCGTTGCGGGAGAGATCGTCAAAGATGGTCTTCATGTCGCGAATAACTGTTGGAACTTCTGTCGCGTCCGGCTTGTCTTCGCGGACGGGATAGATTTCCGGCATGAAGGAATCCGTGGATTCGATGAACGGTTCATAATAACTTGCGCCACGCGGCCCCGTGGCATCAGCCTGCGTTGTAAGATGCGCATTGTCAAGGGAATGGCAGATGTCATGGTTGCGTCTCACATCTTCTGGCGAGAAATAGGTATGCGTGTCGTCCCCGATGTACCATGCGAGAATGGACGGATGATGGCGTTCATGGATGATGTTGTTGATCATGTCGCTGCCGGGCGTGATCCACAACTTGAAGCCGTATTTGTCCGCCGTGTTTAGAAATTCCGCAAAATCCGCGTTGCGGCTGGCATTGTAGGTATGAGCGAAATTGAAACCAGCGGCTTTTAAATCCTTGAACGCCTTGTCGATATTGTTTCCGTTGAATTCGCGCTTCCAAACGGCGTAGAGGCCGATCGGGAAGAACGGCTTGCCGTCAACAAGCACGAAACCATCGTCACGCATCGTCACGACGTTTTCCGTCGCCTCTTTATCGTAAAGAATCATCCGTGAATCATGGAAACGCTTGCCGGAGTAGTCTTTACCTTCGACTTGGAGATGATGGACGTTGGACTTTACAATCGCTTCCGCTGGCCTTAAGCCATCAAACGCAATGATATCCAGATCGAAGAATTCGTCCTTTTTGAGATTCGGCACGTCGAAACCGAACTGGATGGTGCAGCAGGCCGCATTTTCGGGAGCCGCCAATGTGATCATTTTTTCCGTCCATTCCGTCAACGGCTTGCCGTAGCGGATGATGATCGGCTCGCCGATCGGCTGCATCGCATCCGTCAACCAAACAATGCGGTTCCGATCGTCCGCATTTTCCAAGTTATTGTTATGACGAATCTTATAGCGGAGTGTATAGATTTCGCCACCTTTCACGGCCAGCGGTTGGGATTTGAAGAAGAAGCTGCTGTCCTGTTCGACGGCCAGACGGGTGACGCGAACGGCCGTTGTCGAATCTTCCAAATCAATCCGTTTCAACACGCTTTGATAATTGTGGAACGTCCATGTGCGTGGCGACAGCGACGGCGGCAACGGTTTCAACGGCTCCGCAGGCGTGTAGCTGATGACATCGCCATGGCGAACAACTTGCGATGTAATATCTTGGTCATCAAGCAGATAATGAACCGACGGCCAGAAGATGATGTCCCCGTCTTTCATCTGGAAGCGGATTTCGGAGGCCGGATCCGGATTGGGTGATTTGCTCAACATGCTGATGCTTGGGCTTTTATCAATGGTATAGGTCCAATTCTTATCAATGCGGTCATCAATTGTGACGGATTTTAGTCGCGGAGTAGTACCGTGACTTCTCATGATAACTTTATAACGGAACCATGAATGGCCATTAGGAAGCAAAACTCTTCCGGGATGGCGTCCTGTATCATCCGCCTCGCAATTGACGAATTTCGTCCATTCGCCAGGCGTTCCGTTGTTGTCAGGAGCCGTTGATTTCAAGAAATATAAGTAACTACCTTCTTGCCTTATGCTATTACAGGCCATATCGACATAGCCTTTATTTGTAAAATATGGCAGTGAAACGAAGGAACCTTGTTCATAATATGAATGCTTGTCCGTCTTCTGGATAATTTCGACTTCCGAAATGGCCATGTGTTCGCCTTCTGGAACGTTCGGGATGTCGAAACCGACAAAAAACTGCGCCTTCACGGCTTCCTTTGGAACGACGCCATCGCAATACGTATCCGTCCAATCCTTACTGTTCATCGTGAAACGGTATGGGAAGAAGTTCTCCAACCGTTTGCCTTCGGCATCGAACCAGTAAAGGCACATTTTATACATGTCCTTGTGGCCGGACGGGTTATGTAACGGGAAGGTGCCCATTGCACGGATTTTGATGGTGAAATCAGAACCGCCGATGACATCGAACGGCTTGCCGGCGAGCTCCCACGCCGTGTCGCTGTTCGGCTTCTCCATGCCAATGTAAGCGGCTTGTTTACCAAGAACTCTCCGCACATCCATGACGAGCTTGTTTTCAAAATTTGATGCCTCCCAATTTGTAAAGCCATTGGAGAAATTTTCAGAGAAAACGACATCGCCCTTTCGATCGAGTTCAACGGTGCCATCCTTTATCTTCAGATGGTTGTTTTCAATCAACGGCGCGGCATGCGCGGCGATGGCCAACGCACAGAGGCTTAGGCAAATACGATGCTGCAATGTCATGGTTGTTCCTCCAATCTTATATTTATTTGTATATTCTAATCAGTATCATTATTGTTTTCACAATATGTTTCTGCTTCATATATCTGTTGCGCGAAGCGCATTCAAATCGCCGAGCCGCAGACAGCCGTTGGAATTCTTTCATGATTGGATTTCATAATCTGCTAATCAAGCCATTAGGCGATTGTCGGCTTCTGCGGCGAGGCAATCTGTTTAATCTGTGTGATCTGTGGTTTTCTTTATTCCATTTGAATTTCGATGTGGAAATATTTTTCCTGAAATTCCACCTGTTCAGCAATCTCTTCCTTTGTGTAACTCCTTCCTTTTGGCGCGACAACCCACTTGTCCTCAACGTCATCCAGCCTGTGGATGATGGCAATCAGAATACCCGTGTATTCTTTCACCGGTTCATCCACGCCGAGCAGATAGGCATCCTGTTCTTCACCATCAGCCGCCATGATGCCTTTTACATATCCATAATTCACAGGATACTGCATATCAGGATATTTTGGATGCGAACTCCCCAACGGCCTGTCTATCGTGACGGTCACATGATGACCGATTCTCACAGGAGAATTGGCTACTGTGCTTTTATCATTCATTTCCTTTTTGAAAAAAGTTAATCAAAATCCATGCAAAAAACTTAATACCTCTCGTCTCATGTCTCTCGTCTCGCGTCATAATGCTTCCAATGACGTGAGACGTGAGACGTGAGACGTGAGGAATTGTTTAATGGTTATTATAGTAATCTTACAAAAAGACTGGTTTCAGATGTCTGTCGAAGATGTTTGTGGCGACATTGTCGCTGATGACATCTTCAAACTCGTCCAACGCATTGAGATAACGGTCGCCCATCTCGGCGGCGACGCGGAAGGCGACATGCAGCATCTGGCGGAAGTGCATGTTGTAGTCCGCGCAGGACTGGTCATGGCGCAACGTCCGTGTGAACTTATCCGCCGTCCATTTCGCGACTTCCGTCGGTTTCGGCAGTTTTGCAGGATTGATGTCGATAACGGTCGCATATGGGATGCTCAATTCTTCGCGACGTTTGTAGGCGTCTGCATAGACGTCCTTTGCGAGTTTCAGACCATCACCGCCTGCGGCTGCCAGACCGATCAGTTCCTCCAGCCACGTCGTTCCCGCCGTCTTCAGATGAAGACCCGCGTCCGCCTTGTGGATGGCTTTGTTGATGATCGGATAGATGGAGAACTTGTCGCTGCCCGAATGGACGCTCAGTTTCAGATTCGCGGGAAGTCCGAACTCCTTGACGGCAAACTGGATAACGGCAATGTCTTCATTGAATTCGCGTTCGAAAACTTTCAAATCGCCGACGTAATCGACGCCTTTGTTGAAACGGCCTGTGAACTTCGGCGCGATTGTCTGGGCGGGAATCCCTTCGTCCGCGAAAGCGGCGAGAATGAACAGCATGTCACGCGGCGTTTGCGGGATGTCCGTCTCGTCCATGGAGACTTCTGGAATGAAATTGCCTTCGCCTTTCGCCTTCAAGATGTAACGATAGAGCTTTCCGGCCTCCTGCACAGCCAGCAGATATTTGTTCGCGATGACTTCCGCTTCCGCTTTGTCAACGGCCAACGGCTCCTTGACGCCGGGAATCGACAACTTCTTGCCGATGAGATTCTTATGCTTGTCCAAGAACTTCTTGACATCGGCCTTTGCGGCAGGCTTGCCTGTGAAATCCGCGACATCCAGCGTGAAGAAATCGCTCGAATCCATGAACCAATCGACATTCTTCAGGCTGATGTGGTCGGCATCGACATGGTATTCGCCATTGAACGAATACGCCCGCATGGCGGCTTCGACGGCGTTCCGCACATCCATCGGGCATGTCCCGATGATCGTATGTTCGCGGTTGGATTTGTTCCAGACCGGAGCGATGGCCGCTCCGACGGCGCGAGCCTGAATGATGGCACGCATCTGCGCTCTCGCCTGACGACCGAACCTGTCACCGACACCCATGCTGTATTTGGCCAGTTGCATGTTTTTCTCCTTTGATGTGAAAATATTGGACACTTGGATGATTTTTCCATATAAACTAATTTTGACCTTGCGAAAGTCAAGCTATAATAAACAGTGTATTTTGTCATTCAACCAAACAAGGAGCCCACATGAAAAAAGACACGCCCTGGAAAGTCGCCGTCGTCGGCTGCGGCAGTTTCGCCACAGGCCAGTATCTTCCCAATATCTCGAAAACCGCAAACGCCGTATTGACAGCAGTCTGCGACATCCGCACAGACGTCGCGGAAGCCGCCTGCAAACGCTTTGGAGCAAAGGAATGGTATGGTTCTGTGGATGAACTCGTCGAAAAAGGCGATTTCGACATCGCAATCGACGCAGCCTCCATTCCCGCCCACGACCACATCAACAAGACCATCCTTTCCGCCGGAAAACATCTTTTCAGCCAGAAACCGGCCGCGCTGACGGTGGAGGATTTGACGGAACAGATTGAAATCGCCAAGAAAAACAATGTCAAATTCGCCTGCGTGCCCATCCACATGATCACGCCGGACATGCTCATGGCGGAACAGATCATCCGCGACGGCGGCATCGGGCGCGTCCTTTCCGTCAAATGCGTCTCCACCCACGGCGGCCCCGAATATTTCCAATACCGCTCCGCCGATCCGTCATGGTTCTACGAACCGGGCGCGGGAGCGCTGTTCGACATGGGCGTCCATGCATTGGACAAAGTCACCGGCATCATGGGCCCCGCCAAATCCGTCTATTGCCTCGCCGCGACCGCCCGCAAGCAACGCACATGCCGTTCTGGAGCGTTCGACGGCAAAGTCATCCGCACGGACTACATGCCTGACACCTATTATATTTCGCTCGATTTCGGCGACGACCGCATCGGCTTCGTCGATACAGGTTTCACACAGGTCGCGACCCGTTGTCCGCCGTTGGAAATCTTTGGTGAACAAGGCGTTATCTCCTTCAAGATGCATACGAACGTGTGGCCTGCTCCGGAAGTCTATATCGATTCTCCCGCCATCGGCATGCGTGGTTGGATCACTCCGATGACATGGACGAAATCCACCTACACGCCGAACTTCACGCAATGCTGTCCGCTGGCGGATCTTGTGAAGGCGATTGAAAACGATACGGAACCCGTTCTCTCGCCGGAACATGCGCGACACGTCTTGGAAATCATGTGCGCCATTCCGTTATCCATCGAAAAGAAAGCGCCAATTGATTTGCACACCACTTTCAAGCCGTTTATTTAACAACCGCCTTCGGCGGTATTAGTGGTTAGTGATTAGTGGTTAGTGGTTAGTTTTTCCGCGTAAGCGGATTCAAACCGCCGAGCCGCCGGAGGCCAATAGATTCTGTTCATTCGTATTCCATTTATAACCCAAAATATTTCAGTCAACGGCCTCGGCGGCGAGGCTTTCTGTGAAAATCTGTGTATTCTGTGTATTCTGTGGTTTCCTTAACTAACATATTTAATTCAAAGGAGTTATCATGAAAATTGGTCTGAGCACATACAGTCTTGCAGGCGCCTTCCGCAGCGGTATTCTGGATTTTCCGTCCATCGTCACGAAAATTGCCGAATTCGGCGGCGAACATGTGGAAGTCGTTCCGCTGGGCAGCGACTTCACCGTTGATACAGAAATGGTTGACAAAGTTCTGAAAGCCGCGAAAGACGCCAATATTCCGCTTTCCAGCTACACGTTCGGAGCCAATTTCCTGCTGAACGGCGATGGCACGGAACGCAATGCCGAACAGGTCAAAGCGGAAATTGAACGCGTCAAACGGCATATCGACGTCGCCGCGAAGCTTGGCGTGCCGTTCGCGCGTCATGACGCAGGTAGCCGCCCCGTCCAAGACACGCTGGTGGAACAGTTTGACAAAGACCTGCCGCTGTTGGCGGACGCCTGCGGCGAAGTCGCCGACTACGCCGCGCAATACGGCATCACGACGGCTATCGAAAACCACGGCAAACACATTCAGGGCAAAGAGCGTGTCCGCCGTCTTGTGCTCGCCGTCAACCGTGTGAACTTCCGCAGTTTTATCGACGTCGGCAACGTCTGCGGCATCGACGAAGATCCCATCGGCATCGTTCGCGACAATGCCGATATCTGCTGCATGTTCCACTTCAAAGACAACTACTTGCGTAAATACGTGCCCGATCCGGAGAACTGGAGCCAAACGAGCCATGGAAACTATGTGAAAGGCTCCATCACGGGCTATGGCGATTTGGATCTACGGACGATTGTCGCTGTCATCAAACAGAACGGATTCGACGGCTTCGTCAGTATCGAATTCGAAGGCCGTGAGGAAAGTCTTTTCGCCGCGAAACGCAGTCTGGACAACGTCAAACGCCTATTCAGAAGCTAAAAGCTTAAAACCGAAAGCTTAAAGCAAATACAGACGTTTTCGTAGTCTAGCTGATGTCTGCGAGGCCTTCTGTTACTTCTGTGTTTTCCATGGACTCCCAATAAATCTTATAGTTGAGGTAATTTCAAAAGTCTTACTTTAGCCAGATTTTTATCTGTGATTTTCAGAACCAGCCTTGGCGCCGGAGGCCGATGAATCCTGCTTGTTTTTCATATTCTTTTTACAATCAGAATCTAAAGCATTTTTGTCGGCCTCGGCGGCAAGGCTATCTGTGAAAAATCAGTGTAATCTGTGTGATCTGTGGTTTCCTTAACATAGACATTTGAGCAGTTTTGAAATTGCCTCAGTAATAATCGGAGAAAGTCATTATGACCGACAAGCTGAAAGTCGCTATTGCGGGTCTGGCCCACGTCCACGCCATCGGATTCTACAGCACGTTCAAAAAATATCCGGAAGAAGTTGATTTCATTGGATTAGCGGATATTCCGGATCCGAAAGGCGCAACGGCGGAATCGCTGGAGAGCCGTCTTGCCAAGAACTTCCGCACGAAAGGCCCCATGCCGCGCATCTTCGATTCGCTGGACAGCCTGCTGGCGGAGAAGCCTGATCTCGTCTGCATCGGCTCCGATATTGCCGACCATGCAACTGTCGCCGTCCAATGCCTTCAGCATGGCGTGAACGCCGTCATCGAAAAACCGATGGCGCTGAAGATACAGGACGGCATCCGCATGCTGGACGCCGCTCGCAAGAGCACAGCATCATTGTTCGTCAACTGGCCTATCGCGTGGTTCCCTGCGTTCAACATCGCGAAGCAGATGGTCGATGACGGCAAGATAGGCCGTCCATTGCGCGTCGTTTACAGAAGTCCCGCAACGAAAGGGCCTTATTGCAGTGAACCAGACTTTGATCCGAAGAAATTGGGCGACATCTGGTGGTATCGACACGACCGCGGCGGCGGTTCGTTGGCCGACTATTCAGGCTACAGTTTCACGTTGGCGACATGGTTCCTCAAGAAGATGGCGAAGACCGTCTATGGCCTGCGCAAGAACTTCCTCATGCCGTTCACGGATGTGGAAGACTATTCCGATTTCATCATCGATTTTGGCGACGCAGTCGCTCAGGCGGAAGGCTCATGGTCCACATTCTCGTCAGGCGAAATTCCCACGGGCCCAATTATTTACGGTTCTGAAGGCACGATTGTCTGCGACCGCTTCACGAACATCGTGAAAGTCTATAAGACATTCAAACCGTATGTCCAGACGCCTCCGCCAGAGGAAGTCATCACGCCCGAACCGATGCCGAATTTGAATCTGGCCCGACAGCTCATCGATTTCATTCGCGATGGTAAGCCCGTCCATGAAATGATCACGTTGGAATTCAACTTGAAACAACTTGCCGCGATGGACGCGGGCGTCCGTTCCTGCGAATCCGGCAGCGCAGAAGCCGTCATCGATCCGTTTGCATGAGTGAACCACGAATTCACACGAATGCACACGAATTTGGGCAGTCCACTGAATACACAGAAGAAACAGAGATGCCTCGCAGACGGACCGATGATACCAGTAAGGATTTCATGAAGAAAGATAACATTTATTGCTAATGAAACAAACGGCTCCGTCTGCACGGCGGTTCGTCACGCTTCGCGCAAGCGCAAACAATGTCATACGGAAACTTGAAGTTCATAAGCTGTTGGCTCACGGTCTGAATCCGCTTCGCGGGATGTGGGAAGTTTTTATCGAAAACAGAAACAGAAGGATAACCGATTATAAATGGAAAGGAGAAGATACATAAAAACAAAACACCATCCGAAACATCTTTCTTTATTTCTGTTTTTCGCGATAACATCTGTCCTCCTTCAAGCCGCAACGGTGACGTCGGATAACTTATTGATCGCCGCCCGCCGATGGATTGCCGCCAACGCTGTTTTTCAGTCGGAACTTCCTGATGCCGAGCCTGTAACAGCCACGCGGATGACCAATGCGGATGGTGCTGAACAGCCGCTTTGGCATGTGAAACTCTCGCCGTCTGGTTATCTCATCATGTCATCGGATGACACGTTGCCACCCGTCGTGGCATTTGATACAAAAGCCTCCTATTCCAAATCGTCGCCCACGCCGTTGCCTCTCATGTTGGACAAACAGGGGGAGATTTTCCAAAAGGAATTACTTAAGCCGCAAACTCGTGGAAACGCCATAGCGCAGGCAAACAAAAATCGTTGGAATGCACTGCTTAATCAAACTCGCACGGATTCATTCACGCCATCGTCCATCATCACCCCCGCCATGTTGACATCGGAATGGGATCAGAAACCATCTCCATATAACTATCTTTGTCCATCTGATGAAACATATGACAATCGAACAGCCGCAGGTTGTGTTCCACTCGCCATCGCTCAAATTCTGAAATACCATGAATGGCCCGTAGTTGGCACGGGATCAAAAACTTACATGGATTCAACGGGAAGTCTTAAAGTGAGAATGAAAGCGGATTTTTCATTTCCGTATGACTGGAATAATATACAAAACAGCTATACATGCAGTAACGACAAAAATATCACAGATTCAGAACTTCAACTCTCCCGTCTCATCATGGAAATGGGCGTTTTAGTGGAAGCCAATTATGAAATGAATGAAACGGGAGCCTATCCCAATTTAATAAAAGATTATCTACATCAGTATCTGGATTATTCCAACACGGCGCAATTCGGTTCCGCAATTTATGGTCAGGTAGGATTTGTCGGTTTAGACACTTTGTATTATAGGCTTCGCACGGAAATGCTCGCCCAACGTCCGTCATTGGCAAGTTATATAACGGGCGAGGAAGCACACATGTTCGTCGTGGATGGTTTGGGAACCGCATACGACTATGATTTCTATCACTTCAACTATGGTTGGGGCGGTTCAAATAATGGATGGTATCTTCTCATTGACGGTTATAACGAGACGGTTGTCTGCTATGCCACCACCTACATCATGCCCAATCCTGTTGCAGTCTTCAAGCCGATGTCCATCGAGCAAGCATCTGCTTTCACGCTGGAATGGTACTTTCCCAAGCATTTGACGGCTGAGGCATTCCAACTGACGAAAAAAAGTGATGGTAAAAGCACGGTGATCAGTTCCATCATTGACGGTTCAGAACGTAAGTTTCGTTTAACAGGACAGTCAGGCACAAGCACTTATACATTGAAAGCCAAAATCAATGGCGTTTGGCAAACATCCTCCGAAGGCATCACCATCACGGCTAAAAGCATCCCTTTCAATGCGATGCCATCTCTTACCCTTGACAAGAATTTGGAAAGTATTGACGGCTCAATCGTGTCAACAATCGTCACTTCCACTTATTCATTGAAAAGCCTGACGGTGACCAGCAGCAGACCGGATATCTTGCCTGACAACGCCATATCCTTAACAAACAATGGCAGGTCATGGACCATAAAACTATCCCCCAATACGTCATCCTATGGCAATATTCTTCTTTATCTAACTGGCAAAGACGCCGTGGGAAATACCATCAAACAAACCGCTCTTCTCCGAGCAAAGACAATACGTTATCTCACATGGAATACGAATTTTGAAACGGCACTCAAAAGTGCACAAGAAACAGGAAAAATGCTCCTTCTGGTTGAAGATTATGATTATAATGTAGATGACAATATTTTTTGCCAAGAAATCTGCGAGATGGATGAAATTAAGCAATATCTTCTTGACAACTATGTCTTATGGTATGCCTCATCATACGATGACTTAGCATCTTACCAATTCACGTCCGACATGGAAGGATCATATCCATTTATAGCTATTATTGATCCAAACGACACAAGCAAACGAGTTCGCGGAATAAGTGATCCATCAGCCAGTCAATTCCTTGATTTTCTGAATCTTGATTCAGTTCTTTTCAGTCTGGATGATAGCGTTATTTACCCGCTGGGGGAGACATATCAACTTCAACTCAACTGCTATCGTCAAAACGCTGTAATCCATTATCGTTTTGACGCTTCCACCCCGACGGTAAACGATCCAGTCTATGCCCATCCCATTCCGTTGACGAATACCACAACCATATCTGCGCAAGCCTTTGTGAACGGGAAAGCCATCGGGAAAAGTATTACCAAGATATACACAATGGAAGTAGATATGACAAAACTGTCGCTGAAACTTTCCAGAGGCTGGCAGCTTTGCTCATTGCCATTCTTGCCGGATGACGAAAGCGTCGCTTTGCTGAAAACGTCAGGCGTCTGCTGGGGATGGGTGGACGGCCGCTTCAAGCAGTTGGACAACTTCCTGCCCGGACAAGGCTTTTGGATGTATGCGCCAACAACCTGCACCTTGAAGCTGAAAGGCGAAGACGGCGATTCAATCGTGTTGCGGAAAGGCTGGAATCTTGTCGGCCCCACAAACGGCAATCCATCATTTGGCGACACAACGGCCTGGGGGCAGGAAGGAAAACAAATGGTCCATGTCTCCCCTGACGGCCTAAAACGCGGGAAAGGATATTGGATTTTCGTCAAATAGCCGCTGTAACGACGGCGTCCCGCCTGCGCGGGAGGGACGCACTCCAGTGCGTCCGATTGCGCAAACGCGCAATCTTCTTCCATCTGCCTCCCGCCTGCGCCATTTTAAGTCCTTCAATTACCTGTCAATTTATTATCTTTCAGCCATTTGGCGCATTCGGCCTGCCAACTGGCCCATTCTTCGCCTTTGCCGCAGCCAAGGCCATGTTCGCCTTTTGGCAGTTCAAATAATGTTACGGAACGACCATTTTCTTCCATCGCTTTCTTGAACAGACGGCTGTTCTCAACGTTGACGACCGTATCCTTCACGGAATGCGCAAGAAACGCAGGCGGCGTGTCTTGCGTCACCAACAGTTCGTTTGACAGATTGTCCATCAACGCCTGCGACGGCTTGTCGCCAAGCAGATTCCGACGCGATCCGCCATGCGTGAATTTTCCCATGCTGATGACGGGATAGACCAACACCATGAAATCCGGACGGCAACTGAAACGCTCCACGGGATCGATGTCGCCCGCTTTGCCTGTATCATTGTGCGTTCCAACCGTTGATGCCAAATGGCCGCCAGCAGAGAAGCCCATGATTCCCAGACGGTTAGAATCAATGCCCCACTCCGCCGCATGGGAGCGGACAAGACGCATGGCGCGTTGCGCATCGTTCATCGGAATTGGATGGCGATACGGATTCAAGCGGTATTTCAACACAACGCCCGCAATACCGAACTGATCGAGCCATGCGGCGATGTCATGCCCTTCGTAAGATGAGCACAGGCCGCCGTAACCGCCTCCGGGGCAGATCAATATGGCCGCGCATGGTTTCTTCGCCGACTGCGGGACATAGACGGTGATGGTCGGAATGTCGCGATCCGCCTCACCCATCGCGCCAGGCGCCTTGCCGGGCCAGACGTTCATCGTCGCGATTTTCTCAGCAAACGCCATGTTCACCATCACAACAGCCAGAACCGTCATCAACATCGTGTTTCGTTTCATGGAACATCTCTCTTTTCAAAAGGTCTAAAAACTATTCATCTGTCAAATGTAAACTCGCCTCCATTAAATTTACCCAGTGCAAGCTATAAATCAACTTGACATTGATTTTCTGTCTGAGTTCGCATCTGAAGCACATTGCTTGCCGAAGTCATAATCCACGAAAAAAAAGGCATTTGCAAATTTTTAATTCCATATTATTGTAATCAAAAAAACAGATTTTTCAATTCATTGACCAATATCAATATTCAGCCATGCACAGGAGGATGACCATGCGACACGGTGTCAGAGGATTCGCCATTTTAGCGTTTATCGCATTATCGCTTGTCTGCCTAAAGGCGTTTGCGGACGTTTTTCCTTGGCCAGACAAAATCGTCATTGACAATGGCTACTGTCTTGCCTGCACGACAAAACTGAAACCCAACGCAGCTTTGGAGTTGACTTGGCTGGATCTGGCCGATCCAGAAGACAAGGGGCGGACGGACTATCTGCATGGCAGCATTATTACAAACTACAGGAAACAACCACCTGTCACCTTCCCGCTGGCCTGGTCTTTCCAGAATTCAAGCCTGAGATATATTGTTCCCGATTTCAGGTCTGATGCCATAGCCCGCATATCCTTCTGGCTTGTCAAGGAAAACAACATCCTGAACTCCATTCTTCACAATGATGTCCACAACAGTTTTCCCAGCACTTTGAAACCGCCGTTTTTAGATGAAAATGGCTATGTGAAGTATTATCATGCTTTGTCGTTTGATCTTCTCGACGGTAATGCCGAACATCTTCATTTCATGTCTTCTGTCCCTTTTACAGGATTGTCGGCCACATCCTCCCCCCTTCCCATCTGGTATTGTCTTGCCAATGATGAAATATTGGTGAGATTTCCACAAGGCAAACATCCCCTGAAAGATGGAGCAAGCCCTAATGAACATCCCGCCTGGGGGCTGATAGACGAACCATTGCGTTTCGTATGGGCACGAAGCAACCTGCATGGCAATCGTTTTGGGATGAAACCGGCTGACTCCTACACGCCAATGGAAATAGACGGCTGGAATCCGTTTTACGGAGAGAAAATAGTCGGAAAACGCATCCTTCTGGATGGCAATGAGATGGCTTTGCCGAACGGCGTCGAATGGCTGGTCTTGTTCAAAAACTCAAAACAGGAGATTCTGGCGCGCGGACTTTTCGCGGACAACCATTGGGAAGATCTGGCGTGGCAGTTGAAGGACGACATCCGCTGCGTAGTCGTCAACAACGACATGGACCATGTTCTTTTGTCATCCCACATGTCTTTGGACAAAAACAAGTTGAATGCTTCTTTAAAACAGCTCTGCGGAGAATTGGCGGAAATGAAACTGCTATGCGAATATCCGAAATACCATGGCAACACGGAAATCGAGCTGCCTCCGTTGCCGAACAACAAAACGGCGGCGGCGCAATCGGACAAGCCTTCCCCGAACCATCTATTCAGCGAAACGGAACTGCAGGAATTGTTTGCGGAGCCGGATCCGGCGGCAATCCAAGATCCGTATGAACTGGGACTTGCATACGACTGGTGCGGGAAATATCGTGAAGCTTATCGGCAATTTGCAAAAGCGGATGGATTTCGAGCCAAATTGACATTGGCTCTGTTTAAGCGTCCGTCCATTGACTCGAGTTATGGATACAGCTTGCTGTGGGATGTTGATAAAGAATCAAGAGAACGGGAAAAATCCGCGGCATTAACAGCGGAAGAATGTATTGCATGGGCTCGCGCCCTTCTTGAGCTTGAACGAAGTGAAGAAAAAACCATCAAAAGATCCATTGAAGAAGCTAAAAAACAAAATCCGCAGAAAATGGTTCCGCCGGAAGAAGAGAAGCGGATCATGATGAACAGATTATATACTCCTTACCGCCAAATCGAGCAAGCAGAAGCTTTGTTTGAAAGGGCCAGCCGTCTGGGGGACAATGCAGGTTATTACTATCGGGAATATTACAGAAAACTCGGCGAGTATTTCCCCGTGGGACGTCGGAGCAATACGGACAATATCTGGAAGGCGACGACGACGAATGATCCGGCGGTCCACGCCACGCAGGTCTGGCTGGCCGCCACGGAGGAACGCTATGCAAGCCATCGCGACAAAGACCGTCATCTGAAGGAGTTGAAGGATGCCGTCCGCGCCAAGGACAACCATGCTCAGTATATTCTCGGCATGATGTATCTGAAGCCGAACGTCTATCTGCAAACAGACAAGGAGCGTGCGCTCTTTTGGCTTCGTCGGGCGGCGGAACGCGGCCATGAACAGGCCAAGGTGGAACTGATTCTGCTTGGAGTTGACAATAAGGAGGCTAAATCAAATCAATACAATCCGAACGGCAAAACATTCCGTTTAGTGATTCCCTAATCTCTTTTTGAATGGACATGATGTGATGTATTAATATATTATAGACATTGTATTTCACTGAAATCGTTAACAAAACCAAAGCTTAACAGATTCTGCTGAAATAATTTTTCCAATTTCACTAAGATTCCATAGTTTTTTCCGTCTAATGATATAAATGCAATCATTCAAGAGAAGGAAAAAATATGATAATTAAGTTACAAAGAACAATGAATATCAGAACTGTATTTCAATCAATTTACTGCCTGTTGTTGGCCTGTTTGGCTGCATATCCTTTTGCGGCACAGGCGGAAGCTAACGAAAATCGTGTCGCTCCCGCACATCCCGCGATTCTGGATTCCGTCGCCAGACTTGTCAGTTCGGATCATGTGTTCCATTATGATCAACGGATATATCAGGAAGATCAATTGAATGAAGTTTATTTATTATATAAAGACAATGCAAAGGCTTTAATGGGAATGCTGAATGACGCCGTCAAAAAACATCGACAGGACAGAACCTACCTTTCGCCGCTACATGTCGCCATTCAGGCGGTTGGCCATTGGCATATCTATCCCGCGACAGATACGTTGCTTTCATTACTCGACTACAGACTCGATGAAACGACGGTGCCCAAGGCGAACTACGTCGGTTCGTTCTTCTATCCGGCGGCTTTGGCCCTTCGTGATTTTGAAATCGAACAAACAAAAATCGTCAAATGCATCACAGCCGCTGAAACGAATGAGAAAATCGCCTTGCTGACATGGCTGCTCTGCCTTCGTTGGAGTCATAAGGAAGAAGGAATCCAGAAGGCAACCGAATTTATCAAGCAGGAATTTCCAAAATACGAAAGGAATCCCAGAAAAAAGGAAAAGCTTGAAACGGCTCTCGGCATGCTTGCCAAATCAAAATATCCACAGTTCATAGTGGACGCCCTGAAAAAGTAAAATATACAAACTGTTATCATTCAAAGGAAACGCTATGAAAAAGATAATATCCAATATGCTTGGCAATGGAATGAAGCATCCATTCAGCCTCTTGTTTGCGTCATGCCTTTTCATCATGATCCACACAGCAAGTTCCGATATTCCAGCCGGACATGCGAAAATAGAAAGCCCCGCTATTCTGGATTCCATCACTCTGCTCAAATCCGCCAAAGACGATGCTGAAAAATTGAAATATCTGGATGAAATCAATCATCTTTACATGGACAACGCGCTCTTGATTCTGACGAAGTTCCGCTATGATATCGCCAAGAATCGACAGGACAATACATGGTGTTCACCGTTGCATCTTTCTATCCGAGCCGTTGGATGCTGGCATATTCGTTCCGCAACGGACGATTTACTCAAAATCATTGACTACAAGCTGGATCCACGATCAATTCCTGTTGGTGGAGTTATGATGGAGGACTACCTGCATCCCGTCCTCCGAATTCTCATCCTGATTGGCATTGAACGAGAAACAACGATCCGTGCCATTGTCAACGCAGAGACGAAAGAGCGCATTGCCCTGTTGTTGTGGACATTGGGGCATCTGAAAGGAATCAATGAAAGAAACGTCTTGGAGATTTTTGAAAAGGAAACAGTCCAATATACGGAAGAAAATCAGCAAAAAAACATTCATGCAGCTTTAGCCATGTTGAAACAGATGAAGCATGTCTCCGATTTTATTCATTTTGCGGAGATGGCGGCAAAAGAGTAACAATGTTGGGCAATTCCTTTTACAGGACAAATCGTCCAGAGGGAGTATATTAATAGAAAATTTCTTTTTTTCTATAGTCTCCAACGGTGAGGACGCCGATGGCTCCTCTCAAAGCCAACGGTGGGAACGCTGATGGCATCTCCTGTAACTATGAAAACCTACCATATCGCCTCTTATCCCGGTGACGGCATCGGGCCCGATGTCATCAACGAAGCTATCGCCTGTCTTCAGAAAGCCGCGCAAAAACACGGATTCATCGTTGAAATCACGCACTTTCCATGGAGTTGCGAATGGTCGAAAGAACATGACGGTGCCGTCGTTCCGGAAGACTTTCTCGACCAACTGAAGCCGTTTGACGCCATCTTTCTGGGCGCCGTTGGCAATCCGAAAATCGTTCCGGACCATATTTCGCTCGTGCCGCTTGTCCGCATGCGGCAGGAATTCGACCAATATGTCTGCCTGCGCCCCGCCACCCTCTTCCCGAACGTGCCGACGCCGCTCGCCAACAAGAAGCCCGAAGACATCGATCTCGTCATCGTCCGCGAAAATTCCGAAGGCGAATACATTCCCGCCGGCGGCGAATTCAAGATGGGCAAGCCGGAGGAAGTCGTCATCCAGACGGCCGTCCATTCCCGCAAAGGTGTAACGCGGATTATTCGACAGGCCTGCGAACTGGCCATGAAACGCCGTAAAGTATTGACCATGGCCACGAAATCCAATTCCCTAACTCACGCCATGGTTTTCTGGGATCGTATTCTCACGGAAGTCTCCAAAGACTATCCGGCGTTGAAAATCAACAAGATGCACATCGACGCACTGTCCATGGCTCTTGTTCGTTCTCCCGAACGTTTCGATGTCATCGTCGGCTCCAATCTGTTCGGCGACATTCTCAGCGACTTGGCTGCCGCGCTCGTCGGCAGCCTCGGCCTCACGCCATCCGCCAACATCAATCCGGAACGCGTCTTCCCGAGCCTCTTCGAGCCTGTCCATGGATCCGCTCCCGACATCGCGGGAAAAGGCATCGCCAATCCGATCGCCGCCATCCGTTCCGCCGCCATGATGATGGACTTTCTTGGCGAAAAAGAGGCCGCCCATTCCATTGAACAGGCGGTCATTGACAATCTGGCGGATGGCAAAATCCGCACGCCGGATCTGGGCGGCAGTTCCACGACGCATGATGTGGGAAAAGATATTCTTTCCAGAATCTAATCCAGAACTTCCAGAACTTCCAGAATAACCAGAACTTAAATCCCCTGCACCGCGGCGGGCAGGATTTCTCCGATGCTTTCATGGAAAACAAGCGTCGCTTCGCCATCCAATGGCGTGGCCGTGCGGTTGATGATGACAAGTTCCGCGTCACGGCTTCGTTCGCTCGGAAGGCCTGCCGCGGGATAGACCGCCAGCGATGTTCCCAAAACCAACACCAAATCCGCCTGCGTCATCGCCTTGTAAGACGACATAAGTGCGTCCTGCGGAAGCATTTCGCCATAAAACACAATGTCTGGTTTCATGACGCCCATGCAGGTCGGTTCATGGCGGACGACCTTTCCAGACCGTAATTGCGCATCTAACGCACTGGCAGGCACTTGGCCACCGCATTTCTGGCAGGTCAGCGACAACATGCCGCCATGCAGTTCATGGACGATCCGCGAACCGGCCTTCTGATGGAGACCGTCGATATTCTGCGTCGCGACCGTCACCGTCTTTCCGTATTTCTCCTCCAGTTCATGCAACGCGAGATGCCCCGCGTTCGGTTTCGATTTCATGATAGAATCATACAGCGGAGCGATGATTTCATAAAAACTCTCCGGCTTGCGGAGGAAATTGCCCAGATCAAACACCTCTTCGCTCGTGTAGGAGTAAAGGCCGTTCGATGAACGGAAGTCCGGTATTCCACTTTCCGTTGACATGCCCGCTCCTGAAAGGACGGCGATCCGCGACGCCTTTCTCAGAATTTCCGAAAAACTTTTGATTTTTTCCGCTTTTTCCATCTTGCTTTCTCCTTCTTGTTAAACGTCCGTTTTATTTTTTCTGTTTTTTATCCCGTTTTCGGCTAAAAAAAAACTAAACTGCTACTATATTATAATTAGTATGATGTGAATATAATGTCCTTTTAGAGAAAAAACAGCCAATGGGATTTATTAAACGATGAAAAGCAGTGCCTATCAGCAAGCCGGTGTCGATATCGACCTCGCCACGAACCTCCTCAAAAGCGTCAAGGCGAAGATATCGTCCACCCGCCGTCCAGAAGCTCTCGCCCCGATCGGTGGCTTCGGCGGCCTTTTCCAGATAGATTTGACGAAATGGAAGAAACCCGTCATGGTGACGTCCATTGATGGCGTCGGCACAAAACTCATGGTTGCGGCGATGTGTAACCAACACACATCCGTCGGCCATGACATCGTCAACCACTGTATCAACGACATCGCCGTGCAAGGCGCCGAACCGGTCTATTTCATGGACTACATCGGCATCGGCAAACTCCGTTCACCGTTGTACGAGAACGTGTTAACGGGTATTGCGGACGCCTGTCTCGCGCAGAACGTGACGCTGATCGGTGGTGAAACGGCGGAAATGCCCGGCATGTACGGAAATGACTACGATCTCGTTGGTTGCATCACCGGCATCGTTGAAAAAGACGAAATCATCACGGGCGAAAACATTAAGCCCGGCCATGTGGCTCTCGGTCTCGCGTCCGTCGGCCTCCACACGAACGGCTTCTCGTTGGCGCGCAAAGTCTTGTTTGAAAAGGCCGGATTCACCGTTGACTCCAAACCCGCCGAACTCGGTGGCGAAACTGTCGGCGAAGCCCTGCTGAAGCCGCACCGCTGCTATTGGCCCGCCATTCGCGAAGCGATGGCCCGCAAGCTCCCGTTGGACGGCATCGCCCACATCACAGGCGGCGGCCTCTATGACAATGTGCCGCGAATCCTTCCGGAAGGCGTTGCGGCGGAATTTGATGCATCGTCCATTGACGTTCCGGCCATCTTCAAACTCATCGGCAAGCTTGGCGACATCGAAAAGCATGAGATGTACCGTGTGTTCAACATGGGCGTCGGCATGGTGTGGTTCATCCCCGAAACGGCTGTTGCGGAATGCATCAGCATTTGCAAAGACGCTGGTATTGAAGCGCATGTCGTCGGCCGCGCAGTCAAAGGCGACCGCACATCCGATGTTCTGAACGTCTAATTTTCACGGAACTTTTCAATATGCCCGGCTCGCTTGCAGAAGAACTCAAACGGATCCTCGCCTTGCAAAAGGCGAAGGGCACGCGTTATGTGTGGCTGTCGCCGCAAAATGCGCAGGCGTTCTTCTTCTCCATGCCGCAGATTTCCGTGCAACAACCAATTCAGCCGCAGGCAAATACACGTACACAAGCCGCTCCGTGGCCTGCGCAGCAGCCGCCTATGCCGCAACCGCCGCCGCAGATACGTCAACAACCGCCGCAACCGGCCTATCAGCCTACGCAACCGCCTCCACCGCAACAGCCTGCCGCTCCGCTTGAAATTCAGGCGGCGACTCCCGCCGCCAGTTTGGATTGGGAGCAATTGTCGCAAGCCATCTATTCCTGCAAGGCCTGCCCGCTTTATGCGGGCAAGAAAAACTATGTCATGGAAGACGGTTTCCGACAGGCCCGCGTCATGTTCATCGGCGAAGGTCCGGGCGAAGACGAAGATCGGCAAGGCGTGCCATTCGTCGGCCGTGCGGGACAATTGCTGACACGCATGATTCACGCCATGGGGCTTGACCGCACAGCGCAGGATGCGCAGCGCGGCTGCTACATCGCGAACATCGTCAAATGCCGTCCGCCATCGAACCGCAATCCGGAGCCGGAGGAAGGATCCGCCTGCCTGCCCTATCTGCAGAGGCAGATCGAACTCGTCAAACCGGAAGTCATCATCCTGCTCGGGGCGGTCCCGCTCAACTTCCTCATGAATCGCCGCGGCATCACGTCCGCGCGTGGCAAATGGTTGGATTACAAAGGCATACCCGTCATGCCGACGTTCCATCCGGCCTATCTGCTCCGTTTCGAAAGAACCCGCGATAAATTCATAGAGGAAAAACGCAAAGTCTGGTCGGACCTCCAGCAGGTCATGGCGAGATTGGGACTGCAACAACCTCCAAGACAATCATAATCAATCATTAACATATCCAACTCAACCCAAAGGCCGACATTCATGAAAACATCACTTGTCCGTATCTGCCTGTCCGTCATGCTGACAGCCATCGTCGTCATCGCTGCCGACACGGAAGGCCATGACCAATATCATCCGTCGCTTCCGAAAAAGCTCTCCCTGCCGGAAGCGAAGAAGATTGCGTTGCAAGGCAATCCTTCTCTGCAAATCACCGTCGCGCGTCTGCAGGCGGCCGCCGCACAGCTGCAACAAGCCCAATCCAACTACATGCCCACGTTGGATTTAAGCGCCTCCGTGCAGCGCACACAGGAAGTTCCGAAACAGAATGGCGGCAACGGCCGTTCGCATTTCACGACCTACAACGCGGGTGCCTCCCTTGACTGGACGCTCTATGACGGCATGGCCCGCAAATACGACAACATCGCCAAACGGGCAGGCCTTAAGATTGCTGAATCCAACCATTTGGATGCACAACGCAGCCTCCTTCTCTCCGTCGCGACGGCCTATTACGACACGTTGCTGGAAGTCGAAAACATCCGCATCGCGAAGGAAGACCTCAAATACAATCTCGACCTGCAGGAAACTGCCCAGAAAAAACTGGAACGCGGCGCAGGCAACCGTTCCGACGTCTTGAACTTCCAAATCAAGGCCAAAGGCGCCCAGGCCAATCTGATTCAAGCGGAACAGAATCTCAAAATCTGTCACTACTCGCTCGTTCAGCTGCTCGGCTATTCGCCGTCGGAGATTCCCGAAGGCTTCGAACTTCTGCCGGCCGACGATTATACAAAAGACTCCACCCTTCCCTCCATCGACGAATGCATCGCCTACGCTTTCGAACACCGCCCGGACATCGTCGCCCAGCAGGACATGATACACCGCCAATCCGCCTTGGTCAACTACTATGACAGCGACTACCAGCCGCAAATCGACCTCTTCGCCGACTACGGCCTCACCCGCCGCAAGAATCCGAAATTCACGCATCACGACGACTCGCTCGTCTTCGGTGCGCAAGTCCGCTGGAACATCTTCAACGGCAACAAGACACGCGCAAGAGTCGCCGAAGCCTACGCAGGCGTTCTCGAAGCCCGCGCTTCTTTAGACGCGTTGAAACAGGAAATCGAACGGCAGGTCGCCAATCAACATACCGCCACGAATGAAGCGAGAACGCTCGCCGATCTGAAGAACGAAACAGAAAAACTCGCCGAAGAGACGCGTGATCTTGTCCGCACGGAATACAACATCGGCCGCGTGACCGCCACCCGCCTGAACGAAGCCCAGACGGATCTGACGAACGCGCAGGGCGCCCGTGTGAAGGCCATCATCCTCTACTGGCAGTATCGTGAAAATCTTGCCGCCACCACGGGAAAAATCATGGAAACGGCAAAATAATCAAGATTATCCCTTTCTGTTGATTAAACAAGTTGATTTTTTGCGTTAAGCCGTTAATATTTAGTAAGAGAGTTTTCAATGGTGGCGGATTCCGCCGCACATCTGGATCGCGTTCAGGAGCAAGTTCATGAAAGTCATCATTTTGCCACATGACAAAGCAGTGGCCAAATACGCCTACAAGATCGTCATGGACAGATTGAGCAATGGCATCAACACCATGGGTTTGCCTTGCGGCAGGACACCGCTCCCGCTCTACGAGGAAATCGCCAATGGTTTCAAACGCGGGGAGCTTGATTTTTCAGGCGTCAGCATCTTCAGCCAGACCGAATTCCTCTGCATGGAGGGACACGAACAGGGAAGCTGCCGCCAGTTTCTGGAAGACCAACTCTTCTGCTTCATCAACATCAATCCGGACAATGTCCATCATCTGGACGGCGTGACGGACGACCATGTGCGGGAATGCCAATTCTACGAAGACGACATCGAATATCTCGGCGGCATCAAATTCCAAGTGCTCACGCTTGGACGCAACGGCCAGATCGCCTTCAACGAACCAGGCGTTTCGCTCTCCTCCCGTACAGGCTTCGCCGCTTTGTCCGTGGAGACGATGGAAGAATACAAACCGTTCTTTCCGTCGGATGTCAAATGCCCCAAATACGCCTTGTCCATGGGCATCGGAACCATCATGGAAGCGGATGAATGCCTCATCATCGCGACAGGCGAGGAGATGGCGGACGCCGTCGCCGCCACCGTCGAAGGCCCCGTCTCCGCATCCTGCCCCGCTTCCGCCCTCCAATACCATACCAACTCCATCATCGTCATCGACGAAGCCGCCGCGCAGAATCTCCGCTACGCAAGTTTCTACAAGGCGACCATGGACGCGGAGGATCGCGCCGTAGAAGAGCTCATGGCCTACCGAAACGACGCAGGCATCGAATGATTTTTTAACTATACATTATTATAAAGGAACGACGTCGGCACAGCCACGTTCAGCGTGGCATCCGCAAACAAGAGGACAATTCTATGAACATCGCAATCGTTGGATTCGCACACGGTCATTACGGCGCGTACTGCCGCCAGTGGGCTGCCCATCCGGAATGGGACATCATCCCCACCAAGGGATGGGATCATGACACGGCTCGCCTAACCCAAAACGCGCAGAACCTCAAGCTCGACGCCGTCGAAAGCTTGGACGATCTTGTCAAAGACACGTCCATCGACGCCTTCCTCATCACCGCCGAAACCTCCCTCCACGCCGATCTCGTCGAAGCCATCGCCCCGACGCGCAAGCCCATCGCCCTCCAGAAGCCGATGGCCCTCACCATCAAAGAAGCCGACCGCATCATCAACGCCGTCGAAGAAAACCACACCCCCTTCACCATGCTTTGGCAGATGCGTTGCGATCCGCAGAACCAGTGGATGAAAAAGTTCATGGACAGCGGCATTCTCGGACAAGTCTTCCAGTTCCGCCGCCGCCACAATCTCGGGCTCTGCCTCAATCCCGCCAACGCCAACATCTGGCATTGCATCCCCGAACTCAACCGCGACATCTGGGCCGACGACTGCGCGCATCCCGCCGATCTCATCTACTGGCTCTTCGGCATGCCGAAATCCGTTACCGCTGAAATCGAAACCCTCTTCAACCCGCAGATGCCACATGACAACGGCGTTGTCATCTTCCGCTATCCAGAAAAGAAACTCATCGCGGAAGTCGCCTGCTCCTTCACCGCCTCTTCCGCCGAAATCACGACGGAAATCTATGCCGAAAAAGGCACCGTCGTCCAACGTTATGGCGACGCCGTCACGGCCTCCATGCCGCGTGATCCGGATGCCGTCGGCATGAAGTACTATCTGACCAACGACCAGAAGTGGTATGACTGCACGCAGTGGCCGTCCCCCAACTCTCAGGCCGTCCGTATCGGCGGTCTTGCGCAGCCCATGGCGGAATTCTTCCATGGTCAGCGCAAACCGATCTGCACGGCTCGTGAAGGCAAAGATTCCCTCCGAATGGTTCTCGCCTCCCTCATCTCCTCCGTCGAAGGCCGCCGCGTCTATATGGACGATCCGATGATCGCCAACTTCCCGCCCCCGCTGAAACGCGGCCTCCTGTAATCTCACTTTTTGTCCCTTTCGTCCCTTTAGTCCCTTAATTAAATATCCCAAAAGGTACCATCATGAGCAAACCAAATCTGCTTCTCATCGGCATCGACTCCCTGCTTTCCAAGCACATGAGCTGCTACGGCTATTTCCGCCACACCACCCCCTACATGGACAAGTTCGCGGAAGGCGGCACCCTCTTTGAAAACTACTTCTCGCCCCACATTCCGACGACGCCCGGCTACGCCTCCATGTTCACCGGTCTGGACTGCTTCGGCGACAACACCGTCGCTCTTCGCCATCAAGGCCCCATCAGCGGCAAGACGCTCGCTGAAATCTTGAACGACGAAGGCTACAACACGACCTGTATCGGTTTCCGTGGCAACGCCGCCGCCCGCGGCTTCCAGACCTATCTGGATTTCGCCAACTGGAACGCCGGCGAAGACGGCAAGGCCCACAAGGCTGAAAATCTGAACAACGCCTGCCTGCCCGAACTCCGCCGCCTTGCCGCCGAAGACAAGCCGTGGTTCCTCTTCCTCCGCCACATGGATCCGCATACGCCGTACCTCCCGCCGCGTCCGTTCGACCGCCTGTTCTACGAAGGCAACGAATATGATCCGAACAACCACTCCATGGATCCCGTCTTCTCCTTCAAGCCGTTCTGCGACTACTTCATGGATTGGATGCCAACCGGCCCCAACGGTGAACTGCTGACGGATAAAGACTACGTCATCGCGCAGTACGACGGCGCCGTCTGCTACATGGATACCTGCATCAAGAACATCTTCACGGCGTTGACCACGCTCGGTCTCGACGACAACACGATCGTCGTCATCACCTCCGACCACGGCGAAACGCTCTATGACCACGACTGCTTCTTCGACCACCACTCCATCAACGACAACACGCTTTGCGTGCCGTTGATCATTCGTTGGCCGGGCCACGTTCCCGCCGGCAAGCGTATCAAAGGCTGGGGCCGCCATCAGGATTTCGTCCCCACGCTCATGGATCTCATGCAGATTGATCCCAAGGTCAAATTCGACGGCGAATCCCTCATGCCGCTCGTCCGTGGCGAAAAGGCCTCCAACTGCTCCGAATTCTACATCACGGAATGCACATGGATGCGCAAGCACGGTTGGCGCACACCGCAGTGGAAACTCATCCGCGCGTTGGAACCGGACTTCCACTTCAAGCCCGAAGTCGAACTGTTTGATTTGATCAACGATCCGGAAGAGAACATCAACGTCGCCGAGCAGAATCCGGACATCGTCGCCACGCTGACGGCCCGCATGAACGCTTTCATCGAAAAACGCGAGAAGGAAACGGGCGCCACCAACCCGATGTTCCGTCAGGAATACTGGCACGGCCACACGGAAGTCGGCCCGTACTTCACGTCCTCCCAGCAGGCGTATGACACGATGCACATCGGCAGCGCCCGCCAGGCCGCCAAATTGCAGTCCAAGACGGAAAAATAAGAAAGCCTCTATGGCCTCGAAGAGGCCGAATATGAGTCACCCCAGGAGCAAGCCTGGGGTGAATGGCCTCTATAGACCACGGCCTCGAAGAGGCCGAATGTGTTGTATTGATCACTAAAAATCGTTCTAAATAACTATGAAAACTCCTATCAGAGTAGCGGTCATCGGCTGCGGCCCCATCGGGAACCGCCATGCCGATCTGCATAAAGCCAATCCGATGGCGGATCTCGTCGCCGTCTGCGACATCCGTAAAGATCGTTGCGACGCAGCTGCGCAACGCCTTGGCGTGCAAGGCTTTTATGATGCACCGACCATGCTGGCCACCATCAAACCGGACGTCGTCTCCGTCGCCACCGGCGGCATCGAATACGGCTCCGACCATTTTCTGCCCACCATTCAGGCTCTTGAAGCGGGCTGCCATGTTCTCTGCGAAAAGCCTATCTGCAACACGATTCCCGAAGCGGAAATGATGGTCGCCACCGCAAAAAAGTACAACCGTTGCTTCGGTATCGACTTCAACCACCGCTTCACGGAAGCGGCGAAAGTCGCGAAGAAATGGGTTGACGACGGTCTCATCGGCCAGCAGCTTTTCATCAACATGTCCATGTGGATCAAGAACCCCAACGAAAGCTCTCCTTTCTATATGGTAAAGGCTTTGAATCCGCATTCCGTCGATGTCATGCGCCATTTCGGTGGCGACATCGTAGCCGTGCAGGCCTTCGTCACGAAGGCTCCCGGCCGTACGATTTGGACGACCATGTCGATGAACTGCAAATTCAAATCTGGCGCTGTCGGCCATCTGTCCGCCAGTTACGACATTGAACGCGGCCATCCTATGGAACGTTGCGAAGTCGCCGGAATCAAAGGCCGTTTCGTTCTGGAAGACATGTGGCGTGAAGCGACGCTTTATCCGGCTGGCAATCTCATCAAGCAGGTCTATACGAATCCCGTCTTTGGCGGCCATCGCGATTTCGTCGATACATTCCAGAACCGTCTCGCGACGTTCATTCAGCAGGTTGCGGACGACACGCCGCCTGAATTGATCAACGGTTCGGGTGCCGACGGTCTTGCCGCGCAGAAGGTTCTGCAAGGCGCCATCGATTCCATCGAATCAGGCGGCCAACTCATTTGGCTCTAATTTAATGCTTAATGCTTAATGCTTAATGCTTAATGCTTAATGCTTAATGCTTAATGCTTAATGCTTAATGATTAATGATTAATGCTTAATGCTTAATGCTTAATGCTTAATGATTAATGATTAATGCTTAATGATTAATGCATGTTAACAAACAGACCTTTCCGCCAAAAACGGAAAGGCCTATTTGTATCTATTGTTTTTTGAGAAGAAATTCAGTTAAGTTCTTTTGCTCAACACATTTTGCAAACAGGATAACTCTTAAGGAATGTTTGTGTTTTTCAAACAACCGCCGCAGCCGCCGGAGCCGTTTTCATCATTCGCAATCTACGTCTTATTTCAAATTGGAATTCTCAGTATATAGTCGGCCCGGCGGCGAGGCTTTTTTGAGTATTTTGCATGTTTTGTGGTTTCTAAAACATTGATTTTTCGTGATTTTCGTGATTTTCGTGGTTCACATGAAAGATTTTACAGTCATTTCGGCAGTTCATCAAAGCCAATCATCCGGCAGCCGCGTTTTTTCGCATGCTCCAATGCGGCCGTCAATAACGCCAATGGCATGTTCACGCCTTTGGCGCCTTCTGAGATTCCATGGGAGAAGAACGTCAGGCATTCGTCTTGATCCGCCGCACGGTCGATAGCGGCCAAAACGTCTTCCGTCTTCGTATGGTAATATTCACCCAGACCACCGCCGCGCATGACGCGGCATTGAGGTGTCAAGTCCTTCATTTTCATAAACATGGCATCACCGCCCATCGTTCCGCAACCTGCCCGGAAATGATGGAAAGTCGGCGACAGCAATTCCAACGCCGCATCGTTGAAGCGATTATTCGGAAATGCAAAACTACCAGGCTTGATTCCTGCCGCCAGACAAACGTCCAACTGCGGCGCGACTTCTTGATCGTAATACGCCTGAACGCCATGTTCTTCCATGTATTCCGGAGCATTCGCATGATGAATGGAATGCAGTCCAAGACTATGGCCGGCCGCCGACAACGCCTTCATGCAACCGATAACCTCCTCCGTGATCACACCTGAAAACGAAAACAACGCATGCGCGCGATATTTTTCGAACAACGGAATCGCCGCCGTCCATCCTTTCACATCACAATCATCAAATGTAAAACAAACAATACCACTCATAATTAAGAATTAAGAATTAACAATTAACAATTAACAATTTATAATTCATTAAGCATTAAGCATTAAGCATTAAGCATTAAGCAGCCATCATTTCATGGAAACATTCGCGGTTTAATTCAAGCCGCTCACCTGTCGCAGGGCAATAGTCGTCGTCAACAGGCAGAAAAAAATCATTCAAATCCATTGTCACGACTTTATTCCCCACTAATTCATGGATATGCTTCTTCCATTCAGGAAAGCGATGGGTATAATCCACGATTTTCGGATAACGTCGATAGGTCAACCATGCCACGTTTAGAGCCTCCCTATCCGTCTCAGAAAAAACATCATCCTGAACATCGCGCACAGATTTTACGATATTCCGCGAAACTGGTTCCAAAAACTCACAAGCATATTTCCGCTCGCCTTCAGGCAATTCCAGAAACTCAAAGGTATTCTTGGATTCAGAAGCCACTGGTCCGTATTTCATAGCCAAATAATGGCTGTTGCTAATCAGACGTCCATACATGCGCACATGATATCGATCCGCCAAAAACATCAGTTTCAGAAACACAAGCTTGCCAATGGCAAGATTTCCATGTTGCCTGGCAAAATAATTGATAGATTGGACGATTTTATGGTAATCTGGAAACATAACTGTTTTTCCTGCCTCAAAGACATAATCTTCAAGAAATACTTTAAACAATAGTTCTTTGACTAAAAATGTCAAATTTATTTCTTTGTCAATTACAAGAAAAACGGAATGAAACTCAATAAAAGCATTAAGCATTAAGCATTAAGCATTAAGCATTAAGCATTAAGCATTAAGCATTAAGCATTAAGCAT
Source organism: Victivallales bacterium (assembly GCA_017548425.1). Taxonomy (GTDB): domain Bacteria; phylum Verrucomicrobiota; class Lentisphaeria; order Oligosphaerales; family Oligosphaeraceae; genus UBA1407. The sequence goes on from JAFZAB010000202.1 coordinate 34,022, forward strand.
TGCTCATTCGAGCCATTCTCGAAGGAATTGCGACGCCAATGGTCCGGCGGTGCGTCCGCCGGATGCGCCGCGTTCAATCAGGCAGACCACCGCGTATTTCGGTTGCGATAGCGGTCCGTAGCAGATAATCCACGTATTCTTGAACTTGCCGTCCTTCCCCTGCACTTCCGCCGTTCCCGTCTTCGCCGCGACGGCCATGCCGCATTCCTTCATGACCTTCGCGCTCCCGCGAGGCTTCTGAACAGCGCTCACCATGCCTTCGCGGATAATTGCCAGATGACTTTCCTGCGCGTTCAGCCGATGCCGCACAACGGTCGCCGACTTCAGAACGGCATGTCCTTCAGCATCAACCACTTCACTGACCAGATACGGTCTCAGCAGCTTGCCGCCGTTGGCCAACGCCGCGCAATACATCGCCACCTGCAACGGCGTCACAAGAACTTCGCCCTGACCAATGGACAGCAATGCCGTATCGGCCTTTGTCCAATTGCGTTTTTTGCGTTTGTAAAGCACGTCACGGCTTGGAAATACGCCAAACGCATGTTCTTGGATATCGATATCCGTCGGTTCGCCAATGCCTGCATTACGGAACATCGTCTGCATGTTGTCCACGCCAGTCTTCAATCCCGCGTTGATGAAAAATCCGTTGCAGGAGACCATGATTCCATCGACAATATTCACAACACCATGGACGGCCCGCCCCGAACAATCGATCTTGCGATTGCCCAGATGGAACGTGCCCGGGCAGTCGTAATAGTCGTTCGCATAAAGGGCTCCGTTCTCCAACGCAGCCAATCCGATCAGCGGCTTGAAGATCGATCCGGGCGTGTACTGCCCGTCGATTGCACGATTGACAAGCGGCGTATTCACTTCATCCGTCGCTAGTTCCGCATAACGCGCCTTGCTCAGCGTCGAAAGATCATAGGTCGGGCTAGACGCCATGACCAACACGCCGCCAGTCTCCACATCGACGACGACAAACGCCCCATGATGGCCTTGCAGCAACCGTTCTGCAATCTGCTGGCCGCGACAGTCGATCGACAGCCGCAGATCATAGCCGTTTCGCGCAGGCGTCTCATACAGCGTTCCATGGTAGAAACCGCGGAAATCGACTTGCACCATCACTTCGCCGCTCTCACCTGCCAATTCGCGTTCATAGACCTGCTCCAAGCCAGATGTTCCCACAAGTTCTTCCAACGCAAAGGATTGCTTATACTCTTCGCTTCGCTTCTTATCAACTGGAATATGCCATCCCGTCGTGCCCAAAAGATGCGACAGCAGGCCTGGATGCTTGTACGCGCGTTCATTTCGCGTATGGATTTCGACGCCCGGAATCACGGGGCTCATCTCCGCCGCCAACGCGATTTCGCTCTCGGTCAACCGATGGAAAACCACCACGGGCTCTGTAGCTCTTACCAGAAGGCGATCCATCAACCGTTTTTCGACCAGTTCGTGCGGACGGCCAAACAGAATGGAATAACGGTTCGCCGCTTCCAGAACATACGCTTTCGTCTCACGCAAATGGCCTGGCTGACGCATTTCGGACAGATGGAACACCAAATCATAACAGGCTTCGTTACCCACCAGCAGTTCGCCTTCACGGCTGAAAATCCGTCCACGGACAGGGCTCACACGCAACCGCCGAAGACTTTGGCGATCAGCATTTTGCGATAATTCAGGCCCTTGCAGGGCTTGCACTTGCCACAAACGGATCAGCAACAATAGCACAGGCAAAATCAGCCCGAGCGCGCATAACAGCACACGCCCTTCCATCGTTCTCCGACGACCACGCTCTATGTCAGTCAATGAAGTCTTCATCGATATCGTACTCCTCTTCCTGCCATAGCCAATCATCACGATGGCCGGACGACAACCGTGTATAACGATTCAACGCCATCCAGCCCGCCACCATGTCGAATATCCCGCACATCAACGGAAACAGCACAAATCCAGCCGCCGCAGACATTAACACCAGCCGCCAACCGCCTTCATATGATCCCGTCATGCGATTCTTCAACATAACGCCAGCCACGCCGCCAATCAGTCCGACAAACATGCCGGGCACGCATTGGCGAAGCATTCCGACCGTCCCGCCCAACCATCGCCAGAATTTGCTAAGCAACGTCAACAACGGCATTATCAACAAGCAGAGCGGCACGGCACGACCATAGCTCATCTCCACGGCACAACCGATGAACAGTCCCGCCAACAGCGCAAAACGCCAGTGGCGGAACGCTCCGAAATAGAACATCCCCAACAGCAACAGCGGAACGTTATATCCGCTGACGCCGAACATCAGCTCCAGCATGCCGCAGATCAGCAGCGCAAAAATTGTCCAGATATAGGTCATAGTATTTAATTTATCAATACTTTATGATTTTCCACATACGGTGTTTGCTTTTAGCTTTTAGCTTTTGGCTTTCAACTCAGCGAAGCTGCTACGCTCCTTTCAGCATGTTCTGCAGATAATCCGACACTTCCTTCAACTGCCCTGCACCATCCGTATGGAACAGCGTGGGCACTTGATTCCATTGGTTGCGCACCAAGCCTTTACGCGTTTCCATGATCAATCGTCCTTCCCGGACGTTGAGCCGCAACACGCCGTTTTTCTGCGCCAAAATGCGCACTTGCGTATAATCCAAAAGAGACGACACGCAATCCGGCAATGGTCCAAAACGATCGCGCAGTTCCGCGCGATAACGCTCCACTTCGGAAACATCCGTCATCCGTTGCAACGTACGGAAGCAATCAACGCGTGTCGGCTGGTCTTCCACATACGCCGCCGGAATGCCCAACGCCGTCCGCCCTCTTGCCGCGACCAACGCGAAACTCGTCTTGTCGAATGTGATTTCGACCGGACGCGGCAACGACGATTTGTGGTCGCTTAGCCGCGACACCGCTTCCTTCAGCAACTGACAGTACAAATCAAATCCCACCGCCGCGATATGGCCGCTCTGTTCCGTGCCCAGAATGTTGCCTGCGCCACGAATCTCCAAGTCCCTCAACGCCAATTTGAAACCTGCGCCCAAATGCGTGTAGCGGCGGATTGCCTCCAGACGGTCTCGCGCGTTGGTAGCCAACGCGCCCATCGGCGGCATGAGCATATACGCGAACGCCTGTCGGTCGTTGCGGCCCACGCGGCCGCGCAACTGATACAGTTCCGACAAACCGAAACGATCTGCGCGATCAATTATGATGGTATTGGCGTTCGGGATATCAACGCCACTTTCGATAATTGTTGTGCAGACCAACACGTCGTAATCGCCTTTCACGAATTTCGTCATGACGTCTTCCAGCTTGCCAGACGACATCTGCCCATGCGCGACAACCGTTCGCGCCGTCGGGACGAGTTTCTTGATCATTTCCTCCATCTGGTAGATGGTCTGCACACGATTGTACAGGAAGAAGACCTGCCCGCCGCGTTCCATTTCGCGAACAATGGCCTGACGGATCAGTTCCATGTCGAACTGCGCGACAATCGTCGTCACCGGCAGGCGGTCCGACGGCGCCGTCATGATCGTGCTCAGATTGCGGATGCCTGAAATACTGAAATACAGCGTGCGCGGAATCGGCGTCGCCGTCATCGTCAGAATGTCCAGATTGGCTCGCATCTGTTTCAGACGCTGTTTATCCGCCACGCCGAAACGCTGCTCTTCATCGATGATGAGAAGTCCTAAACTCGCGAATTGCACATCGTTGGAAAGAAGACGATGCGTTCCGATGACGATATCAACTTCACCACGGGCCGTCCGTTCCAACACATCCGTTTGTTCAGCATGCGTCCGAAAACGGCTCAACATTTCGATGGTGATCGGAAATCCGGACATGCGTTCCATGAACGACTGGTAGTGCTGCTGACAAAGCACCGTCGTCGGCACGAGAACTGCAACTTGCTTGCCATTGAGAACAGCTCTAAATGCCGCGCGCATCGCGACTTCTGTCTTACCATAACCGACGTCTCCGCAGAGCAGACGATCCATCGGCTTGTCGGCTTCCATGTCCGCCAGAACGGATTCGATGGCCGTCGTCTGATCAGGCGTTTCCGTATAGGGGAACGAACCAACGAAGGCGCGTTCCCATTCGACTTGCGGTTTGAAGCTCTGTCCGGACGCTTTCTGCCGCATCGCCTCGATGCGCAGCATGTCCGCCGCCAGATCCCACGCCGCCGCTCCAGCGGCATCCTTCGTCTTCCGCCACGCCACGCCGCCGAGCTTGCTCAACGACGGCGTCGTCTTGCCTGCGCCCATGTAGCGGCTGACAAGATTCACCTGCTCCAACGGCACATACAGACGCTTCTCTTCGTCAAATTCCAGTTCAATGACTTCCTGGACTTCGCCGCCTGCCTCCAATGTCTTGATTCCGTGATAGATGCAGATTCCATGCGCCACATGGACGGCCAAACTGCCGTCCTCCATGTCCATTGAATCGCGCAACGTCTGATCATGACGATAGTCCAGATGCTTCTTCCGCCGATGGACGGTTTTCCGCCCGAACAACTCATGGTCGCTCAGCATCACGAGTTTCGCATCCGTCAGAATAACGCCGCGATCCAATGAAAATGTCTCGATGGAAACAGGCAAATCTTTTGACTGCGGATCTTCGGCTAAAATTTCACGGAACCGTGACGCTTCGCTTTCGCCGCCGCAACACGCCACCAATTCGTAACCGCCTCGCCGCCAACGCAGAAAGCTGTCTCGCAATTGCTGCCAATGCCACAGCGTCGCCCCGTCACCCATCTCTGGTAGCAACGAGGCCAATTCTTCTCCAAGACTCACGGCACCAATCGTGCGCAATGGTCCGCCGAGCCGTCGTTTCGTTGCCGTCTCGCCTGGCTCTGTAATTAGACTGACCGTTCCTTTCGCGTCGGAAAGTACTTTCGTCCACACGTTTCGGACTTCTTCTTCACTGTATGCAAGAAGATGTTCTTCAATCAAATCCGGCCCGCACAAAACGAAGGGGACATCCGCTGAAAAATAGTCACGAACCCACGTTTCCTCCATGTCCTGCGCATCGATGACCGCCATGCCGCGCGGCACGATGCGCAATTCATCTAAATCTCTGAAGGAACGTTGACTATCTGGCATGAAGAATTTCATGCTGTCGATTTCATCCCCCCAGAATTCGAGACGGACTGGTGCGTCGTACAACGGTGAATAGATGTCCAGAATGCCGCCGCGCCGAGCGAACTCGCCCGGCTGCTGCACTTCGAATTCGTTGTCGTAATCCAACGAAACAAGCCGTTTGACGAGTTCCTCCAAATCAACGGTATCGCCTTTTTTCAACGTGAATGTCCGTTGACGGAAGCCCTTCGGCGAGATGCACTTCGAAAGAAGCGCGGGAACGGTTGCGATGAATATGGCGGGCGTTCCTTTCAACGCCACTTCCAACGCCGCGCAACGGCCCGCTTCGTTCTCAGGAACCCATTGATGCTTCCCTAACACAAGCTCCTGCAACGGGACGACCGGACGGCGATCATCCATCAATTTCATGTAGGAACCAATGGCCACGCCAAGCGAATCCGCCCGTGCACTGTCCGCCGCAATGACCAGTAAACTTCCGCTTCGATGCGCGAGAACCTGCGTCAACGCCAACGGAACCAAGGCATAGTCGTGCAATGCCAGACGAAACGCCCCCTTCGGGATGTTCGCCTGGCCCACCCATTGCCTGAATGTATCATGCCAACCACTCATCTAATTTTCCTCCCCATCTTCCATGGTTGCCCTACCTCGTAAGTTACATTAATTCCCGACAAACTGCCGTTTAAATATAATACATTAATGTAAAAAGGAAAGGATAATGGACGGAGAAAAAAGATGCCGTTGATGGCCATGAGCCATCCGCCATAAGCGTTGCCGAAGGCGGCTTGACGATGTTCCGCCATCGATATCCATAAGCCATGAGCTATCGGCCATAAGCGCTGCCGTAGGCGGCATGATGGCGTCTCGCCTGCGGGGGTGGTGTGGCGGCGGCGTCCCGCCGTCGATATCCATATAACACTTTAAACAAAATCCGCCACCTTTTTCAAGCATTTTTCATGAAATATTCGGGTTAGCGGCATCCAATCCAAAATCAAGCAGCAGTTCGTCATGTATCTGCTTTTCAGATACATGACGATTCCTTTTGCGTTCAATGAAATTGCGGATGGTCTTCTCGATTCCTTCTGTTCTGCCTTCTACTTCGCCTTCTGCTCTGAAAAAACTTTTCGCATGTTGACATCATCTTCTTCATGTTGTTGTCCTCCTTGTCTGTTTTCCTCAAATCGAATCCCGTTGCAATTGAAACAACACTCCGTGGCCTTTGACATCGTCAAAAGCATAATGGCTAATAGATTGGGTAAGAAGATGTTATTATGCCTTCGCCAAACCA
>JAFZAB010000203.1 GCA_017548425.1 Victivallales bacterium
CAACAACCATAGATGACGGAACCATACATGACGGAACTATGCATGACGGAACCATGCATGACGGAACCATGCATGACGGAACCATGCATGACGGAACCATGCATGACGGAACCATACATGACGGAACCATACATGACGGAACCATACATGACGGAACCATACATGACGGAACCATACATGACGGAACCATACATGACGGAACCGTACAAGGTGAAACCATACAAGGGGAAGCCATACAACCTTCCAAACAAGTGTCCAGACTACTGAAATGCCTTGGAGAAGAATGTTTGACAAGAAATGAACTTATGGAGCGCTTGGAACTAAAAAATAGAGATAACTTCTTTAGGACCTATTTACAGCCTGCCCTAAAATTGAATTTGATTGAAATGACCCTTCCAGACAAACCCCAAAGCCATAATCAACAATATCGTATAACAAACCTCAAAGGAGACCGTCCATGAAAACCTTTTTGACTTGCCTGCTAACTTTGATGGCCGCCGTTACGGTCGCCCAGACGAAAATCAACGTCACGCTCGACCATGCGGACGCCATGTACAAATGCAATGAACAGGCCGTCTTCACCGTCACCGTGATGAACGGCGATGAATTGCACAAGGCGGGAAACGCCTCCGTCCGACTCTCAAACGACGGATTGACAACTATTTCCACGAAGCAAGTCGATCTAGCCGCCGACAATCCGTTCACCGTGACGGGAACGATGGACAAGCCCGGCATTCTGAGTCTCGACGTCGATGTCGCGGCGCAGCCAAAGAAGCTTCACAAAGTGTTTGGCGCCGCCTTCGAGCCATTCGCCATCCAGCCAGGCGCCCCGTTGCCAAATGATTTCATGGACTTCTGGCATGACGAAATAAAAAAGAGTAAGAGCATTCGGCTCGCCCCGCAACTGACGCCATTGCCGCGTCTTACAAATGACAAAGTGGAAGGCTTCAAAGTCAGTTTTGCCATTCCGTCAGGCCGCATCTACGGTTTTCTTACCGTTCCGAAAGCCCCCGGCAAATATCCCGCCATTGTTTCCGTGCCCGGAGCTGGGCCTTCAGCAACAGAGGCCCCCAGATTGGAGGATTTCGTCTATCTCGTCATGAACGTCCACACGTATGATCCGGATATTCCAGGCAAGACCAGCAAAGAAAGCTATAATGAATTGAATAAAGACGGGATGTACATGTACAAAAATATCCCTGATCGTGAAAAGACCTACTTCCACCACAGCATTGTCGGCATTTACAACGCCGTCATGTGGCTTGCGGAACATGAAAAAGTCATCAAGCACTGTATCGGCTACCATGGCAGCAGCCAGGGTGGTGCCTTTGGTTTCATCCTCGGCGGATTGTTTGGTCCAGATATTTGCGCACTCGTCTGCAATGTTCCTGCGATGTGCGACCACCTTGGCTACAAGCAGGGGCGCCTCGCCGGCTGGCCACAGTTCTGCCGCCAGATGAACAATTCGCCTGAAATCGAAAAAATGGCGCAGTACTACGATGCCAAGAATTTTGCAAGATATTTATTTGCACCCATACGTGTAATCGTCGGTCTTGCCGACCGCACATGCAGTCCGTCGTCCGTCTATGCCGCCTACAACCAGATTCCGTCCCGTGACAAGCAAATCATCAGCGAAGTCGGCATGGGGCATGCAGTCTGGCCGTCTTACAGTAAAGAAATCGCCTGGATGAAGGACTACCTCCGTAAACGCGGGCATACCTTCGAATGCCAAAACAGACTGGAGCAGATGTATCTGGCACTATATAATTTTGCAAAAGACCATGACGGAGCCTTCCCTTCTGAAGACAATTGGCAAAAAGAATTACATGATTATATCGAAAAGGATATCTTCAACTGTCCAGAAAGCGGCAAGCCTTACCACTATGTACGCCAATCCATCGCATTGAACAAAATTAAGGAACCGTATCGCGTCATTCTGTTCCACGACGAATTCAACAGTCATGACAACCGAATCAGCATCGCCTTTGCAGACGGGCATGTTATAGCCTTTCCACTGGAAGGTTGCAAAACCATTGAAGAGCTAGCCGAACGCAAGAAATTAAGTTTCAAGGCGGAAAAGTAATAATCCACTTGCATTGTAGATTGAGTTCGCCCCTCTGGACTCTTCATAAAAATCCTTGCAAATCTAACGTTCAAGGTTACGTTTGCAAGGATTTTTGCTTTCACGAATTGACAATGAAAAGCAATTGACGCCTTGATTCAAGCCATTTTTGAAACCATCAGCAGGACCGCAAACAAACGACCTATATATATAAGGTATGTCGCGAAACATGAGACGTGAGCAACGGATTAAAAAGTCCCCTAATCCAGTTGTCTTTACAGGTCTTCATACTGCCTCATCTATGATTCCGCACCCTCTTTTTGAGTAAAAATTCAAAAAAAATCACCATAATCACAACTTTTTTAATCATGTTTCCTTGCAAAGCCTATTTTGCCATGTATAGTAATGTTTGTTCCATTTAATACTACTTATTCAGTAGTCATTCAATCAAAACCAAACCAACAGGCATCAAGCAAGGAGAAGTCATCATGAAGAAAATCACAGACATTCGCATCATTCTGGCAGTCTTGGTCATCGGCGTGGCGGGCACGGTTTTCGGCGGAGTTCCGCTGAACAGTTTGGACGGCGCAGGAGGCATCGCCTTCAACCCGTTGGCCTACACGGCAGGCGGCAAATTGGAAGACAACGACTGGATCACGAAGCCACAGATCGGCGCGTGGTACGTGAAACTTTCGGACAGCAACATTTCTTGGAGTTCCTACAGCATTTCGCTGACTGCGGCGAACCGCGTGGAATTCAGCTACGCCTTCAATCTCGTCAACGCACGCGATTACGGCGAAAACAGCATCGAAGCTAACAGCCTGGGCGTGAAAGTCCGGTTGCTGGACGAAAATGCCTTCGACACCGCATGGATTCCCTCCATTGCCATCGGTGCCGTTTATCGGCATACGGACAGCGCCACGACAGACTTGTTCGGGCTGTCCCATTCTGGCATAGAATACTATGCCGTGGCGACCAAACTGATCACGCAACTGCCCAAGCCGGTGCTCGTTTCGGCTGGCGTACAGCGCAGTGACGAAGTGGTTTACGGCATGGTCGGCCACAACCATTACGGGACGTCCTTCTTCGCCAACGTGGACATCCTCCCCGCCGACAACGTCGCCATCGGCGTGGAATATCGCCAAGGCATCGACGCGGGCGACGGCATTGAGAACGCCGACTACTGGAACGGCCATGTCGCATGGTTTGTGAACGCCAATCTCACGGTGGTTGGCGCCTACGTGAACACGGGCAAGACGGACAAGGGCTTTGGCGAACTCGGCGTCGGCGACGGCTTCGTCCTCAGCCTCCAGTATCAGTTCTAAAATCCGCCACAGCCGTCTGAAACGGCTTGCCACAAAATCGCGCGCGGCATCATCGTTTTTGACGATGTCGCGCGTTTTCTGTATTTTGAGAGATGATTTAAAAAAATAAAAAATTAGCCTGATTTTCATCTGTGATTTTCAGAACCAGCCTTGGCGCCGGAGGCCGATGAATCCTTCTTGTTATTTATATTCTCTTTATAATAAGAACCTTAAGCATTTTTATCGGCCTCGGCGGCAAGGCTATCTGTGAAAAAAAATCAGTGTAATCTGTGTGATCTGTGGTTTCCTTAACATAGGCATATGAGCATTTTTGTAATTACCTCTTGGGCAGGCTGTTTGTCTGAAAAACAAGTTTTTTCCGCTCTGTTCAATTGCCTCTTGACTTTGATTCGTTATAGTAAGTAAATGCCCTTTGATTTCAGATTGGATTCCATAATGCCCACACCAGAAGACAAACAACTCAATATTCTTTTCGATACGAAGACAACGTTGACGGATCTGCTCTACAAATCCGACTTCTTCGTCCAGATCGAATGCCGCCCGGAATCGGACGGCTCCCTCAGCTCGCAGACCATCGCGTTGGCGAAATCGTCGGCGCAAGTCCTTCCGGAAGATAAGCTTAGCTTTATGGCGACTTCCATCCGGCCGGATGGATTCTCCGCCTCCGCGTTGGAAACGGCGCGTAAATTGCAGGATTTGACGTCGCGTCCCGTCACCATGGTGCTGTCCGGCCAGGGGCGTAGCATTCATGATTTGAAGACGGACGCCGCGTCCGCCAAATCGAACGGCATCGTCAATCTCTTCGCCGTCACAGGCAACATCGCTCCGGATCATGTTCCAGACGCAAAAGGCAACTATCTTCCTTATACAAGGGGATATATGGACAGTCTGGATACGTTGGCCGCCATCAAGGCGTTCCTGCCGGACGTGTCGCTCGGCGCCGCCGTCAATCCGTTCAAATACACGCCTGAAGACCAATGTCTCCAATACGCAAAGATGTTCCGCAAATGCGCGGCCGGTGCCAATTTCATCGTGACGCAGGCTGGTTGGGACATGAAGAAATATCAAGAGCTGCAATGGTTTATGCAAATGCGTGAATTGGTGAAACCCGTCCTCGCCCGCATCGCCTTTCTCTCTTTCGAACAAGCCCAGAATCTCAGCGAAAGCTATTTCGCAGGACAAGTCATCCCCCTGCCCGTCGCGTCCGCCCTGCAGCGCCACGCCAATTCGGAAGCGGAATTCATGACCTATCAATGCGAACTTCTCGCCTTGCAGACGCTTGGTCTTAAGTTCCTTGGATACAACGGCATCCAAATCACAGGCTTGTATTATTCCAGCGATTTCCGCCAATTCTGGGAGAAATTCGAAGCCCTCAGCGCCATCGTGACCTCCTATCCGGAATGGCTCCGCAGATGGCATAATTTCCATGGCGACATCTCGTTCGCACCCGCCCCTACGTTCCACTCCCAAAGCCGCCCGCATTATTTCTTCGCCAACCTTCTGGAAAACGAACCGCTCAACTATGATGCTGAGGCCAGCCAGTTGGCATCCGCTTCACTCGGCCAGCCTGCCTGGTTCGAAAAGCTCAAGGCATCGCTCATTCGTCCGGGAGCTGATGGCAAGGCGTCGCGTATGGCACGTAAGTTCTTCAAACAAGGCGATGAAAAGACGTACGGTCTCGACAATTCATCATGTCCCAAACGGCTGACGCTCTGCCCATGCGGCAACTCACGGTCGGACGGATACTGCGAAGCCAATCACGCCCCGTGCGTTTTCAAAAAGGTCGTCGAACTCTCCGCCGCCTTCAACGAAATGAACCTCCTCGAATGATCCATTGTCAAAGGAGTTTGCAATGAAACGGAAAGCGACACATTTCTTCACCTTGGCCCTGATGGTTTCGTTTCTGACGACGCTGTGCAGCTGCGTGTCGGATAGCAATGCTCCCCGTCATGTTTCCGCCGTGGAGAATTTCGATGTGGAGCGGTACATGGGCACGTGGTATGAAATCGCACGGTTGCCGCAGTGGTTTGAACGCAACATGATAAACGTCAAGGCGGAATACACGTTGCTGCAGGACGGCACCGTAAAAATCAAGAACACAGGGATCCGTGATGGCCAAGTAAAAGTGGCGGAAGGCGTTGCGCGATTCAAAGAATGGAAGAAGATCGGCTTGCTGGAAGTCTCCTTCAACAAACACTTCTACAGCGACTACCGCATCATCCGTCTGGCGGACGACTATCATTACGCCGTCGTCACCGGCAAGACGAAAGATTCTTTGTGGATTCTCTCCAGGAAGCCACAAATGCCTCAGAGAGAACTGGATGAAATTCTCTCCCACTTGATTGGCCTGGATTTCGACATCTCTAAATTGGAATATCCGAACCAAAGGCCATAAGCCATAAGCCTTCCCCATAAGCCATCGGCCATAAGCCATAAGCAAAAAAAGCGGTTGCGCTTTGG
>JAFZAB010000204.1 GCA_017548425.1 Victivallales bacterium
CGAGATAATATCGCAGTTTTCAATCGTGACGTTTTCGCATTCTCGTAACGCCTTGATTCCGTGCATTTTCGTGTCTTTGATATGGATATTTTTCGAATACCATAGCGCGGCACGGCACTTTTCCGTCATCTCGCAATTTGTGATTAACAGCCTATCGTCATGCCAGAACGGATAGCGAAGATTGAAAAAGCAGCCTTCAACTTGAATATCCTGACTTTCCTTGAAGGCGCTTTCGCCGTCCACCGGCCCGTCGAAACGGCAGTTAACCGCTTTCACGCCACGGCTTTCGTACAAGGCCCGCTCTTCATCGTAGGTCTGGTTTTGGATAGTTTTCACAGGTGGTTCCTATTTATGTTTTTGAATATATTCTCTCACATTCATTACTATAATGCCGATGAACCAAACTGCAATGATTTTCAGGAGAGACTGGAAGTTCTGGAAGTTCTGGAAGTTCTGGAAGTTCTGGAAGTTCTGGATTTTTTACAGAATGATTTGTAAATAAGAAATAAACAATATGTTAAATATGTTCTAATCCAGAATATCCAGAATATCCAGAATATCCAGCCTTTCCCGAAGGAGAAAAGTCATGGAAATTCCTGCAAGCCTTAAAATACTCAGTCTTATATATGAATGCCGCCTATGGCTGCTCGCCGCCTTAGCTGTCATTTGGATTCTCGTTGCCGCCATATTGCTGTTCAGACGTCAAAAATCCTTTCTTATTGTACTTGCTGCATTGCTGTTTATCCTCCAGCTAATGACTATTGCAACAACTTGGAGCGGATGGCATTATCGCATGGAACTCCGCGACTGTTTTGCCAAAGTTCCAAATCTACAAGATGCCATCAACATTGATCTCATGCCCCCAGCCATCCACGCTGAATACGCCAAACATGACTACCACCCGCGTTTCAGCGATGTGAAGCGAATGATTCTATGGAACATCCTGTTATTTCCTGTGACTTGTTTGATAGTCCTTATAGCATGGACAATGTATCACAAAAACGGTATATTGAATGATTCCCAACCATCGGAGCCAATCTGACACGTTTCATACGCCGCCTTAATTGTGAAACAATATCTTCTATAGCAAGGTAACAGAAGCGACAAATATCCATTTATTTTCAAGAAAAAGCCCCCAAAAACAATTTCATATTAGAAAAGGAACCAACCATGTCCGAATCCAATATTTCCCAATCAACGCTCTCCCCTGCTGACGAAACCTTCAAGGCGTATTTCGACAAGCCGTTCGAACGCAAAATCATGAACATCGAATATTCCGTGCTCAGCAACTTCCATGGGCAGGGTTTTCTGGCTGGCAATACGGAAATGCATTTCCGAAAAGGCATCGAAGAAGGCTTCAACGGATTCAAGGCCGACATGCGGCTCAGCAGCGACGGCGTCATCGTCCTCTGCCATGATGCAGGCTACACCTTCACGCCAGACGGCAAAATCGCCACTTTCAACCAAGACAACTACACGCCCATCCATGACATGCCTTTCAGCAAGATCCGCGATTTGGAATTCGAGCATCCGTTCGAAGGCCAAATCTTGCATCCATGCACGCTCGACACGATGCTTGCCCTTTGCGAAAAGTTTGACGTGGCCGCATATCTGACACTTCGCGCCGAACCCTGGCGTGCGGAAACCGCCCAGCGGATGGTCGAACACATCCGTGCCCACAAGATGGAGCATCGAACGATCATCAACCTCTACACAGGCGTCAAGGAGGCGGTTGACTGCGTATCGGCGCTTCTGCCCGGACTGGTCTATTGCAACACCAAATATCCTGATGTCCAACTGACGACGGAACTCATCGACTCATCCGCCGCCGACGGCTATAAGATCATCTGTCTCAACAATCACCAACTTGCGACAGTCACGCCAGAAAAGCTTCAATACGCCGCTTCAAAAGGAATCCGCATCTGGACATGGGGCGTCTCCAACAAGGCGGAATGCGCCGCCCACATTGCGCAAGGCGTCACAGGCTTCCAAATGTGCACACGCAACGTGACGAACGCCGTGATTGCGGATATTCTGCAGTGACTATTTTTATTTTGGCTACCATCCGTCCTCTCGTCTCAAACACAAAAATAAAATAATTTTCATTATTTGATCATGGTGGACAAAAAACTGTCCAGGTCTCGGATTTATCTTAATCGCGTTGTCAATCAAGAAGAGTTCCGAAACCAATCAATCCATAACAAAAAGGACACACACCATGGTCAAAGCAAACACACTCAACTCCGTCTCCGAAGCCCGTGAACGCAATCTCAAACTCGCCCTCGGCCAGATTGAAAAAGAATTCGGTAAAGGCTCCATCATGCGGTTGGGCGACCGTCCGCAACAAGCCGTCGATGTCATCAGTTCTGGTGCCATCGCCTTGGACATCGCCTTGGGTTGCAACGGTTTCCCACGCGGCCGCGTCATCGAAATCTATGGTCCGGAATCGTCCGGTAAGACGACGGTCTGCCTCCATGTCGTCGCCAACGCCCAAAAGGCAGGCGGTTGCTGTGCGTTCATCGACACGGAGCACGCGCTCGATCCGAAATACGCCAAACTTATCGGTGTCGATACGGACAATCTGATCGTCTCCCAGCCGGACTGCGGCGAAGACGCCCTCAACATCGCGGAAACGCTTGTCCGCAGCGGTGGCATTGACGTGTTGGTCATTGACTCCGTCGCGGCTCTTGTTCCGCGTGCGGAAATCGAAGGCGAAATGGGAGACAGCCATGTCGGATTACAGGCCCGCCTGATGTCGCAGGCCCTCCGCAAACTGACCGCCATCGTCGCCAAAACAAACACCTGCGTCATTTTCACAAACCAAATCCGTGAAAAGATCGGCGTGATGTTCGGCAATCCGGAAACCACCACGGGCGGGCGCGCGTTGAAATTCTACGCGTCCATCCGTCTGGACATCCGCCGCATCGCCACGATCAAAGGCGCAGACGGCGTCGCCGCCGGCAGCCGTGTGAAGGTGAAAGTCGTCAAAAACAAGCTCGCGCCGCCTTTCATGGAATGCGAATTCGACATCATGTATGCCGAAGGCATCTCTCGCGCGGGATCGCTGCTTGATGTCGCCATCGACATGGGCATTTTGGAAAAACGTGGCTCATGGTTCGCCATGAACGACGTCCAGATCGCGCAAGGCCGCGAGCAGACCAAACTCGCTATTCAGAACGACTTGGAACTTCAAAAAGCCATCGAGACCGAAATCAACGCACGACGCGAAACATGTGAACTCGCCATGCCTCATGATGACGCGGAAAGCGAAGAGGATTTGGTCGAAGACGAAGAAGAAGCTGCCGAATTGGCGTAAGTGCTTAAAACAGATTGGGATATCTGGGATAAAAGAAAGCTTGGCCCAGATATCCCAGTTTACCGTTTTCCATTCCACCGCAAGATGGCGTTGCCGTCTTGCAGGCGTGTGAATTCCATGCTGCGGCTGATGCCGATGGCATCAGCAGACGGGAAGACAATCCTATCCATCTTGTTCCCCCAACGGATTTCCACGCCCGGCTTATCGCCAGCCAATTTCGTAACAGCCGTCGGCAACGGGCCATTGGCGTCCTGTTGCGGCACGATAACCATGATAAAATTCGGATTTTTCACGCCTTTCACCGTATGGCTCAATTTCGGATGGATTCCATTGCGGCTTGTTTCAAACCATGTGATGGCGTTTTCGCCATCCGGTGTCGTCACAGGATACACGGTGACTTGCGCCTTGGAAGTGTTGGCCGTCTTGAAATCCGCCAATAGCAATGGGTTGACATCATCCAGACGAGCCTCTTCCGCCGTCAGCAACACGCATCCGTCCGGTCTGTCATCCAATCCGACAGGCAGTTCTGCCGCAAATGGCATCATCATCATGCACGCCAATTCCGCTTCAGGTTCGCGATAACGAAGTTCCACCGTCACCTTGTCGCCTTGCTTGAACGAATATTTGCGCGGCACGCCTTCGCCACGATCAAACACAGGCGTCCAGCAGAGCATCGGCGACTGGCTTGTGTCCCATGAGGCGATCAAATCGCCATTGATGACAACGACGAAGCTGTCAGACTTGCCTGGATCCTGACCACCTGCCGCCGTCAACGCGCAGAATTTGTAATCACCGTCTTTTGGAACGGTGAAATCAAAAAAAGCCTTGCCTTTCTTATAGTCCAGACGCGTCGTCAGCACTTTCGTGCTTTGATTGGCCGCCGACAGCGTCCAACGTCCTTTCTCCTTGGTATCCAAGTGCATATAGCCTTGATAATGCCACTGCCATGTGAAATCATGGAGGTTGTCGTCGTTCTTACGGATGTCGTCATAAACGACGAGATATGGCGGAATATCCTTTCCGTCACCGCGAACATGGACGAACTGCCGTTCCGCAACGGCGATATTGCGCCCCGTAGGACGTTCCACCCATTGCGTAAATGACGCATTCCAAGCCGTTTTGGCATCCGCACGAATCCAGTCGAATTCCTTTGAATAATGGTATCCCGTGATTTCGCCACTGCTGTTGTTGTGCCAACGGCAAGGCTGCCCTTCGCCATCGACGAGCACGACATTGTGCGCAAAACTGCCACCGCTCTTCATCGGGAAGCCGTCGTTGCCATAACCGCTGTCAATGAAAAAGTCCTGTCCATAACCATAATAAGTAAACGTCGCTTTATCGCCTTGATCATGGCCGGCCGCATGCGGACCGGCCTCCACGGCGAGAAACAGGCTGTTATTATCGTAACCGACGCGTGATGAGACAAGACCGCGTCCTCTGAATAGCAGTCCTTCCGGCAGAATTCGGCCAGGATCATCAATGGCGTTGCAGTCTTCATGGAACAGCGTATAGGCCAACGCGGCGGCTGGAGCCAGTTCATTGACGGAATTCTCCCAATCCGTATGCTTCCACGCCCAGCCCATCAACGCAGCCATCGCGCCATAGCTGAGTTTCCTTTCACCAGGCATCTCGCGGAAATGTTGCATGTATTGGAGACCGTTCATCAAATCTTCCGTGGCTGGATACCGTTCGCCTTCCTTCATCGAATCCTGCCGCGCAAGCTCCGCCAGACGGCCACATGTATAACTATAGACGGCATTTCCGGGCAGACGACCATGACCGCAATCAGACAAATTGTTCCACAACGCGCGATGCGGCAGCATCTCCGAAACGATCCATGGCGCGATAAGTTGCCAGTTCGTTTCCGTGAACAAATCGCCACGACCAAGCTGCCGCAGACATTCGGCGAATTCCACGCCCGCGCCAATGCCATAGGCCAAATAGCCTGGCCCTTCATGGCCGCAACCATCGAAATCAAGCCCAAACGTCAGATAATCGCGCAAATGACGGCGGAATTCAATCAGCATGGCGGCTTCGGGCAAGCGTGTTTCGCCTTCCATCGCCAAAAGGCCAAGCCCTGCGCAACTCACAAGGCCTGGATCCCAATTCCAGACACGATTCAGCGGATGGTGGCCCCAGCCGTCCTTCCAACTCTTGTCGTAAATATCTGTCACCAAACCAAGTAGAGTCGCTTTCACGTCATGACGTTCTTCTGGCGTCAGAAACGCCCACAACCAGTCGTAGCCAAAAGCCAACGCGCGAACATAAAATGTTCGCGTGTAATAGAATCCAAGACTCAACTGCGGAGATTTCACGTCCAGCGAACGCGCCATGTTCACCAAGCCTTTGGCGGCTAGACGGCTGTATTGTTCATCGCCAGTCAACAGTCCGACGGCCGCCAAGACTTCTATTGGACGCACGGCGGGCACGAGCGCGCCTTCGAAACTGCCACGCTTCTGATGTGCCGTCAAGCCTTCTTGCGCTTCGAATGATAGGATTTTACCGAACGGATCGTCTGCCTTGAACGATTTCAAATAACCATCGGCATGGCGAATCAGATTTTCATAGCCCGCCTGTGCATTGCCACCAGCCGTCGCCTTCGCCTGAATCTTCTTCAGAAAATCGCCATGCAGAAGGAGCCTCGGATGAACACCTTCCGACGGCAAGTCGCTCTCTTTCACAAGAAAATGGTCAATCTGCTGTTTCGCCAATCGTTCTTCAACGGCTTTCGTTTCGTCTTTTCCAAGAAGACACAGCGAATCGAATTCGACAACGGTTTCTTCATCGACAAGATTATTGATGCTGATTTCAATCCGATTATCCGTCGAAAGCAGTGATGGTTTCACCATCGCCATCCGCGCATTCCGCTCCGGCTTGAGGTCCGCGAATGGAATGTAGAATTCCATCCATTTGCCTTCCGATTCATTGAGTTCACCAATCTCGCCACGATAATATTCCTGCTCCGCATTCTCATGAGGGAAAAGGAGATACAAAATCGCGTTGCCGAACTGGCGGCTCCGATAACGGCCATAGATGCCTGTGAAATCAGCATAGTTTTCCACTTGCGGCAGATTATGCTGAAACCAGCCAAATTGGAAATCTTTCGCAGTCAACGTTACCGTCAGAAGATTCTTATCCTCTGATATTTCGGTCTTTACGTTGACTTTATGTGGCCATTTATCCACACCCTCCACATCACCAAGCATATTCGCACGCTGCCCCATGAGGCAAGCTCCCGTCATCAACAAGACCGACAGCAGTTTTTTCATGATGGGTATCCTTTTAATCTAGTAACAAGCATGACGTGAGACGTGAGACGTGAGACGTGCGGAGACGATAGACGAAAAGACATAAGACAATGAGAGAAAAGAGAAAAAAATTTTTGGGGGAACATCACCTTATGTCTCACCGTCTTATGTCTTTGCTCACGTCTCACGTCTCATGTCTCTCGTCAAACCACGTAATGGCAGACCATTACGTCTTCACAAAGAGCCAAGCAAACATCACTATTTCTTAATAATTTTCACCGCAATACTGCGGGTGAATGACGGCAAGGCCAGTTCAATCACCTTGGCCTCTTTCGCAACCGTCAAATCCTTTGTTTCCAAAAGTTTTCCATTCGACGGCGACCAGAATTCCATGGTATATTCGCCAGGCTCCGGAGCCATGACGACCATCTTCTTTCCGTTCTGTTCCGCAATCGTCAAATTCTCCACATCGGAGAAGAAAAACGCCTTGTCAAAAATCCAATACATCAATCGGTCGTTTTTACGCAACTCACTGGCTTGCAGACTTGTATTCGGTACATCAAAAGCCGTGCTCGTCATACCGCGACGGTCTTCCTTTTCACCGAACAACCGAATCGCATCATAATAATTATAGAGTCCTTTGTCTTCTATCAAGGCAAACCACCAATACATCGGCAGAATCGACATTTCACTGAAGAAACCTGTCCACAGACCGACTTCAACCTGCTTCACAAGATTGGTCATGTTGTCCGCGTAGGACGAGCCACCGAACTCCGTGATAACCAACGGCTTCTGCTTCGCCTTACCAAAATCACGGCTACCGCGCAGAAGATTGATCAACTGCGCCGTTCCGCCGCCGCTGTAGTAGGCGTCCGTCGTCAACAGATCCAATTCAGGCACGGCGGAAATCGCCGCATCGATACGATGGTAACTAAGCATCCAATGCGTCGTGATCGGATGCTTGTAGATGTCGATTTCCTTCAAGTAGCCGCCCATTTCATGATGCCACGCCGCGATAAGCGGATCACGCTGATAGTATGAAATATCGGGGCCAGTCAAATCGACTTCTGTGAACAGTTTCCAGAACAACACGTTCGGGCTGGCCGCCCATCTGGCGACCATGTAATCCGCTAGATTTTTGAACATCTGCTTCGCTTCCGCGTTTGCGAAATACTCTTCGCAACGCTCCAGAAAACCACCAAGCTCCTTGTTGTACGGATTGCGCTTCCATTCCGTGTCGTAAGTCATGCCGAACTTGCCGTGGTTGTTGATGACGATGATCAGCTTGATGCCGTTCTCCTCCGCCAGCCGCAGGATATAGTCCAACATCCACGCGCGGTATTGGTTATACTGTCCAACGCCATGGAAGCCGGGCGCGTCATTAATCCATTCCAACGCCAGCCACCATGAGCACATCCAGACTTCCGCCGTATTGATGCCATGTTCGCGATATGTCTTGAACAGCTTTTCATAGACGGACAAGCCTTGATCCTGCCACGGCGAATATGGCGCGACTTCATAGTAGCGGTTGTCGAACGGACTTCGCACATTCATGCCAAGCCCCCAGTAAAGCGTTCCGTCGTCGTAGGTAAAGTATTGATTGTTGTTTGGATCGAGATGGACGAAGCCGTGGTAATCATCGAACGCCGGCGTCGCTTCAAACGTCATTTCAGGGACTTCCGCTTTTTTGTCATCAATCGTGATATGGATGGTGATTTTATGCTGTCCGGCCACGCGTGGGCAGTAGCGGATTTTGAAGCACGGTTCGCCATAGGGCATGAGACATTTCGTCTTGTCCCATTCTTCGCGATTGTAAAGGAAATCTTCGTAGTAGAAACCATTGATACGTTCAACGCCAGTGCCGTCTTCTTTTGCATCTGGCCGCGTAATGACCGCTTCGATTTTCGTCTTCGCAGGATTGTAGGGCTCCGTCGGCCAAATGTTCAGGCGGAAGCTGAATTCGATACGACGTCCGACATTCGGAGCCAGAGGCGCATATTCGAAGTCACGCACGGCCAATGTCTTAGGAGCGTCCAAAAACAACAGCCGCACATCCGTCAAGAAGATACTGCCGTCAAAATCCGCTTTCACGCCTGTGTCCAATTCAAAACGAACGCCGTATTCCAGCAAGTTCTTCACCGTCAACGCATTCCATGGACGGCGATGACCGAAGCACTCCCATTCCTTCACGGCGTCTTCACCGCTGATCGCCACGCGAAAACGGCTAACGGAACCAGTCTTTACTAGAGATGCAACAGGACGGCGGACTTGTCGCCACAAATGGTCGTTGTCCTTCGTAAAAATCGCCGCCATCGTGCCTTCCGGCAGATTTTCAGGAAATTGGAAGCTGAACTCCAGATGCGTCGCCATCCGCCATGCACCAAGCGGCCCGGGCAATGGCGACACGAATTCGCCGTCGCCCGGAAACTTCAACGGAAGATTCAGGGCGGCAGGACATTCGCTCACATTTTCAGGATCTTCCGGACGGACGTTCAAAGCGGACATGTCAAACTCTTTGCCGCCGTTTTTCCAGACACGGCGCTGCCATGTGCCTGCGCCTTTCGTGAAATCAACCACGGAGACGCCGCTCTCCTGGGCCCAGACGGCCGTCGTAGCGACAAACACCGCCAGAAGATAGATGATTCTCTTCATTACATTTCCTTGAATACCAAATACAGCGCGAACTGTTGTAAAACATAACGTCTCACGTCTCATGTCTCACGTCCTATTCCTTTGCTAGTTGGACATGACACGCGAGACACGAGACGCGAATAGTGACGGCGCGAACACCGTCTCTACGTGAAAACGAATCAGGCGATGTACGTATTGGCGGTTGTGCTGCCGCCATGGCCCGTCCAATTCGTGTGGAAGAATTCGCCGCGCGGTTTGTCAACACGCTCATACGTATGGGCGCCGAAATAGTCACGCTGCGCCTGCAACAGATTCTGCGGCAGACGCGCGTTGCGGTAGCCGTCGAAGTAGCTCAACGCCGCCGTGATGCACGGCATCGGCACGCCAGTCTGGATGGCGGCGACGGCGACGCGGCGCCATGCGGCCTGCGAATCGTCCATGACGGCCTTGAAGAACGGATCAAGCAGCAAGTTCTTGAGTTCAGGATCTTTATCAAACGCTTCCTTGATCTTGCCGAGGAAGCGGGAACGGATGATGCAGCCGCCGCGCCACATCAGCGCAATGCCGCCGTAGTTCAACTTCCAGCCATATTCCTTCGCGGCGGCCATCATCAGCTGATAGCCCTGCGCGTAGGAGACGATCTTCGCGGCGTACAACGCCTTGCGCAAATCGGCGACCAACTGCTTCTTGTCGCCTGTGAACGGAACGACATCGCCTTTCAGCACGCCACTGGCCGTGACGCGCTCTTCTTTGATGGCGGACAAACAGCGTGCGAACACCGCTTCGCCGATCAGCGTCAGCGGCATGCCCGCATCCAACGCCGCGATGGCCGTCCACTTGCCCGTGCCCTTCTGACCTGCCGTGTCGAGAATCAAATCGACGACAGCATTGCCTTCGGCATCCTTGTAAGCCAATATATCCCGCGTGATTTCAATTAGATAGGAATTCAGTTCGCCTTCGTTCCATTCCGCGAACACGTCATGCATCTCTTCATTCGTGAAACCGACGGATTTCATGATATGGTATGTCTCGCAGATCAGCTGCATGTCGCCGTATTCGATGCCGTTATGAACCATCTTGACAAAATGGCCTGCGCCGTTTTCACCGACCCAGTCGCAGCACGGCTCGCCTTTGTCCGTATGGGCGCAGATCTTCTGGAAGATGTCTTTCACGAGCGGCCATGCGGCTGGGCTGCCGCCAGGCATCATGCTCGGGCCGATCAACGCGCCTTCCTCACCGCCGGAAACGCCTGTGCCAATATACAGAAGACCTTTGGATTCAAGATACTGCGTACGACGTGTCGTGTCCGGGAAATGGCTGTTGCCGCCATCGATGATGATGTCGCCCGGCTCCATTTCGGGAATCAGCAGTTCGATGAAATCATCGACGGGCTGGCCGGCCTTGACCATCAGCATGACTTTGTGAGGACGCTTCAGATTGGCGATCAGTTCTTTGATGCTGTGCGCGCCGATGATGTTCTTGCCTTTGCCGCGGCCATTCACAAAGTCATCGACTTTGCTCACGGTGCGGTTGAAGCAAGCGACGGTGAATCCCTTGCTCTCCATGTTCAGAATCAAATTCTCGCCCATGACGGCAAGTCCGATCAGACCGATGTCAGCTTGTTGCATTGTTGGCTCCTTGTTTTTACTGTTTTTTACAATATTGGAAAAATGTTTTATATAATATAAGCAACTGTTGGAAAAATCTAGAAATCTAGAAGGCTTAATTCTATTGCGTTCTCAGCCGCGGATCGAGCGCGTCACGCACGGCATCGCCGAAGATGTTGGCAGGCAGAACCAAACCAAGCATGAAAACGAACGCAGAGCATAGTTTCCACCAAATGATCGGATCACGCGTTAGTTCCGTTCGCGCATCATTGATCATCGAGCCCCACGACACCGTGTCCGCTCCAACACCAATGCCCAGATACGTCAATACTGCTTCCGCCAACACACCGCTGGAGAATCGCAGAACCGCCGTAATGAGAACAAGATGCATGACATTCGGAATAATATGACGCAACAGAATCCTCCATGTCGATGTGCCCATCGCCACGGAGGCTTGCACAAATTCCGCTTCACGCAACCGCAATGTTTCGCCGCGAAGCAGTCGATACAGCCCTGTCCATGAGGCGATTCCCATCGCGACACATAGCTGCGGCAATCCCGTGCCGAAAATCAACATGAATGCCGCAATGAACAACACCGTCGGAACGGAGCTGAACACCGTGCAAATATACTGCAACGCATCATCGACGAAACCGCCCATGTAGCCAGATATGACGCCGCTGAACAGCGCGAACGGTACAGCCAACAGCGTTGTCAGAATGCCGATGACCATGCCTGTGCGGATGCTTTTCAATGCCTGAACGAACACGTCCATGCCGATACGATCCGTTCCAAGCCAGTGCTGTCCAGGATATTTCAACTTTGGCTGGACACGATGGACACCCTCTTCATCCGTCGCCGTCTCATACATGAACGACACATCCGACAACGGCGCGGAATACGTCTTCTCTTTCTTCTCCGACAACGGTTTCAGCAGATAATCCAATGCGGACGCGCCACGATCATAGACGACGGCATTCGTCTCCGGATTGCGGCGGATTTCGCCATTTTCATCCTTCAAAGCACGCCGCCAACCAACGCTGTCCGCCAACGCGATCACAACGTACAGGCAGAGCACGAAAAAGCAGATCACCGCCCCGCGACGCTGACGCACTTCGCGATACGCCAGCCTCCAATATTCGCGGCGGCTCAACCGCCAGCCAATCAACGTCAGAACCGCCAGCAGCAACACCACCAGCAAGTTCTGAAACCACCAGCTATTCCATATTTCCTTAATCATATTCAAATCCTAAACATTCATTCTGTTTTTAGCGAAGAGCTTCCGCACGTCATCCTTTTCTCCGCGCGAGCGCTTTCACAACCGCCGAGCCGCCGGAGCCGTTTTAAGTATTCATAATCAACATCTTGTTTTCATCATTGAATCCTTTCGGTGATATCGGCCCGGCGGCGAGGCTTTTCTGTGTAATCTGTGTATTCTGTGGTTCCTAAGACATTGTATTTTCGTGATTTTCGTGATTTTCGTGGTTCTCTATAAATCCGTTTAGCCAAGGCGAATTCTCGGATCGACGATGGAGTAGCAGATGTCCGCCAAAAGCAGACCGATGATGTAAAGCACGGAGCCGAGAAACACCATCGCGCGAACAATGGCGAAATCCTGCGCGCCCAACGCCGTAATTGTATATCCGCCGAGCCCCGGAATACTGAAGAAGTTCTCCAGCAACATGTTACCCATCATCAATGTCAACAACTGCAACGGTACGTTCGTCAGAATCGGAATCATCGCGTTCTTCAAAACGTGCAGGAAAAGAATCTGCGATTCGGCTAGTCCTTTGGCCCGCGCTGTCCGCACGTAGTCGCGGTTGATTTCCTCCAAGAACAGCGTTCTGTACAGACGGACGCCGCCGCCGATGCCGCTGACCGTTCCGACTAAAATCGGCAATACGAGGAACTTCCACATGTCCATTCCTTGCAGGAAGCCAGAAACAGGCGTCCACCGCAATAGTTTCGCGAAGAAATACTGCCCTGCGATGATGTAGATCAAGCCTGAAATCGACATTAACGCAACGCATAGGAATTGCGTCACCACATCCGAAACACTCCCGCGTTTCGTTGCGACAATCATCGCCAAAATGATGTTAATCAACAATGTAGCCAAGAAAATCGGTGTCGAGACGCACAGCGACGGCAATGCGCGGCGGCGGATTGCGCCGCCGATCGACTCCTGCGTCATGTCCGAATGGCCGAAATTGCCCCACAGCATGGCAAGACTCTTTCGGAAGAAAATCGTCTGTGTCAATTTCTGCGCACCATTCGCCTCTCCGTTCCAGAAAAGCGGCACTTCGTAGCCGTGCGCTTCCTTCCAACGTTCCACCTGCAACGGATCCATGTTCTTCTCCCCCAACGCTTGACGCGCCATGTCGTCAGGCGTGTTCACCATGAAGAAGAGCACGAAAACCAAAACATTCACGCCGAGCAGCGTCGGCA
>JAFZAB010000205.1 GCA_017548425.1 Victivallales bacterium
GCCGCGCCATTTTCCAGAAAATCCTTCAACAGCGACGCCAGTTTCTCTGGCGTCGCTTCTTTTTGCGCAAAATGACGAGCCGCGCCAGCGGATTCCACGACCTTCGCATTGACGGTCTGATGGTCGTCCGCCGCCGTCGGCAGCGGAATCAGGACCAACGGTTTGCCGAACAACGCCAATTCGCAGATGCTGGAGGCTCCCGAACGGCAAACCACCAGATCCGATGCGATGTAGCACTGCTCGATATTTGGATCCGCCCGGCGGATCGACGCCGCCACGCCAGCCTCCTTATAGGCGTTTTCCAACGCCGTATTGTCATCGGATCCCGTGAGATGCATGAATTGAATCTTGTCCTTCACATCGCCCAGCAAGGCCGCCGTGTTTGCAAACAATTCATTGATGGCGCGCGCCCCCTGGCTGCCGCCGAACACCAAAACCGTCTTCTTGTCGTTTGACAAACCAAGGCTCGGCAGATAGTCGGGCGACTTTTCGCAACTGCCTGCGGCGGCCGTCACAATCGCCTCCCGCAACGGCATGCCGACCTGCTCCGAACGACGGCCTTTCACCTGCCCCATGTCCGCCAACGGCAACGACAGGCCGACCGCGCTCGCCTTGCCGATGAAAACACGGTTCGTCAGCCCCATGAAACTGTTGCCTTCATGCAGCACAAGCGGCGTCTTCTTCGTGTTCACCGCCCAGCAGGCGGGAACAGCGGCGAAACTGCCCATGCCCAGCAGCACATCCGCGTTCAGTTGCTTCAAGACTTTCTTCGCCTTCATCACGCAACTGAGCATCTTGAACGGAAACGCGAGCATCCCCAAACCGACTCCCGGCAGACGGACCGACGGAATCTCAATCGCCTTGATGCCGAAATCCGCGGCGATTTTCGTCTGCTCCTCCGCATGCTTGCCCGAAACAAGAAGCGTCACCTTCCCTTCAGGCCGTTCCTTCAAAAACTCACGGGCCACCGCCAACGTCGGATAAAAGTGCCCCCCCGTGCCACCGCTCGCTATCACCAAATGACCGCCTGCCATGCGCCTTTTCCTTTTTAACTCCCTTTGTTTCAAATGCTAAAAAAGGGCAACCCACAAGACTGGATTGCCCTTCCATTATGAATCATGCCGTTCTTAAAGCGGAATGCCCAACGTCTGGTCTTCCCAGCTGGCGGGCGCGCTCCACGGCAGATTGCTGTTTCCGTCCGTAGTGCTAACGCATCCCGTGACGAGCAGCAACGCCGCCAAAACGCCAATCCACAACAGTAACCGTTTCATATTCAATCGTTTTCAGGAGAAGGACAATGCCTTCATTACCAGTTACCAAAAATCAAATACCCAAGCATATACAATGCGGCTTGAACCGTATTGAGATCTCCCGTGTAGCTTCCCTTAAACTTTGCCGAACCTCCCCCACGCGGCAAATCCTCCGCAGCCCACCACGGCATGTAGTCCGCATTGTGATTGTGCGCAACGTAGCTGGTATGCGGATCCTGAACATCGACGCATCCCGCAACCGGAAGCAACGCCAAGACAAGAACCGCCAGCAGCAACTTGCGCTTCATGACGTCCTTTCTTCAGAAGAAGAACAACGTCTTCATTTCCAAGACTTGGAACGCGACAGCCGCGCCCAACGCCAAGAAGGCCACGATCATGCAGATGGAGAACAGTTTCATTGATTACTCCTCCTTGCCGACTTTGTTCGTGCCGGAGTAGAAGACCACCGCGCCAGCCTTGATGTCCGCAACACGGCCGCTGATGACTTCAGCGCAGCAGACACGATCTTCAACCTTCGTGATCTTCACCGTCGCGAGATAGGCGCCATTCTGGTTCACAGCCATCTTCAGGCCGGGAACGACTTGGTCTTTGCCCAGATCCAACGTGACGAAGTTCCACTCTTCGTTGACAATCAGGACTTTGCCAGTGATTTCAACTTTGACTTCTTCCATCTTCTCAATCGCTTCAACCGGAGCGTTCGCGTCTTTGTATTCGGACTTCGGCATGGACAGCAGTTCGGCCTGCTTCTTCAGCTGGTCGCGTTCGGCCGTCATCTTCGCCAAATCATCCTTCAACTTCGCGATCTGGTCTTCGCGATCGGCAACTTTCGCCTTGAAGTCTTCGACTTCTCTCTTCAGCTTGGCGACCTGCTCTTCCAAATCACCAATCTTCGTGTTGATTTCCTTCGCGTCCGCAACCATCGCGGCCAACGCGCTCTTGTAATCTTTGCCGGCCAAATCGGAAGCCGTGACATTCCATTTGTATTTGCCGATGGCGGAGATCAAATCTTCATAACCTTTCTTATAGGCGTCCGTACGGGCAACCGTCACTTTCGCGGCCTGGTCCAATGTCTGCAGAGCGGTCTGCACATCATAGCCACCATACTGAGCGGCGCCTTTGTCTTCTTCTTCGGGCTGCTCCTCTTCTTCCTCTTCGTCGCCGTCTTCGGACTTCTTGGCGGGCTTCTTCGCCGGTTTCGGGGCGGAGCCATCAGCGGACTTACGGGTATAGAAACCGCTGTCGTCAAAACCGGCGGCCGTGGACTTCAAGATGCCGCTCAAGGCTTCCAAAGAGACACGAACCTCTTCGTCGCGCTTCTGGACTTCTTCCACGTGGTCGGCAAGAGCCTTCGCGGCGGCGTTGTATTTGCCAAGATTCTTCAGATTGTCGGCCGTGATGCCCAGATCTTCCGGAGCCTTCAACGTGGCGGCGATGTTCGCCAACGATTCGGACAGGACGGTGCGCTGATCGCTGACAGACTGCGCGAGTTTCGCGACGGCGTCAATCTTGTTCTTATAATCGGCGGGATTCGCCTTGTAGTCGCCCCAACCGAGATTGCCGCTCTCCTTGCCGCCGCCGGAAGCGGGCGTGAAGGAAACGGGATTGCTCTGACCTGCCCCGCTGGAAAGCGTCTGGCCGGTCTTTACAATGCCTTCCGCCAAATCAGCCGCGCGGTTCTTGAACAAGTCGCGATGCTTGGATAACAGGAAGCTGAAGACAGCCACCACAATTGCCAATACCAAAACCAGAATGCCGAAGATTTTACCGAGCTTGCCCATCAATATAGCTCCTTTGATAGCCTGTTGAATAACTTATTTGATTTTTACTTACCTTTTACACAATCCGTTCTCTTTCACCTTCGCGCCCTCTCTTTTTCCCGCAGACTTCTCCACACTTTTAGTGAAATGTATTCAAATTACTAGACTTTAGGAACTTTTCAAGCATATAAAATGACTTTTTCAGCTTTTTTTTTCGCTTTTGCCGATTTTTTCCACTTTTCAGACGTTTTTATTTGCCGAACAACAGAAAAAACCAATTGCCGAAAACCATCCACGCCAAAGCGCCAAGTCCCAAAAACGGCCCATAGGGGATGCTCCATCCCTTTTTCCTTAATATAATATGACGGAACAGCCCCCAGACCAGTCCCGTCACCGCCCCCGCCATGACGATAAAGACGACGGAATCCGCCCCCAGAAATCCGCCGCACATCCCTAGCAGCTTGACGTCGCCATATCCCATCGCCTGCGGTTTCTTCGCCAAATGGCGCCCCGCCACCGCGAAGATGCCCAGCAGGACGACGCCCGCGAAGACGCCGAACAACCAATCCGTGAAAGCCGCGATGATCGGCATCGCCCGCAGATCCGCTCCGAACAGCCGTTGCAGCTGCTCAAACGCCATTGTGATGAAAAACGAACCGTGGCTCGGATCGCCGTCGGGATGCAACGCCAACCGTCCGGACGGCGCCAACAACGCCAACATCAATGACACGACCAGCCCCGAAATTGTAATTTCATCTGGAATCATGCGATGCTTCATGTCAATCAACGCCGCGGACAAAAGCGCCCCCGTCAGATAAAAATATCCCGGCAACACCGCCAGAGGAAGATTTCGCCGTGCAATTGTATACCATATAATAAAGAACAATAGGCCAGTCGCCGATTCGCCCAGCGGATAACGGATGGAGATCGGCTGATGGCAGCCGCTGCAACGCCCGCGAAGGCACAGCCAGCTGATGATGGGAATGTTCTCCCACGCGCGAATCAGATGGCCGCAATTCGGGCAGTGGCTTGGCGGCGTCAGCAGAGACTCCCCCCGCGGAATGCGCCAAACCACGACGTTCAAGAAACTTCCAATGACGCATCCAAAACAGAATGCGATCGCATGTATCTGCCATAATATCGGCGACAAGTCGCCGGCTGTCATCATTCCTGCTTGATTCATTGCCATGACCGTAACGTTTTCAACAATCTGCGATTAACATCAACTGAATATAACGCAACTTGTTTATTGCACAACTTCCATTATAATACTAAATTTACATTCGTATTTCCATCCGTTTCAAATAGGACACCTTAACGTGACGAAGCGTCTCTCCATTTTCATCCTCTGCCTTTGTGCGGCCATCACCGCCGTTCAGGCCCAAATACTCAACAACCGAATCGCCGTCGCCAATTCACGCGCCTCCGGCCCTGCCCAACAGGCCGTTCTCGCCAACCATGGATCATCGACGGAACTCATTATGAACGCGGACTTTTCGGCCACACCGTCCACCGACCGCGCCTCATGGGATTTCGCATTCCGCACAAGCCTTGTCCACTGCGCAGGCGTCCGCCTCCGCATTCTTGTTCAGAATCCGCAACTTGCCGCCCCCTTCGACATCTATCTGAAATTTGCATCCACTTGGTACGCAGCACATTTCACACCGACTCGGAACAACGCATGGGAGACCATCTTCATCCCGAAGACGAAATTCAAGCCGGAGGGCAATCCGGAATCATGGTCGCAATGCTCCCTGCTCCGCATCGCCGCCTATAAAAAAGGCGCGGGGCATCTTTCCATCCATCTGGCCGAACTGGAATGCGTCCGTCCGAACGCCAGTTTCGCCATCCTCCGTAGCGGCACGACCGCCGCCGGAATCAAAGAATCATATCGCTTTGCGGAAACGCTTGGCGACGCCTTGACGTCCTATGGCCTCCGCCCCGCCGTCATCGAAGACGCCGACTGCCAGACCATCCATTTGAAACCATACGCCTTCGCGTTCGTCCCGCTCGTCTCCGCCAGCTCCCCATCGCAACAGACAGCCATCGCCAATCTCATCAAACGCGGCTCAAAGGTCGGTGTGTTCCATTCGCTGCCACCCATCATCGCGGCGCATATGAAAGTTCCGAATTCCACCTACATCCAAGCGAAAGATCTGCCTGTTGCATTGGCGGGCGTTGTGCCATATGCGGATAAACTACCTGACACCAACGCGTTCCGCCAGCCGTCCACCTCCTTCATCGGCGTGACGACAGGTCTCCAGCAGCTCAATGTCACCGCCCTGTGGTACGATGCCAACGGGAAGGCGACCACATGGCCCGCCTTCATCCAGACGGACAAAGGCTTCTGGATGACGCACGTCTTCCTCAACGTCGATCCGGCCAACGCCGTTCCGCTGCTCGTCGAGCAGACGTCGAAATTCCTGCCGGACATCAAACGGATCGCCGCCACGACATGCTTTGATGAAGCCAACGTGGTCTATCAGGACGCGCCCAAGCATGTGCAGCCGCAGATCGCCGCGTCGCTGGAGGCGGCCCGCCGTCTCCTCCAATCCGGCCAATACAACACATCCATCCAATTCTCGCGCAGATGCAAGCAACTGTCGTTCGCCCAGCCGCAACAGCAGGTCGCCGCGCCGTCCAACGAATTCCGAGCCGCCTGGTGCCGTTCGCTGTCCGGCCTGCCCGGCCAGAGCTGGAACACCGTCATCCCGCTGCTGAGACAGAACCGCTTCACCGCCGTCTTCCCCTTCACGGCCTCCCCCTACGCGGCCAATTTCTCCACAAGCCTCCTCCCGCGGCAGCCGTTCCAGCCCGCTTTCGAAGAATGCGTCGCGGCTGCGCAAAAGCATGGCGTCCAAGTCCATGCATGGATCAACTGCCTGCACGCCATGGAGGCGCCGGACAATTTCAAAATCGCCATGAAGAAGGCCGGCCGCCTGCAAATCGACGTTGCCGGCAATACCATCGACTGGCTCTGCCCGTCCAATCCGCAAAACCGCTCGCAGGTCGTCAATGTTGTACGAACCATCGCGCAGTCCTTCCCTGTCGACGGCATCCATCTGGATCTGATCCGCTTCAATTCCAGCCAGACCTGTTTCTGCCCCACATGCCGTTCATATTTCGAAAACCACATCCAGCATAAGCTCGCCCACTGGCCGACCGACGTCCTGAGCGCAGGGCCGCTCCGCGACGAATGGCTCGCCTTCCGCCAATCGGTCATTTCGTCGCTCGTCGCCGAATGCGCACAGGCCGTCAAGGCCGCCCGCCCCGCCGCGAAAGTCTCCGTCGCCGTCTTCCCCGACCTCGACATCGCCCGCAAGACCGTCGCCCAGAACTGGACGGACTGGTTCAGGCCGAACGGCGTCGATTTCATCTGCCCCATGAACTACAAGTCCACGACTCTCCTCTTCGAGGCCGATATCCAACGTCAGGCCAGCCAGTTGGGCTCGCCGAAACGAATCCTCCCCGGCATCGGCGTCTCCTCCGAACGCCTCCCGCTCGACGAAGTCCGCCGGCAAATCAACGCCACGCGCGCCAACGGCATGCCCGGCTTCATTCTCTTCCAGCTCGGCCCCCGCGAAGCCACCGACATCCTGCCCGCCCTGAAATAACCAACCGATTGGAAACCAATTCCATGCGCTTTCTCATCATCTCAGACATCCACGGCGCCACCGACGCCTTCCAGCTCGCCATCGACGCCTTCCAACGCGAACACGCGGATTATTTCGTCCTCTGCGGCGACTACCTCTACCACGGCCCCCGCAACATGCTGCCCATCGGCTACGATCCCGCCGATCTCGCGCCGTTGCTCAACACGCAGAAAGAAAAGATTCTCGCCGTCCGCGGCAACTGCGACGCGGAAGTCGACCAGATGCTTCTCGAATTCCCCATGATGAGCGACTATCTGATGCTTTTCCATGCCAACCGCCGTTGCGTCGTCACCCACGGCCATCTTCCGCTGCCGCCGTTGTCGGCTGGTGACATCGTCATCTCCGGCCACACGCATGTTCCTCTACTGGAAGAACATGACGGCATCATCCGCGTCAATCCGGGCTCCACGACCATTCCGAAATCCCTCTCCAAGCCCGGCTACGCCGTCATGGACGACACGTCCATCACCCTCAAGACGCTCCGCGAAGGCGACATCGTCAAATCCAGAAAACTATAACGGCGATGGCCCTGCGGCAGGAGGCGGTAGCTGGGGCCGGAGGCCCCATGCAGGGGGGCATGAGACGTGAGGCATGAGACGTGAAGAGACGAAAGACGAAAAGACAAAGAAACAAGGCTTAGCGGGCCATGCTACCGCGCGTCTCCCGTCTCCCGTCTCCCGTCTCATGTCTTGCAGCTCACGTCTCGCGCCTCATGTCTCACGCCCAGCCCCAGCCAGGGTCCAGCGGGCCATGCTACCCCATGCCGCGTCTCGCGTCTCATGTCTTGCAGCTCACGCCTTCTATCTTATAGTAGAGCAAACACAGAGGAAATCATTCTTTTCGTTGTTCAATACGCCTGATGCTTTCAAGGGCTCTTTCCCGCACCCATTTGTCATCATCAGAACTGGCTATATTCCGTAATACATCAAGGCAGCTTCTGTCACCTATTTCTCCCAAGACAACTATGGCCGCTATATAACTGCGTTCGCGCCTTGCAATGCATTCATTTACAAGCAAGGCACGTGATTCACTGGTGCGATAACGTTCAAGGACGGCAATTGCTTCTGATCGCACTAAGGGATCTTTCTCGACGGTTAAAATCTTAACAATTGACTTGAATGAATCCCCAGAGATTTTAGTTCCCAAAATTCGGATGATTTGTGTTTTAGTTGCATTGTCCGATTGCATATAAAGTGCCGTTAAAAACGTTAATTCTTTTTCTGGCAAAGGCACTTTCGAATATTGAATCTTCATCAGCGCTCGGAGTTGCAGCGCTTTGTCTCCACCCTCCGCAAACAATGCCTTTAAATCCTCCTCAGACGGTATTTGTGCCACATCAACAATCTGAATATCCAAGGGAGCCGAAATGAGACGACCGCTCCATTTCTTATCAGGTTCTTTCATGTCGCGAATTTCTATTTCAGCACTAAAGACAACCTGATAGTTTCCAGCCATCGTTAACGCATGCGGTTTGGCATTATCGCGCAAATCAGCATAGATTTTAGTGAGTTCAGCATTTCTCAACAGCTTCCCGTTTGCCGTCACAGCCATCCATTCACGTAAAGGAGCATATTTGCCACAATCGGATTGACGTTGCAGCTTCACTCCTTTCGGATTGACGACCGAAAAATGGCCATCGTGTTTTAATGACATAACTTCCTTGTATTCAAACATGTATGATGCATTTCGAGAACGTATGCATAAGGACACTGGTACCTGTTCCCCAATTTCGTATGCTTTTTTAGGAGTACTAAGGACAAATTCAACTGGAGGCATCCCATCTGCCACGGCTAACAACGGCATCATCATAAAAATAAAAACACTTGAAATTTTCATTATCTCAACATCCTTAAAACTTGTTTTTTGATTGTTTGCCGGGATTTGCCCAATCCTTTGTACTATCTCCAGTGCTGTTAATTGCGTTCATTTCACAAAAAACTTCTTCGTCATCACCATAAATGAACGGCGGCAACGACGCTTTCGGAAAGGTCTGCTATTGTTTCTTCTTCATCATATTTTCCTACATTGAATTTGGCCGTCATCTGTTTCCCGAAATAATGGTCAACAGCAACTCATGGCGCTCGTCCAACAGCAAACCATGCATGTCAGGAGAACCTAAAGCCGCCTTTAGGCAAATGCCCCTTGCCGCGAATTCCACCAATGGATCTTCATCCTCCGACAGTTTACCGGTCGCTGCCACGCCGTCGTCTTGATTGACTAGCAACAACTCACGCATAACTTCCAGACGCAAATAGGGATTGGCATCTTTCAGCATGTCCGGGCGAGGTTTCCACTGTCGTTCCATTTTTCTCGCCTCGCATTTTTCCAGGGCAATCCTGACAAACGCCTCGGGCATCTTGTCCAACTTGCCCTGCCGCAATGCTTTCAATTTTTCCAACAGACTGTTGTCCTTTTCTTTGTACTCTCCGACAATCCAGGCGGCGGCGGAAAGCAGAACAGGCTCTCGGCCATCCATGCATTTGGCAACGATGGTGCGTTCTTCCAGTGAAAGTGTGCCGCCATTCCGAATGCACAAGGCTATCCGTCGAAGGGCGGGGATCTGTTCTCCCGCCTCGCAGCTCATCGGCTTTGCATGCAGATACAGCGTTCCAACAGAAATAGTTATTATAAAAAATGATAATATTGCATAAAAAAGTTAAAGAGCATGTGCAAGAAGTTATTTGTGTTCATTCTTTTCCCTAAGTGCTTTTACTGCCTTTTCAACGGCAGCACGAACGTCGTAACCTGTGTTTCCTGCTGGTTTCCATTCTTCAGCCGCAAGTTGCATCATTTCGATGAAACCAGTGTCGCCCATGATGCCAAGTGCATTGGCTGCCAATGCGCGCAATTGATCTTTCTCATTGCGATCCTGGAGAACCTGCATCACAAATGGCGCCGCCTTGGGATCATGAATCTCCGTTATCACATTCAGCGCCGTAAGACGGGAAAGATATGGGGCTTCCTTGCTATTTAATATTTTAACGACAAACTCAGTCGCGTCTTTTCCCAAAAGAGCAAGTTCTTTCATTACCACGTAAACACAACATTCCTCTTTCAGTAGCTGTGTCAAGACATCAGCCTTCTTGTTTCGGCTGAGCCCATGCAGCTTCAATTTGACATACTGAACTTGAAAAATGTACTTTGCAGAATGATGCACTTCATCATAAGAAGTGATGTTTTTCCTGATCAACGGGTCTTTTTCCAGTAATTCCGCTGTCTTGCAATCGCCCAGTTCAGCCAGGATACTCAAAGCCTCTGAACGCACAACCAAAGGACGAGCATCTTCTTTGACTAACTGTCGCAAAATGACGACTGCGTCAGAACCGAGACGCATTAATGCTTCCCGCGGCAGGAAACATGTCTGCGGATCTGTCAACAACGCAATAAGCGGGTCGATTATCTCCTGGTTCTTGCCTGTCACATTGTTTACATAGGCCATGTTTTGTTCCCTCTCATCATCTGTAAGAGTCTGCCACGGCTTGTTCACAAAAGGTTTCATTGCGTCGATTCCCATGACAGCCATTGGCAAGCATACAAGTATCACGACTCTCAAAATTGGTATCCAAATGTTCTTCATGTCCTAACTCCTTCAGTTGCCACTGTTCTTACCAGGTTTAGACCAATCTTGATTATTATGTGAATCATTGGTCCAGTTTGATTCTGCCGCAATTGACTCTTCTTCCAAGTCCTTTACTCCGTTATTATCTGTGTCCTGTTTCGTTTTGTCGAAACCATGATTATCCTCATAACTGTCCGACAACCAGTCACGATCTTGATCAATTGTTATGTCATAGTCTGGAATATTATCGCCTGTTGTATCAGAAAAACCAGCATAAAACTGTTCTCTATGCTTCCTTTCATGACATACTGTCTGACCGAAACAATCAATACCAGCCTTACCTTTTGGACCAGTTGGATTGTCGAAAGCAATCACACTGTCATAGATTATACACTTGTCAAGTTTTCCTTCTGTACCATCATAGTCATAATATCCAAAATTTGCACTTGCTCCTCCATATGCGAGATCTGCTGAACCAGTTATCTGTGTCCAATAGTAATACCAATTAGGCGTTATTCCGCTTCCAATTCCAGGATGGTTTCTTGCATCGCGTGGAAAGAACACCTCGTATTTTTTAGTATCTCGGATACTATCCCTAAACCCCACCTTGGCTTCTTTCTCCCCGAAATCCGAATTGTAAATCGGAAGCCCCGTGATGGTGGCCGTACAGGCCAGTTTCCCATTGGCATTGACTTACACACCCGAATAGGTTGGCTGGGCGTTTCCAACCGGATCGACATTGAAGCCCACAGCGCCCGTCAGATAATAGGCAGCTTCAGCCGGATTCACGGATGCCTCGAGATTGATGCTCAAGACACCAGTATTTTCTCCATTGAATGTAAATTCATTCTGGCCAGTTCCGGAGGAACATGGTTCTTCCACGGGATCCCCGGACGGCGTCACGAGCTCGATCGTAAAAAAACCAGCTCTCATCACCACCGGGGCACGAGTGCGGGAATTCAACGGTACCGCCACAGGTTCGGAAAGCCTCGGCACGCCGTTCTCAAGGTAGCCGACCTGATAATAGCCCACCCCGCTGAACGTGATATTGAACATTTGGGGTCCGTACAAGGTGTCGTGGTTGTCATTCCTGTTGTCTCTAGTCTCCTCCAACTCTTTCCTTCCGGCATCCATACCTTTTATGACATCATCCTCTGGCCCCAACGCATCCGGAGAAATTCCGGGATCGGGTTCAGGTTCAGGATCAGGTTCGGAATCAGGATCGGGTTCTGGCAATGCCTCTTCGCTGAAGATAGTAGCCATGGCCCCATTGCCAAAAACTTCGTCAGACACATGCCAATGGATATCATCGCCTAGAGGACGGACAATATAATATTCATTGTCAGGAAGCCCTGTGACTTCAAACTCCACGTCGTCAAGCCAAAATTCCAGGAATCCAGTGACAAGCTCGACCTCAGGCGACACATTGCAGCTCACCGTCGCTGTGAACGTCGCACGAACCTCGCCGAAAAGCCCTTGCGCCATCAGAAGAATCATTGCGCACAGTGTTGGGATCGACAGAATACATGTTGATTTCTTCATCATTGTTTCTCCTTGTGTTGACTTTCTTTTACTGAACCACCGTTAGTCCCTGCCTGCATTGCCTTCCGTCCTTTTCTCTTCTTGCGCCTTCTTCGCCTCCTGTTCCTTCTGCCATTTGACCGCCTCCGCGACGACTTCCCGCCGTCTCTTCCTGTAATTCACGACGTCCGGCGAATTTTTGAACAAGCCATACCGAATCCATCGGAGGACAGCCTGGTCGCCCAGCGGGTACAGGACGTTCGGCGTGCATTTCCCCATGACGTCCTGCAGGAAAAACACACGCTGGCTGGAATCCGCCCCGTCGCACAGCTCGAACCCGCGCGTCACGGCCATGTACATCCAGCATGGGTGGATGTCCGCCTTCGAAAGAAGACTGATGATGCCGCGCACCTCCTTGAGGCTATCTACAGCGGCCAAATCCTTCATGAAAGGCGCGACCTGCCGTTCGGTCTGCATGGACGCCTCCCCCTCCGTCAAAACCTTGAAGAGCCTGGCCCGTTCGGGGCCAAGCTGCATCCGGGCGTTCTTCTCCGAAACTGCCTCCAGGTTCGACGAACAGTCAACGAACAGGCCGGACACGGCCACGCACGCCCCCCTGTGCTTGCAGACACGCAGCCTGGCCTTGTCCATATCCTTTAGCATGAAGCGCACATAGACGCCTTTGTCAAGCTTGCCGAGCCACGCCGCATTGCGGAACGCGCCTTCTTCGTCAAAAAGGACGACCGATTGCTGGCGCGGATGGGCGGTGCCCTTCCAGTCATGGTCCTCCAGATAGAGGGCCAGCCGGGCGACAGGTTCGTATATGGCCAGGTCTATCTGCAGGTCGGGGCCGCCGTCGTCGAACGGATGCATCTCGCCGTGGTCATCCCACCATGAAGAGCGCCGGAATTTGCCGCCGGAGAGCGGAAACAGCTTTTCAAGCGTCTTCCATTCAGAGACTTCCGAAAGTCCTTTCTTGTACCGGCCATGCATGAGCAGCGCGGACGGATCGTCCAGTTCGCGCTGTGAAGCAGGAAGCCAGTACCGTGCGATATCGCGGTCAGCCGGCACTGTCACGGAATATTCCAACGGCTCTCTTCCCCCCGGGCCATTCCAGTCCCTCACCTGCCCCATGGCGGCGAGGACGTAGAAGCGGTTGCCGTAATGCATCTGCCAGTCGCCCAGCGTCATACGGTCGTCCGAAAGCACCGTGCAGTTGCCATCGAACGACGGGAAACGGCGGCGGACGGCGTCCGCCGTCGCCGCGTTCTTTTCCGCCAGCCGCAGGACGCGGCAGAAGGCCTGCATGGCGGACTGCTTCGGCGCCTCCGCAGGAAGCGACGAAAGGATTTCAGCGACAGGCGCCAGGACGCCGTCCAGCAGCGCCTCGTCCTTTTCCCCGCCGTCAACCCATTGCAGATACGACAGCTGGGCCTTGTGCGAAAGAAGCCATGCGCGGGCGGCTCCGTCTGCGGGCGCGGCCTTGTCCAACAGGGTGCCCGCCTCCGCGAAACAGTCGGAATGGAGCAGCAGGGAGAAGGCGTCGTTCACGGAGGCGATATCCTTCAAATCAGTGTCCTCCAAGGGATTGTGCAGCAGTAGGCCGGGGGTGCCGGAAACGCCGCCGACGCCGCGCTCGCGATAGACGACAAGTGTCAGGCAGTCATTCCCGTCCTTGCTCCAGGCCTCCGGAGGCACGACGGCGAGCCCGCGCGCGGCAGCCTCCGTGAAGGCCACGCGTTCCCCGTCGGGAAAACGTCCGACCAGCCCTATCCTCTGTTCATTCAAATAGACGGCGGCGACGTCGAACACCAGGCCGACGTCCAATGCGACAGGCTTTTCAAGGCGCAGGGGCAGCCCGTCCGCGCCGCGGAGGGCGACGGGCAGGCGGAACACCGCGTAGTGGCTCCCGTCCGGCCATTCGCAACCCCATGTCCCTGCGCACTTTCTCCATTCCACGCTTCCGCTGCCCAGGCAGCGGTCC
>JAFZAB010000206.1 GCA_017548425.1 Victivallales bacterium
CGTCGCCCAGCAGGCTTTCATCCTTCAACGCGTCGAAACGGACGCGGTCAATGGCGTCCGACGCATTGGAAATCAGTTCTCGCAGGAAGATTTCTTTGTTCGAATACAACGAGTTAATGACCAAATCCAACAATTTCTGAACTTCTGTCTTGAATTGACGTGGTTCTGCCATACCAATCACCTTCTTTCTACTGCTATTTCAACTTTCTGCCGCCGGCTTGTAGCCTTTGGCTTTTTACCTATTATATGAACTCCGTAAGACAAGCCGTTTTCGCGTTTGTTCCGCAAAAACGCACTTTTTTCATCACAAATTCAAATCGATCTTGACCTTCGGGAACGCCGTCAGATGGAGCATGATCATGACTTCGAAGTCATTGTTGTCCCATCCCGCGCCAAGCGATACCACCCAACAGTGCAGTTCGCGGCGGAGCGTGTAGTAATGTTCGGACATGCGCTGCTTGTCAAAGTCATATTCCATCTCGATTTCAAACGACATCTTCTGGTTCAAAGGGATGTTCAGCTTGCCGCGAATCGTGTCCGACGTTTCGAAATACTTCTTGTAATAGCTACTCTCGCCAGTCAGATCGACCAACGTGGAGCCGAGCGACCATGTGCTGCGGGAGATGTGGTCGTTTCGATAGACATAGCGCATACTGAAGTTTAGTTCATCTTCGCGTCCAAGCCGTGTTCCGACTTCACCGCGTTGGATGTCGCCTTCGCCCATGTCGTAGAGGACAGTCGCCCATGTATGGAGCGTATCCGTCGGCATGAAATCAATACGGTTACCGAAATCGCCGCCATGATTTCCGCTTCCTTCCTTCCAGATTTCACCGCCATAATTATCGATACCGCGATCGAAATGAAGATCCGCATACGTCTGCCAACGGAATAGCGTCTCTGCGCGACCATTCCGCCGTGTCTGAATCCGCTGGTCGATACCGAAGCGAATAAAATGCTGCCGTTCAAGGCGATCCGTCTCATCAAAGAAATAAAGATACTTGCGATCGTGGGATGGTTCAGGCGAGAACGTATAATTCACATACGGCTCGATGATATGGCGAAGACCTTCGCTTTCAAATGCATCCAATTCGATGGCCATCCAGTCGCTGAAGAAACGGCTTTTCGCCTCAAAACCAACTTCATAGGCCGCGCGGAAGACTTCACCGCCATTCGCATCATAATGGCGAACGGGGCGTTTGCTATAGACATTGTCCGCGTTATCAACGTCCAGCATGTCCGCCAAATCGCGTTCATTCAGACCGATTTTGCTACTACGAGAATAGTATGTTCCTTTAAAGCCAGCCCGTGGAATGAACTCCACCAAGTCGTTGTAATCCAACGGCAAATAGATGAAATGAGACGTATCCGCACGGAAGGTATGGTAGTCGCGTGGATCAAGATGCTCATCAGGATCATAATCTTCTTCCAGAAGTTCGATACGTTTCCGATCAAAATCCCTCCATTTCATGTAATAGAAGCCCATGCTGGATGAACTTTGGTATTCGAAGGGCGTCTTACCAAGCTCGATGCGCGGAACGTCAAACGTCGCTTCCGGCAACTTCTCCACGACGGTATAAAAATCGTTCACTCGTGGTCTTGCGGAAATGCCCGCATGATACCATTCTCCTTCATAATCCAAACTCAGGAAGGTCTTCGGCTGCGACATCTGGCGGTATTCATGCTTGAACCAATCTTCCAGCATGTCGATGTCGCTCAACCAATCGACATTTGCACGTAACGTCAACTCGTCGTTGACGTTATAGCGATGATACCAGTTCAGGCGGTAGCGGTCTTCCGTCACATGGAAACGACGGTTGAAACCGTCTTCCGTTTCTGGAGGATCTTCATCCAGAAGACCATAGACATTTAGATTGATCTCCTGTTTTTGCGATTCATAGTCCAACTTTGAACCAGCGCCAATGCCGCGTTTGGACATCAAATCAACGAACACGCGCGCCTCGCCATCCGCATCTTTATCATCTTTCGCAAGTTTCCAAATTCGGCCAAGCTGCAGATAGGCGCCACGTTTGCCAGAATAGCCTGGCCTGATGATCATGCCAGCCGTCCCGTCCGTCGTACCGATCATGTACGGGAAATAGAAAATCGGCACGGCTCCAAGACGAATCACGATATGTTTCGCCGTAAATGTATTATCTTCGTAATGATGGATTTCCGAAGCAGACAGACGATAGTGCGGCATCGGATAATGGTCGCATGTGGAAATCCATGCGTCTTTCAACATCTTGTGCCCTTCTTTGTCGTTGGAACCCGCACTGCCGCCGCTGTGCCATACCTTACCGTCAAAGCCGTATTCACCAAATGACAGTTCATTGGTAGCGAGATTGCCTTTGACAGTTTGAGCCGCCCAGGCCGTGCCATCATCTAACGACACGACGACATCGCCCTTTGCGGAAAAATCCTTTGTATCTTGATTCAGGCTCGCTTCGTTCGCCTTCACCGTCAACTGCCCATAGCGGATTTGAACCTTTCCCTTCGCGTGCGCAACGCCTTTCTCGACATCCGCCTCCATATGATCCGCCGTAATCGACAGATCTTCCGGATTGCCGACAAGATCCCTTAGATTCTGAGCATGCAACGCTGGCAGCCAGCAGAGCAAAACAATAAAAAAGAATATCGTGAATGGATTTCGCACAAGATCACCTCAAGGTGGATGGACGTTCAGACAGAGACTGTAAATTAATAAACATATATGAATCTCTTGGAGTGTCAAGCAAACAGACGTGTGGAACGCCTATTATTATATAGTAAAGCATCCCATCCAAATAAAACCACCAATCATCCACCCTATTTCATGCCTCGTCTTCCACAATCCAAACAATGGACATCTCCCTCAAAACACACGATAATCAGCTAAATCTCATAAAAAAACATAGATTTAGCTGGATATCGACTATAACTCATGTATATTAACATGTTATGATAGATTTCATCACCTCAATACAATCCCCTTCAACGGAGGCCATGAATGTTCATTGGAAGAGAAAAAGAGCAGCATAAATTGTTGCAAGCCCTTGAATCCGACCATTCTGAATTCGTCGCCGTCTATGGCCGCCGTCGTGTCGGCAAGACATTTTTGATACGGCAGACATATTCCGAAAAAATTGTCTTCCAGCATACGGGCCTTGTTGTCGGCAACACACGTCGTCAATTGCGAGAATTCTGCCAATCGCTTGCAGACGCGGGATTTGACGGGACATGCACGGCGGCTGATTGGCATGAAGCCTTCCATTTGCTTGCTCGATTTCTAAGCACTTGCCGCGCAGGCAAGAAAGTGGTTTTTTTGGATGAACTTCCATGGATGGACACGCCCCGCTCGGAATTCGTCAGCGCATTGGATCACTTTTGGAACAGTTGGGCATCCGCCCGTTCAGACATCATATTGGTTGTATGCGGCTCCGCGACATCATGGATCATTGAAAAAATCATCAAAAACTATGGTGGCCTTCACAATCGAATCACACGCAGTCTCCAACTGATGCCCTTCACGCTTCAGGAATGTGAGACTTATGCTAACGCTAAAGGATTGCATTGGAACCGTCTGCAAATTCTGGAATGCTATATGGCGATGGGCGGAATCCCCCATTACTGGAGTTTTCTTGAAAAAGGAGAAAGCTTGGCGCAGGCCCTCGACCGTTTGTTTTTCGCAGAAACAGGGGAACTCCACAATGAATTCAATGCCTTGTATGCGTCATTGTTCAGACAGCCAGCCGCTTATTTGGAAATCGTAACCGCCTTGTCTGAAAAACGATGCGGGATCCCCAAAAAAGAACTGGTTCAATCCGTGAAGCTCAGCGAAAACGGCCGCCTAACACAAATTTTGGAATCATTGGAGCATTGTGGTTTCATCCGCTATTATCAGGCTATTGGAAAAAAAGTGAAGGATGGTTTATACCAGTTGATTGATCCCTTCACACTGTTCTACTTCCGTTTCATGAAGGACGGTAAATTACAGGGGGAAAATGCTTGGCTGAATATCTTGAACTCATCTAAATATCGTGTCTGGACTGGCTTGGCGTTTGAGCAAGTTTGTCTTTTGCATCTTCTTCAAATGAAAAAAGCCCTCGGCATTTCAGGCGTCAACACACGTTCTTCTTCATGGAATCATCCAGGCAAAGGAGAAGATAATGGGGTTCAGATTGATTTACTGATTGAGCGGGCGGATCAAATCATCAACTTATGTGAAATGAAATACTCCAAGTCCGATTTCATTGTAACAAAAGAATATGAACGGGAACTGCTTCAAAAAATGGAACTGTTCATGCATCATGTCATGCCAAGGCAAGCCATTCATCTGACGCTTGTTACAACATACGGTCTGAAAGAAAACCTACATTCTTCTGTTTTCCAATCTGTCATCACACTGGACGACTTGTTTGCCGCACTATAGAATCTGAATAAAAGGGGCTGTTGCTTACCATAAAAGGTTTTGCAACAGCCCCTAAGACATTAAGCATTAAGCATTAAGCATTAAGCATTACTTCTCAAATGGTCCGGCCGGGAAGCCTGCCTTGTTATAGAGATTGCATGTCGGATTCGACTGGAAGGCATAACGAACTTTCACAGGATCCTTAACCGCGTCAGCCCAAACGGTTATCTTGTCGCCATCAATTTTCGCATTGGCCCAAACCCATTTGCCGTCCCTTCCGCAGACGGCGAAGCCTTCGACTTCGCTGTCGGGCGAATTACGCACCAACGGCTTCGTCTCATGACGCGTCTTGGCAACGTCATACGTCGCAGGCAACGGCTTCGCGACGAGACCGCCGTAGGTGTGGCTGAACGTCAACAGCAACTTGCCATCCTGCACGCTCTTCGAAACGAACCGCGGGCCGGAGAACGGCATGTCTTCGAAGCCATATGTGTCATGAAGCGCCACGGATGAAAGACGTTCCGCCGCCGTCAGTTTGTTCAGCGGATGGATGTCGCCCGCTTCGCCGATGTCGATCAAAATCGCCTGACCAGTCTTCGGCAGCGTCAACGCACCTTCCTGCCCTTGGCGAATCAACGCCCAGCCTGCGTTGTTCGGATCAGAATTCTTCGGCAAGTAGTTGGCCAACTGGCAGTAATAGAACGGGAACTCGCTACCGAAATCATGACGCCACTGGTTGATCATCGCGCGGATCGCCGTCGGATAACGGTCGGGACGGCCCGAATTGGCGCAGCCCTGATACCACACAGCACCCGAAATCGCATATGGCAGCAACGGATAAATCAAACCGTTGTACAGCATTTCAGGCGTCTTGTTCTCCGCTGGACGGACGGCGGGGCGTTTCGGACGAGCCGCCCGTTGTGCCTCTGTCAGAGCAGGATACGCCGTCATAGTCGTCTCCCAGTTGCTCTTGAAATCCGGATTGCCTTCCAAATTTGAATTGTTCTTCAAGAAACGGAACATATCCTCCGAAGCCCAGACACGAACCAACACAGTGTGTTCACCAGCCTTCAGTTTCTTCTCCGCCACATCAATGGATGCATAATTGCCAGCCAACGCCTGCTTTAGAGTCGTCTTGCCAATCAATTCACCATCGATATACGCCGTCACAGGAGCCGTCATCTGACCGAAATACATGCGGA
Source organism: Victivallales bacterium (assembly GCA_017548425.1). Classification (GTDB taxonomy): domain Bacteria; phylum Verrucomicrobiota; class Lentisphaeria; order Oligosphaerales; family Oligosphaeraceae; genus UBA1407. The sequence goes on from JAFZAB010000206.1 coordinate 5,590, forward strand.
AGCCCTTCTGCGCCATCTTGTCCGTCACATTGAATTTCTTGCGGAACCAGACGATGCCGCCGCCTTTCACGTTACGGTTCTCAAGCCGCTGGCCACCAGTCCATTGCGCATCCGCCGGCGGTTCATTGACCATTGGTTCGGCACGGCCGACAGCATTCACCCATTTATCGTATTCAATAATGTATTTCTCGCAGTAGTCATCAAAATTGACATAATCATCCAATGTCTTTTCGCACCACGCCTTCTGGTCTTCCATGCTCTTCAACACATCCATTGGGATCCACGCCTCGACGGCACTGCCGCCCCATGCGTTGTTAATCAAACCGACAGGCTTCTGGATCTTTTCCTGCACCAAACGGCCGAACAAATAACCGACCGCCGTGAAGTTGCCAACATTCGACGGACCAGCGACTTCCCACTTGGCCGACACATCCTCTTCAGGCTTCAGTGACGCTTTCAATCTGATGTTGAACAGGCGGATTTTCGGATTCGCGCTCGTCGCAATCAGCCGCTCGGCCTGTTCTTCGCGCTTCAACTGGAAGCCCATGTTGGACTGGCCAGAGCAAAGCCACACTTCGCCAATCAGAATATCCTTCAACACAATCGTGTTCTTTCCCGCGATGGTTAATTCGTACGGCCCATCGCCAAGTTTCGAAACGTCCAAATCGACGCGCCATTTGCCTGCCGCGTCCGCCGTCGCATTACCTTGCAAATCAGCCAGTTTGACCGTCACGACTTCGCCCGGATCGGCCTTTCCGAAAATCGGCGTTTTCGCACTGCGCGCCAACACGCCATGATCCGTAAACAGCGCGGGCAACTTCACGTCGCCCCACAACGCCACCATCGGCAACGCCAACAAACTCAGTACAAGACGTTTCAACATGTTCAAGCCTCCAATTATGATTTAATTTTCAAAAACATTCCACAAAACAATCAGAATAATCTACCATTGAATCAATCTGATTCAACTCAAACGGTCATTTTTGAGATGCCTAAACTTCCATGTCATCTAATATTTTCAGCCCTCTTGGTTTGCAATTTTCATGGTATATGGCTATTCTATACCAATACACTTTGCCAGATACAATACCTTTTATCGATATTATGGAACCACACGTCAGTATCAAAAATCTCCGCAAGGTCTTCAACGGCAACGGCCCCGAACCAGTCGCCGCTATTGATGATCTGTCGCTGGACATCCCGCAAGGCCAATTTCTCGCCGTCATGGGCCCCAGCGGCTCCGGCAAGACCACGCTTCTCCATCTGATTGCGGGACTTGCGCAACCGACATCTGGCGACGTCGTCGTCAACGGCACAAATCTCGCCACCCTCAACGACCATCAATTGACGTTGTTCAGACGGCAGAACATCGGCGTCATCTTCCAATCATTCAACTTGATTCCGACGTTGACGACAGAAGAGAACATCCTCCTTCCCGTCCTCGCTGGATTCCATGACATCGACAAAGCAAAGCTGGATGCCGCTGTTACGCAACTCCTTGAGCGACTTCAGCTTGACCATCGCCGCAACCATTATCCAGACACGCTTTCCGGCGGCGAGCAGCAGCGTGCCGCCATCGCACGAGCCCTGCTCATCGATTTCGCGACGGATTCCCATGGATCGCTTCTCCTTGCAGACGAACCGACCGGCAATCTTGATTCCGCCAACAGCGACATCATCTGCAACCTATTGAAGAGTCTCTGCCAGGAGCGAAACCATACAATGGTCGTCGTCACCCATGAGCCCTCCGTCGCCAACTATGCGGACCGTGTCATCCATCTAAAAGACGGCAGAATCGCCGATTAACACACTTTCAACCAATGTCCTTCCTAATAAAATTAGTCTATCGCGATTTCACCAGACGGAAATCCATGACAGCCTTCGCCTTACTCGCCATCATGGCGACATGCGGCCTCATCGTCTGGTTCGTCGCAACCGTCAATCCCACAGCGTTTTCTGAAGACGACGGCACGCAACCGTTCTACGGCGTTTACTCTCTCGCCATTTCTTCACCACGCGAACTGCCCGTTGAACTGGCGGATGCCGTGGAAGCGAATCCTTCTGTCAGAAAAATCGCTTACGCCATACAGCAACAGGCACAAGTCACATGGAATAGTTACAACGCTCAGTTTAAGTTAAATTCCAAACCCAGCGGCATGGGGGAACGGCGAAGCCCCGCCGTGCTCGCCATCGGCGATGACGAACCACCGTTCGAACTGTCGGAAGGCCGTTGGATCAACGGGCCTTCCGAATGCGTCATCGGTTCCTCCGCGGAAGACATCATCGTCGCTGTACCCGGCGATAAACCGTTGGGTACCATCAAACTTGGCGAGAAACTAGACATCACGACAGATGCGAGCAGTATGCAATTCACCGTCGTCGGCAAAATTCGCCAGAAACTACCGCAGGACATCCGTGGCCAAACCAGCGGCATGTACGCCTTCGGCTTCGGAATCGGTCTCGGCGGCAAGCCCATGGGCGGTCCTGCGCCACAACAAATCAATTCAAAAAGTTCTGGCCAACAACAACCTACACCTCCGCCACGACGCCGTGGCGGCCGCCGCATGGGTGGCGCGGAAGTCTCGCCGACCACGCCATCTGTCTATATTTCCATGGACGACATGGCCGCCGTCTTCGAACGCGACATTCCGTCGAACATCGTCTTTGTCCAATTGGTTGAAAATGCCGACTACGACACATTTTACCGTGACATCGAACAAAAACTCGGCGGCACATTGCAGGACTGGGGCCTCAAGGCGCATGACTCGCGCGTCAAACCAATGCAAAAGGAAGGAGCCGTATCACCGCAACAGATTGTCGCTCAGGCGTGGTCAACTGTCGGCATCGTCATCATCGCCTCCATCTTCATCATTTTCACGACGCTTAGCATGGGCGTCTCCACACGAACACGCCAACTTGCCATGTTGCGCACCATTGGTTTCACGCGTCTCCAAGTCGCACTATACATTATATTGGAAGGACTTGCACTCGGTATCATCGGCTGGATTGGCGGCATGGTCGCCGGATGGCTTCTCCTGACAGGGCTCGTCTATGCCAATACAGGGCACCTCCCGCTGGTTACGCTCTCCCCTGTCGCCATCGCTTTCACGGGAGCCTGCTCGCTCTGCGGTGCCTTCCTCGCTTCCATCATTCCGGCCTATCGCGCCATGCGAATTTCGCCAACGGAATCCATGATCCGCAATTTCCATGCTCCATCGGCCCGTAAGTTGTTCCGTTCAGGGCTCTACGGCGTTCTCCTTCTCGCGTTAATTCCTGTCATCGTCTTCCTGCCACAGTTGGATACAAAATTACGTCTGTTGCTTTTCAGCACCGTCGGCAGCGCCCTCCTCGGCTTCGGCTTCCTGCTGTTCATTCCATGGACGATCACGTTTACGGAAAAATGGCTCGCACCGCCATTGGCGCGGTTGCTTACAATCCACCCACGTTTTCTCTCGCAAATACTCACCGAAAACTACTGGCGGACGTTGGGCACGACGCTTGCCCTCTCCATCGGCCTCGCCCTCTTCACCGCCATCAACATTTGGGGCTCCTCCATGCTGAACATGTTCTGGACGCCCAAATATATTCCAGACACATTAGTCCGTTTCCATGAAGGACTTGCGGGCGATTTTGTCGCCGCTCAAACCGCCAAGATGCCTGGCATCAAAACAGACCGTCTCATGGCCGTGACCGTCGCCCAACCGAATTTTGCTCCGGCCATGCAACAACTGCTTCTCTCAGAAGCGGGAGCCATGGCGGGCAACGCCGTTGTCATGGGCGTCCAGCCGGAGATGGCTTTCCGCAAAGATCGTCCAATGCTTAACTTGCGCTATGTCGAAGGCAGTCGCGAATCCGTTCTGGAGGCGTTTTCGCAACCGAACAACCGCGTCTGCGTCATACCCGAAACACTCTCCAAACGGATGAACCTCCATGTCGGCGACTCGTTCGGACTTGAAGAAAGCGATGTCCGCAAACGGGAAGTCCGCGGTCCGCAACCACAGCAAGGAGAAAGGAAAATCTACAACACGCATTCCGCTTTCATTCCTTACGAAGTGGTCGCCGTCATCGACTTCCCATGGGTATGGTTTTCCAAATGCTCCGGCGTCCGCGTCAGTGCAGGCCGTACCGCCGCCCTGCTTTTCGCTCCATATGACATGCTGATAAAGGATTTTGGAGCCATCGACAACGAATTTTTCTGGTTCGACCACGAACCAAATGTTACCTATGCACAAATCAGCGACTATATGAAACGCGTCGCCGCCGAAGCCGTGCAGATGAAACCACAAGCCACATCCATCAATAGTTACTCTGGCGGAACGCTTTGGGATTCAGGCATCAACAAATATTTTGTCATGATCAGTTCCAACGAAAGCCTGAACAATTCGCTCGCCAGCCGTTCCTACTCCGTATTGGACGCCATGGCGAAAATGCCGTTGCTCATCCTGCTTCTTTCCACGTTCGCCGTCCTCAACACGATCATCGTCTCTGTTCGCGCAAGACGTTGGGAAATCGGCGTTCTACGCGCCTGCGGCGTCACCCGCAACGACTTGATCCGCATGATCTTAGCAGAATCATTGCTCATCGGATTATGCGCATGCGTCCTCAGTTTCTGTTTCGGACTGTACTACGCCATTCTGGCCACGAAATTGGTCGATTACGCGCCTATTTTCGGCGTCATCGCGCCGCCGTTGACGATTCCATGGACGCGCCTCCTGCCCGGTTATGCCATCGCCATCATCGTTTCGGCGATAGCGGGCATCCTGCCCGCCGTCGCCATCGCCCGCAAAGAAACCGCTCTCCTGCTACAAAGAGCGCAGGAATAGTCTCTCTTCTGCTTACTTAAACTCCGCCGGAAGCATCATCATCTGGTATGCCATGGCCTTCGCCATGCGATAGTGGCCCTGCGCGTTGGGATGAAGCAAATCCGTCTTCGCGTCGTGGAAATATTTCGCATGTGAAGGCGTCACGGGATACAGGCCGCTGACGCTGTTCAAATCAATCACGGGAACGGCCCACAGATTGCCTGCTTCCTTGATAACCTTCACGTATTCATCAACATATAAACCAATGTCGTTCGGATAAGATTCTTCAGGCTGGATGTTCGCGCCACCGAATGTCGCAAAGGCGCGATGAATCGGCGTCATCAATACAATCTGCTGGTCTGGAAAATTCTCTTTCAAAAATTCCATGACCGTGTTGATGCGGCCGCGGAAGGTCGCCATGTTCTTCTGGAAGACGCGACGCGGTTTCTTCATCATCTTGCCATGCGAATTGACCTCCTCTTCCACGATATTCCACCATTCGCCGATCGCCGTTCCGCTGTTAAAGTCATTGGTACCAGCAAAGATAAAGATCGCATCAACGTCACCGCCGACTTCCGCCTTCAGTTTCTTCGCCTGCTCCATGACGCCCACCCACGTGTGGCCGTTAATACCATAAACAAGTGATTCGATGCCAAGCATTTCCGGCAGATACTGCCAGTAGTTTTTCGCTGTGCCGACATGGATTTTGTCCGTGATCGAATCGCCGAGAAACGCGACTTTTTTCCCTTTCCACTGCGTGTCGGGAATCGTGGGCTCCGCCTCCGCATGAACGCACAAAGACATCGTCGCAATCGCCAAACCAGTCATCAGCAAATGTTTCATCATCAATCTCCTATGCATAAACATTTCATTCATGGATTTTTCGCCGCGTCTCAATCAATAATGCCACCGCCAACAGCAACTGGCAAGCGGGCACGAGAAAAAACGGCACATTCAAACTATGGAACACATCGCCCAGAACACCCATGAGCCATGCAAATGTCCCGCAACCGGGCACGCCTGCGCAGGACAACCAAACGAATACCATCGTCTCATCCAGATGTTTCGGAAGACGATCGACGGAATACGTCTGGATAGTCGGCCATAACGGAGCGATCGTGATACCAATCAGATACAACAACACAAACAGCAAGATGATGCCACCGATACGCCCCACGGCCATGTCCGAACGGACGAACGGTATCGCACATGACAATAGAAGGCCGACTGTACACGCAACGATAAGCGACTGCCCCAATCGCTTTTGCGGCACATAAACGCCCCATCCCATGCGGCCTGTCACCATACCCATCGCGAACACGGCCGTCGCCACGCCGCCCAGAAACGCGCCTGTTTTCATCGTCAGTTGCATGAAACTCGCCAACCAGAACGTCAAACAATATTCCGCGCCGCCCGCCAAAAACATCAGCAGGAAAAACAGCCAGAATTTCGGCGTTGACCAGATGTCCTTCGTTTGTTTTACGACAGTTCCAAGTGACAGTGTTTCATGCTCTTCTGGAAACTCATGGCCTTTCTTTTCCGGCCATAGCAACGACAGACCCGCTGCCACCGCCAACATGAATGTGCAGAACACGACGGGCCGCCACGGCACGCCGCACATCAGCATGAAACCTGCGCCAATCGTCGTTCCCGTCACACCGATGGACCAGAATGAATGCGCGAAATTCATATACTGCCCTGTGTTCTCCTTGTGCAATTTCTGCACAAACGGCGTCGCCATCGCTTCAATGTAACCTTCGCCACACCCTGCACAGAGAATCGCCACGAATAGAAACCAATAACTATTCGCCAATGACACAGCCAGACAACCGATTCCCATGAAGAAAGCCGCTAATCCCAATGACTTGCGCAGGCCGAGCTTCGCGCCGATGAAGCCACTGACGACCATCAGCGTCGTCATGGAGATCGTTCGTGAAATCTGCAATGCACCGCCTGCGCCCATGCCGCCTTCCGACAACGGAAAGCCTAAAGCAGTCGCGATTTGCATTAACGCCACCGGCACGATCACCGAACTCGACGCATATGCGAAGAATGTGATGAACGCAGAATAATCGTACCGATTGAACTGCAACTTGACCCGACCTTTCAATTCATAATTCATAATTCATAATGCATAATTAACAATTAATAATTAACAATTTACAAGTTCTCGTTTCATTATGGAAAAGTCATAATCTCAAAATACATTATAAATATAAAATACAAACCACAATAAAATGCATAATCCATAATGAATCATTACAAATAACCATGTATGGATTATGCATTTTTCATTAAGCATTAAGCATTAAGCATTAAGCATTCATAATTATGCATTATGCATTATGCATTATGAATTATAAAATTGCTCCTTCTGGGAACGGGATGTTGTTCAGCTTGTAGCACTGCTCCAAGACGGCGATACGTCGACGAACCGCTTCAGCCGTAATGAGTTGCGGCGTTCCTTTGCGAATTGCGTCATAGAGAGACAGATACAACTGTTTCGTCGGGCCAGGGGCGGGCTTCGCGCCAGCGCCTGCGTCAGCGGCCGTCACGGGTTCCCATGAATCCGTCGTCCATTCAAGCTTCTCGGAGCAATAAACACGGCCTTCCAGCGGCGTCATATCGACGACGCGTTTCGGCATCTTGCTCCAATCCACATACTTCCATTCAAGCTTCTTCGTGCCGCCGTGCAAACCGCCGTTCGTGCCGCAGACACACCAGCGTTCACGCGCGTAGGGATTCGTCGCCATCAGTTCGGCACGAATGATCGGTTTGTCCTTTCCGGTCAGCGTCAGATGGACTTCGTCTTCGGCGGGACCGATGGACAGGGAGGACGCCACCATGCACTGCACTTTCGGTTCGCCGTCGCCGAACAATTCCATGGCATGGTCAACGAGATGCGGCATGTTGTTGTAGAGCTGGCCACCACCGTATTGACGGCTTGTCTGCCAATCCCAACGACGTCCGAAACCATCCCAGCAAATCTGGATGTAGGAGATTTTGCCAAGGATGCCAGAGCGGATGATGGAACGGACTTTCTGGAAATCCTCTTCGAAACGACGTTGCTGGAACGGTTGCAAGACTTTGCCCGCCGCCTTCGCTTCCGCGATCATCGAATCGACATCCGCCGTTGTAAAACCAAACGGCTTTTCGCAAAGAACGTGTTTTCCGCCCTTTAACGCCATGCGTGCCACGGGGGCATGCATCGAATTGAACGTTGAGACAATGACCATCTCTACGTTTGGATCAGCGATCAATGCCTCGGCGGAGGCGTATGGTTTCGCATTCGGAAACGCTTCGTGAGAGCGGCGTTCGGGAATGAAATCCGCAATCGCCACCACGTCGAACATATCCCGCATGTCCTTTATCGCGCTTGCATGAATGCCACAGCCGCTACGTCCAAATCCAACAATACCAACTTTAATCGGTTCCATCTTTTGCTCCAGTCAAAATGCTGTTGTCTCCATACAGCCAGCCCCATACCATACTTTAATATATGCTTGCGATTTATCCACAACAAACAAGCCGTCTTTTTCAATGAAATCCATTCGAAAAAACCATCCACGCGGCTATGTTATGCTTCATGACGTTCGTTTGACCTCAACTACCAGAAAAATCCCGCCATGCCCACCATCTCCCGTCTTGAATTGCTAAAACGCCTCGCCGCCGTAGCAAAACTGCCCATCCCATTGGACGGCAATCTTTTTGATGTTTTTGACAAGTTTGGCCTGCTCCGCAAATTCCGCCGCAACGGTGAAAATCTGCCCGATGCGGCCGCCACCCGCGCCGAACTTCTTCAACTCATCTACAACATCGAAGTCCTGTCGTTCTACCGCGCTCCGACGGCGGACGATATCGTCCGCATCGTCATGAACCTCTCCACCACCATCGACAGTCTCGGCAAGCATAACGCCTTCGCGGACATCGACTACAACCATCCGCATGACCGCGCCATCTACCACGCCGTCGCCAACGGCTACGTTTCCGCGCCGCAAGATGGTATGTTCAAGCCAGATACACCGCTTTCAACAGATGAAGCCGATGACATCATCAGCCGTTTTCGCGGTTCCGTCCCCACCAAGCCTGTTGATTTCGATGAGCGTTTCAAATCCCTCTGCTCCAACGATTCCACATTGCTGACGCATGCCGCGGCCGTCAATCTTTTCAAAAAGGCCGCTCTTGTCGAACCAGACAACAGCCTTTTCAACGACCTGCTCAACGGCATCCGCCAAGCCACCCGCCCGCAGGACACGCCGGAAACCATCAAAGGTTCGCCAGATGATTTAAATACATGGATTGGAAGATATTCCAACGGGACGTTCATCCGTGAGGCGCATATCCAAAGCCACAAACCGGACACAGCTCCCGTGGAAATCGTCATGCTCAACGACACCCATTACAACTACGTCAACAAACGCGACGAAGAGGAGCAGAATCCAGCCATCATGAGCACGCGGCAATATCGGATGTGGCTCCGCAACGGTGCATCCGTCGGCGTTATCGGCCGCTGCATGGCCTTTGCACGTCACGCCGACCAGACCATCATCGCAGGAGACGTGCTCGACTACTTGTCGTGGGGTTGCCAACAGCTCACCGTCGAAAATCTTTTCAGAAAGGACGTCAATCTGCTCGCCTGCCTCGGCGGTCATGACACGACACGCGTCATGCAAGGCAAAGTCGGTGATCCGACATCGTATGCATCACGGCGACAACTACTTGACAACTTCTGGCCACATGACATCACCTACGTTTCGCGCGTTTTGAAGAACAAAGTCATGGCCATCGTCATGGACAACGGCGCGTCGCGTTTCTGGGAAAGCCAAGTTGCTCCATTCAAAGCGGATATACAAAAAGCCCGCGACAACGGCCTCATCGTTCTAATCTTCGTCCACGAGCCGCTTTGCACACGCAATCCGAAGGAAGCGGATTGGCCGCCAATCCGCCGTAATGATCCTTATAACTATAACTATAGAGATCGTTTCGCGGGCCGTCCGCAGTCAGATGCGCATACGCTCGCCGTTTATGACACGCTTGTCTCCAACGCCGATATCGTCAAAGCCGTCTTCTGCGGCCACATGCACAGCGACTACTATACGGAAATCATCGCCACCTACAAAGACACCGACGGCAAAACCGTCGATACCGTCATCCCGCAATACGTCCACACAGGCTCCATCTATGATGGCACAGGCCATGTTTTCAGAATCACGGTTCATTGATCATGAATAACTTAGGTATCATTCTCGTTGCAGGCGGTTCCTCCACGCGCTTTGGAGCGGACAAGCAGTTTGCCCTGTTGGCAGGCCTGCCCGTCTTCCTCCATTCCGTCCGAGCCTTCCTCCCCTGCGCGACGGAACTCGTTCTCGTTGTGCCATCTGGACGGCAGGAAGACTTCCACGCAAAAATCGTCCAACACAAACTGGATTCACCGAAAATCCGTTTCGCCATCGGTGGTGCAACGCGTTCGGAATCCGTGCAAAACGGTCTGGCCGCCCTTTCCTTTACGAACGGCATCGTCGCCATCCATGATGCGGCGCGGCCGCTCGCCACGGCGGAACTGCTCATGAAATTGGTAGAAGCCGCCGAAAAATTCGGCGGTGCAGCCCCCGCCCATCCCGTCACCGACACGCTGCTTGTAGCGGATGACACCAACCGCATGACAGGCGTCCAGCCACGCGACCATCTCTGGCAAGTCGCCACGCCACAGGTCTTTCAGCTTCAACCGCTTCTGGAAGCATATCGTCATGCTGCTGGGCAACCGTTCACGGATGACACACAGGTTTTCTTCCACGACGGAGGCCATGTCCAGATTGTTCCAGATTCATCCGACAACCTGAAAATCACGTATCCAGAAGATCTTGCGCGAGCCGAATCCATTCTGCTGAAAAACAAATGACTGAAATGGCATCCATCATGAAGAAAAAACTCTTTCTCGCCGAACCGCTTGGTTTCTGTGGCGGTGTCCGACATGCCGTCAGAACATTTGAAAAAATGCGTGACGAATATCCGGACGAACCAATCTACGTGCTCCACGAACTCGTCCACAATTCCGTCGTCACGCAGTCCATGCGGGAAAAAGGCGCAATTTTCGTTGACGATGTTGAGGCCATTCCCGTCGGTGCCGTTGCGCTCTTCGGCGCGCATGGCGTCACAACCGCCACGGAGGAAGCGGCGAAAAAGCGCAACCTTCGTCTGTCGAACGCCGTCTGTACGCTCGTCGTCCAACTTCAGGAAAAAGCCGCCGCGTTCAATCCGGAAACTCCGCTGGTCTTTTTCGGCGACAAGAAACATCCAGAAGTCCAAAGCATTCTCGACCACGCCGCCGCTCACGACATCCACGTCATATCCTCCATTGACGATGTCGATTCACTGCCGCCGCTGAAATCAGCCGTCTTTCTTTCGCAAACGACGCGCAATGCGGAAATCGTTGATGACATCGCGAAACGCCTGGCTGAACGAATCCCGCAATTCGACAACCAGGCCCATGTCTGCCCGACAGTCCAGAAACATCAGGAAGCCGTTCGCCATCTTGCCCAGACGTGCGATGCCATGCTCATCATCGGCTCGCCCCACAGCGCCAACGGCCGTTATCTGGCCGAATTGGCGGGCATTTCAACAGGACATGCACGGCTTGTCGAGAACGCCCAACAGCTTAAGCCAGAATATTTTGACGACATCAAGACGCTTGGTCTCGGCACCGCCACCAGCACGCCCGATTCCGTCATCAAAGATGTCATTGACTGGCTTCATGCCCATGGCTTCGAAAAAGCTCAATAACCTCCAATAGCTTCATCCCTTTTGTCTTTTTCGTCCCTTTTGTCTCATTTTCTTTCAAGACATTGGAACATCACACAAACTCCATCTCCTTAATATCCACGTAGGCATTGGAGAGATCCGCCGGATCGAACCACAGTTCCTCAACCATTCCTTTCCAATATGGATTCTCGCTGACAGGCAACGTGTATTCATGCCATTCGCCGTCGATTTGCACTGGCTGGCTGCACACAGGCTTGTCCGAAATCACAAAATCTTTTGAAAAGACTGGCAGTTCCGGCGTGCCCCAAATCAGTTTCAGCCTTTCCGTGCCTTTCGCGGGATTCAGTCCGGAAGGATTCGCAGTCACCCGCATTTTCACCTTAAATGCTTTGAATTGAGACGCATCGAACGGTGCAATACGCGTGCGGATGGCATAACGGTTGCTGTTCGAACGGAAGAAATGCATCGCGCCATCGACCGTTTTCAAATAAGCCGTGCCATACGGATTCCGATACCATCCCTGCATGTCATGGCTGAAATTCCATGACGTCTTCGCCAAATGCTCCATCGGCGGATAGTCGTATGGTCCAAGCCCAAGCTCCTGCGGCGTCACATTCGCAGGCCATCCTTCCGCCGGACGATCACAGAAAACATCCCGTAAGGCATCGTACATGGCGAAGCCGAATTCCGCATTCGGCTCGATGTAACTTCCTTCCTGCCACTCGTTTATCGGAGCGACAATCACACGTTTGAAGCCTGTTTTCTCACAGAATTCACGGCATGCCTTACATGCTTTCTTGAACAATTCCGGCGTCCGCCCATAGATGACATACGACAATTCGAACGAACGCGGGATGTCGTTCCATCCCGTCGGAATAATCGGCCAGAATGGAAACGATGTATCCGTGCACATCATCTCCCACCATTTGGGAACCGCCGCCACGACATGTTCATAGGAAAATTTATTCCGTGTATCGCCCGGTTTCGACAATTCCGGAGCCACTGCAAAAGCGGCGCGGTCGAAACCATACAGCATCTGCCCTCTATAGCCAGCAGCCTTGGCCACGTCGATGCGCGGCTGTTCATACTTCCAACTGTGGTACATATCAATGAAATAGATGCCCGGCAGCCCTGCCTCCTTCGCCATGCGATCCGAAATCTCCAACGCCCTCTTCGCACCTTCGCCGGGCGCCAATGTTTCACCGTTCTTCGCGGCTTCTGCTATGAAATCGCGATCCAAATTCGCAAGCAGCCATACGACAATCACAGGCTTGCCGTCGATTGTGTAGTATTCAGGCGTTTTTAAATAATTGTCCAGCCAGAACTGCGTCACGCGAATCTGGTCCGCCGTCGAATGCGCCCCTGGCTCGTTGTGGTTGGCCCACATGATATACCACTTCAAATACTTCCGGTAACGTGCTTTATAATAGCCTTTCACCCAATGATCCAGCCGTTGGACGCCGTTGTTCCAATACCAATCGACGCAGAAGCTCGAAATGCCGTGTTCCACCGCCCATTTAATCTGCCAATCAATGACTTCCGGATTTCCTTCATCATACCAGCCAAGCAACGGCTTGATGTGCGGAAACGTTTGCTCCACTTGGTCCCATTCAGCCATCTGCTCCGTGCCCGGATAATAGAATGCCGACACTTCAATCGGCCCTTTCATCGGTTTCGGTTCTGGCACATATCCGTTGTTCGACATCTTTCATGCTCCTTCTGGCTTGATTTTCACAGCTTTTAATTTACTATTAAGTATAAGACATGCTTTTTCATTTACAATCATTTTCAATAAAAGGATCGTCATGAAAATCAAAAACTTCCTTTTCGCCATCACATCAAGCCTGTTGCTATGTAGTTGCGCAAGCATCGACAAATCAGCTATTAAGACTGAAGAAGAGCCGTTCGATCTCTTCCCAGGCGAAGACACGATTCCCATCATGTCGTGGTACAGCATCCCGCCGGCCGACCTTTCCGTCGAACGTTTCATCGAGCTCAAGGAGGCGGGCTTCAATCTGAACTTCTCCCATATCTACGGTTTGGCGGACGCCAAGAAGGCTTTGGACTGCGCACAGCAGGCTGGTATCCGTAACCTCTTCATGTGCGGCGCTTTAATCGGCAAGCCGGAGGAAATCGTCCCGCAGGTCATGAACCATCCCGCCCTTGCCGGATACCATCTGCAGGACGAACCGCAGAAAGTCCATATTCCCGTCCTTGCGGAAGCGAACAAAAAAATCCGAGCCATCGATCCCAAACACTTCACCTATCTCAATCTTTATCCCGTCGGTGCCACTGATCCGTTCATGCCCTACATCGACTACATCCACTACTGCGCAAAAGAAGTGCCCACGCCGTTCATCTCCTACGACCACTACGGAATCGTCAACAACGAAATCCGCGGCAACTACTACCAGAATCTTGAAATCATCTCCGAAGAAGCCCGCAAGCTCGGCAAACCATTCTGGGCGTTTGCTTTAGCGACGGCTCATGGCAGCTATCCCATCCCGAATATCGCACAGCTCAAGTTGCAGATGTACAGCAACTTGGCGTATGGAGCACAAGGCCTTCAATATTTTACATATTGGAATCCGGGCACGGAAACATGGAATTTCCACGACGCGCCGATCACGCTTGACAAGAAGCGCAGCTCCGTCTATGACTACGTCCGCGAAGTCAACGCTGAACTGCAAAAACGCAATTTCGTCTTCATGCGCTCCAAAGTCGAATTCGTCCGCCACACAGGCGAAAAACTGCCGGCTGGCACGAAACGCCTCGAAACACTGCCTGACATGGTCACGAAACTGGACACGCACGGAAAGGACGCCGTCGTCTCGCTGCTGACGAAAAACGACATGGCGTATCTCGTCATCGTCAACGCCGGCATCCATGACGACATGAGCCTGACCATCACCTTCAAGCCAGGCGTCACCCGCATCCGCAAAGACGGAACATCCGTCGCCGCAGACAAATACGTCGACACGCTGACGGTCGGCCCAGGCGAATGCGAAGTCTTCGCGTGGAAAAAGTAACGACGGCGTCTCCGCCGTCGGATAAATCCTTGTCCAGTGCCGACGGCGGAAGCCGTCAGGCGCGGGCAATGCCCACGCAATCTTCTACAACGGCGAGACGCCCACACCATGTTACTTAAACACAATATTGCTCGCGAACTCACGCACCATGACGCACGGTGATTCGCGTGTGATTTTCTCGCCGAAATACGTCACATTCTCCAGCGTGATGTTGCGGATCGTCTCCTTCTCGTTGCGGCCTTGGAAGTTCATGACTCCCTTGAAGTTATCCTTCACGCCGTCGATGCTGATGTTCTTGAATGTCACATCACGCAGGCTGCCTGCATTCTCGTATTTCGTGCCGCTGACGCCGCAGCATTGCGCCTTGGCCTGCACGACCACCGTGTCCAGACCGCAGGTCTTCACGCGGATGTCTTCAAAATGCAGATCGAACATCTCCATGCCGCCGCTCGGTTGCAACCAGAAGATGACGTTCGCCCAGAATTCGTCTGGTCCGCGCACATTCTTGCTGTAGTACAGCACGTCGATATTCCGTGCGCGAATGTTGCGCATCGCCTCGGTCGCACATTCATAGCCGATGCGGAACGTGTTCGCGCAGTCCGTCCAGAATTCGCAATCCTCCACGAGAATGTTCTCGCAGACGGCACGGCCTTTCGTATCCATGCCTTTGATGGCGATGTTGTCGTCCTGGCAGCGCAGGAAACAGTTGCGGACAATGGCGTCCGACGTATTGCACAAATCCACCGCATCGTCGTTGATCATGTTCGAGCAGACGACTTTTACGTTGTCAATCAACACGTTGCGGCAATTGTTCGTGACCAGCGTCCAACTCCAGGCATTGCGGATCGTGATGCCTTCAATATGTATGTTCTTGCCGTTCACCGTATGGACGGGAAACGCACAAGGCCCTTTGAAGCGCGGATATTCCGAGCCATCGACAATGCCGCGGCCGCGAATCGTGATGTTGTCGCCGTTCGCCTCGATGCCGCCGGACAGCACCGCGCCGCCCGCCAGATAGACCGTCTGCCCCGCCTTCACGTCCAGTTTGCCGACTTTATGGAGCCCCGGCCCGAAATACAGGATATTCGCATCTCCTTCTTTCGGAACGTTTTTCTCCAACGGATTACCAAACAGCAAGAGCGGTTTCACACGGCCGTCACGTTCGATGGAAATCCGAAACGGCTTGTCCGCCTTGAAGGAAATTGTGTCGGCGGCGACTTTTGTCGGCTTGATACCAAAACGCGCAGGCTGGATTTCAACTTTGTCCAACGGCTTCGACGATGTCACCGTCACCGTCACTTCCCCTTCGAAATCGAAGGAACCAAAATAGTATTTTCCTTCCCAAAACTGCACATTGCACGGATATATGTCAACAGGCTTTCCGTTCACCACGACTTTATACTCGCTCGCATCCGCCATACCAGCAGGAGCAGGATACGTTACAACCTGCCCCTGTGCAAACGTCGCGCAACCAACCGCCAACAACATCTGTGCAGACAACGTCAATAACATCGATTTGTTCATAAACGCCTCCGTTCTTCTTATCTATTTTCACAACATTTTCCAGCGCAAGCTTTTGAAAAGACGCAATCCACCAGACTCGCGAACTCCTCATAAGCCTCCAGACCTTTCAGTTCCGACATCGCTTCGACCAATGCGCGGAATCGCCACGCATGGCTCTGCGGATCTTTTGCACGGAACTGATTCCAGAAATCATCGCCATACCGCACGAAATCGCGGGCGATGGCCCGCATGTTGGATAGCTTGTCGCCCAATGCCACGATTTTCACATCACGCCCAGCCCGTCTAAGATCTTCCAAGGCAGCTTTTTTGCGGTCAAGCCAACTTTCCTCGCGACTACGTGATTGGTCATGCTTTTCGGTTTCCGCATCGACCAAATCCGCGACGCGATCGCCAAACTCCGCCCGAATATCCTCCACTGTAAAATCCGTGTCTTCAACGACATCGTGCAGCACCGACGCCGCCAGCAATTCTGGCTCCGATGTCATCGTCGCGACAATCGTCAACGCCTCCAACGGATGCACGATGTATGGGAAGTCACGCCCGCGGCGAGGCACTCCTTCATGCGCCTTCACGGCAAAAATGATTGCCTTATCGACGAGACTCGTATCAATTTGTTTCGTTTTTTGCTGTTCCATAATGATCAATGAAGAAGTTTTTGAATCCGTTCATACATGCGGTGCGCCATGTTTGCGTTTCGTGGACGAACGCCGTGCAATCGATCATAGAAATCCTTCAGCCCCGCCTCGCCATGACCGCTCTTTACGATATACACAAGACACAAATTCTGTAGCGCAAGCGTGGAGGAAATGATATCCAGATCCGTCCCGCTCATCTGGCTGAGGGCCAGACGATATGCGTCATCAGAACAACTTTTCCGCATGGCGTCCACTTCGGACAACATCTTCAGCCCCATGTGCTTCAGAATCGGAAGATACACCATCCCACTGGTCTCCTGTACTTCCGCATTGTTGGCGGAGGCGATTTTTTCCGTAAGAGCTTGGAACGGCTCCAATTCAAGATAATGGCGGAACGATTCGCCATCAAGTTCCAAGTCCTTGTACTTTCCGTCTTTCAGCAACGAACGTACCTTGCGGCGATAATTTTCAAGACTCGTGCGAATGGTGCGGAACTCTTCATCGGCAATCTCCAAAACGACCGCCATACGCGTCAACGGGCGGATGTATTCACGCGGCATTTCGATGTCGGACTTGTAGCCTGTGTCATGGTAGATCGTCGCCCACACATGCTGCAGCGCCGTCCGCATCTGAAGCTCGAAGCGAAATTCATTCAGTCTCGGCAGTGACGGATCACTGTATAGCGACGGCGGAATTTTGCAGATGTAATGCAACGACATGTAGCCAAAATGATCGACATCATGCATTTTCCGCTTGTCAATCGAATTCTTCCAGTCGATTTCAAACTTTTTTTCCACAAGTGATGCAATCTTATCGACTTCATCGCTGTAATACGTGATGATTCGGACGCCGACCAAGTCCGTTACATCACTGATATCACGGTACTTCTCGCCTTTCAGCTCAAGCTTGCCCGCGAGACTTTTCTCCGTCTTCACGCGTCCTTCCACGCCGACATTGATGTTGTTCTTCGCCATCATCGACTTCAGATAGTCCATCGCGAAGGCCAACATCTTTTCAAACGTCGGTTTGTTCTCCTGGAACTGAACCATCAGTTCACTGCAATGACTGTTCATATTCGTCCGTATCGTCCTGTTATTGATTGCATTTTTCGATGTCATTTAATCTAATGCCGTATTTTGACGAATGCAACTGTTTGCCGTCTATGCTTTCATCTGTATATTTAATGGTTGGTAAATGTCTCCTTGTAACATACAACATCTCTTCGTCCATCGTTTTCATGTCATCCGATTCCCAATCTCCAACAAAATCCGCCTGGAAACTCAATCTTGTCATGCTGTGGTTTTCACAGCTTCTTGTCATGGCGGGATACAGCGCCATGATCCCCTTCATCCCGCTGTTTCTGAAGGATGAACTGCACGTCATAGACAAGCATGATCTCGCCCTCTACATCACATTGTTCAACTTCTTCGGCACGATGGCCTATTCGATTTTCGTGCCCATCTGGGGCTTTCTCTCCGACCGTTTTGGTGTCAAGCCCATGCTGCTGCGCGGCACGTTTGTGACAGCGTTCATCTATCCATGCATGGGCTATGTCTCCACGCCAGGCATGCTCGTCTTCCTCCGCTTCGCCACAGCCGCCTGCGCGGGAACGACTTCCGCTTCCCAGACGATGATCGCGCGAACGACGCCGGACAACAAACAGGGCTTCGCATTGGGCCTCCTTTCGACGGCCATCTGGGGCGGCTCCATGCTCGGCAACGTCGTCGGCGGCCTCATCATCCATTACTACAATTATTTATACGCCTTCTGGCTCTGCGGCATCCTCTATTTCATCGCGGGACTCGCCGTCCTCTTCACAAAGGACGACGGCGCGCGCATCTCGCTCCACGCCAATCCTGTAGCGGAAACGCAGCATGTCCGCCTTGCCCCCAAATGGCTGCCAGATTTCGGGCAGGCCATCTGGATGATGGTCCTCCTGTTCTTCCTCATGGGCATCATCCGCAACATCGAAGCCCCCTACATCGCCCTCCGAATCGAAAACATCGTCGGCAAAGGAAACGCCGACTACTGGACGGGCATCGTCTCCGCCATCGTCTGCGTCGGCGCCATTTGTTCGGGTGCCTTAATGGGCATGCTAGCCGACAAGATTCCGCTTCGCTACTTGCTCATTCCCATCAGTTTAGGATCGGCAGTCGCTCTCGCCCTGCATGGTGTTGGCCACAGCCTTGTGCTGTTTGCCGCCTCCCGCACGATGCTCTTCCTGTTCGCTGGCGGACTGCAGCCCGTCATCCAGAAATGCCTTTCGGGCATCACGCCGAAGCGGAAACGCGGCGCGGCCTTCGGGAGCACGGCCTGCGCAAGCTGCATCGGCGGCATGATCGCCGCGTGGCTCGGCGGCTTGTGCGTCATGTTCACTTCGCTCAACGGCGTGTTCTTCTTCAACGCCCTGCTCTATCTTCTCACGCTCCCGTTCTTCCTGTTCGTCATCGCCCGCGTGACCTCATCCCGCTTCTACCATAGCGTGTGATTTTCCATACAACATCAATATAGTCACCACCATGCAATCCACGTCTCGCATCATGATGATTCTCTCCAGCCTTTGCCTCCCCTGCCTTGCATCGTCAAACCTTCCATTGGCAAATCTCGATTTCGAGCAAGGCATGGCCGGTTGGACTGGCGACAACGGCAAAAGCGTCGTCTGCCCGCAAGCCGCCCATTCTGGAAAACTCGGCCTGCGTGTGACGGATAATGATCCACAAACAGGCAGCAGTTTCCGTAGCCAAACCGTCCCCGCCTGCGGAGAGGAGACGTATCGTCTGCGTTTTTGGGCGCATATTCCAAAGGAGACATCCGGCCTGATCGGCGTCTATTTCATTTTCAAGGATGAAAAAGGCAACACGCTTGCGCGGCCGGACGGCAGCGAATACAAATTCACGCTCTCCTGCGTTCCGGATTGGCAACAATTGGATTACGTGGAAATCGCACCCCCAAACACAGTGTCCGTATCACTTTGGATTCATTCCTTCAACGCCACAACAGGCCTGACGGCGGATTTCGACGACTTCGAACTTGCCCATCTGTCACCGCAAGAGGCGCAGAATGCATGTAGCACATGGCTTCCCGTCAAAGCGCCCTTTCCCAAATCGTCTCCGCAACGTATCGCAGAGTTGGAAGCCATGCTGCCAGACAAATTATGGAAGCCTGGCCCAACCATCCACGATCGCGCGACATGGGGCCGTCTCGCGGCCGATCCTGCCGCCCATGTCATCATTTCCCGTGCCGAAAAGATTTTGGCGACGCCGCAACAACCGTTGACGGACGAACTCTATTTGGAATTCCATCGCACCGGCATACGAACCACTTATGAAAACATCTACCATCGTTGGGAACCGGAAATCCAGACATTGGCCGTCGCGGAATGTCTGGAAGACAAAGGGCGCTTTCTGCCGGAAATCATCCGCCGTCTCGAAACGCTCTGCGGCATGCGCAGTTGGCTCATGCCCGCCCATGACAAGGAATTGCTCAACTTCCACAACATCCAGTGCTATGCGGATTTAGGATGTTCCGCTCGCGGCTGGACCGTCATGTCCATCGACGCATGGCTAGACGACAAACTTCCGCAGCCCCTGCGCGAACGTCTCCGCAAGGAGATTCAACGCCGCATTCTCCAGCCTTGCCTTGACGTCTTCCGCAGTGGCGAAGCCATCGCCGAACTCTGGTGGATGAAAGGCACCAACAACTGGAATGCCGTTTGCACAAACAACGTCACGGGAATGGCTTTGGCATTAATACCGGACAAACATGTCCGCGCCGAATTTCTCGCAGGCATGGAAATCTCCAACCAATTCTTCCTCACAGGCTTCAGTCCGGACGGATACTGTACGGAAGGCGTCAGCTACTGGGGCTTTGGCTTCGGCCATTTTCTCGCGCTCGCCGAAACGGTTCTGCAGGCCACCGATGGCAAGCTCGATATTCTCAAAGAACAATATCCGCTGCTCGAAAAAGTCGCCCGCTATGGGACGGACATCCAATTGACACGCCATCTTTCACCGCCCTTCGCGGACTGCCGCCTGACGGTCTTCCCCTTCAAAGAAGTCCTGCTTCTGATCCAACGTCGTTTCCCGCAAGCCCTTACGCAACGCGTCAATCCAGACACGCCGTTGGGCTATACGATGCCGACATTTGAATATGACGCCGTTGCGCACAAACCGATCTTCTGCGGCTCGTCAGGTCTTGTTCTCGAACACATCCCCTGTTTCGGCCTCCTCGGCTTCGGTGACGAAAATCGCTACGCCGCCGCATTGCCCGAATCCGCACCTCTGCCAGAACACAGTTTCTTTCCGACAGGCGGCGTTGTCATCTGCCGCCCGGGCGATCATTCCGCCAACCGCCTGTCCATCGCGTTGAAAGGCGGCCACAACGCAGAACACCACAACCATAACGACATCGGTTCCTTCGTGCTCGCCGTCGGAGACGAACCGCTCATCCAAGATCCTGGACGGGAGGAATATAGCGGACAGACCTTTGGCGTTGCGCGTTACACATTCCCGCTCATGAACTCATGGGGCCATTCCGTCCCGTTTGTCGCGGGAAAGTTGCAAAAGACTGGACGGCAAGCGGAAGGAATTTTCACGACAACGTCATTCTCGCCAGAAAAAGACGTTGTCGTGCTCGACATGAAAGCGGCCTATGACATCCCGCAGCTCCAAAAACTCACGCGAACGATGACATATGACCGCAAGAATGCCGTCATCACGATTCAAGACGATGTCGAATTCACGTCACCGCAAGCCGTTGGAACCGCACTCATCAGTTTTGCGGATATCCACGAAACCGCTTCCGGCCTGTTCGTCTTCAAAAACAACAACGAAACATTGCACGCCTCCATCTCCTCCACGGATGGCCCGTTGCTCTTCAACGTGACCACGCTGAAGACGCAAATCTCCCCCAAACCACGCCGCCTTGGCATCGACTTCCAGTCACCTGTCACCCACGCGACCATCACAATGGTCTTCAAGTAACGACGGCGTCCACGTCGTTGATTAACAAATGTGTTCCGTAAAAACATATTTCTAAATGATATACGTCCTTGTCTAAATTGTCAGGAATTGTCAATATGAGTTCATTCTTTACCGTTTTTGGCGGACTGGCCATCTTCATCTATTCCATGCAACTGATGGGTGAAGGCCTCCGCGGCGTTGCAGGGCAACGCCTCCGCTCCATCCTTCATCTGTTCGCGAAAAACCGCTTCGTCGCCATTCTCACGGGAACCGTCGTCACATCACTCATCCAGTCGTCTGGAGCCACAACCGTCATGGTCGTTGGTTTCGTCAACGCAGGATTGCTCACGTTGAAACAGTCCATCGGCATTATTCTCGGCTCGCACATCGGTACGACCGTCACCGGCCAGATCGTCGCCTTTAAAATCAGCGGCATCAGCATGCCCGCCATCATTATCGGTGTCATCATGTCCTTCTTCAAGCAACGCATCGTCAAAAAGTGGGGCATGACCATCATGGGCTTCGGCTTCCTGTTTTTCAGCATGGAAATCATGAGCGACGAACTCCATCAGCTTGCCTCCAACCCAAGCGTTCACAAGATTTTCCAAACATTCCAATGCGAGCCAGTCAATGGCGTCATGCCCATCGGCGCCACGTTCGGAGCCCTGCTCATCGGCATCATCGCGACTATCATCGTCCAAAGCAGCTCCGCCAGTACCGGTATCGCCATCGTCCTCGCAAGCAACGGTTTAATGGACTACTACACCGCCTCCATCATCGCTCTCGGCGCCAACATCGGCACGACCAGCACGGCCATTATCGCCGCCATTCCGTCCAACCGCGTCGCGAAACAAGCCGCTCTCGTCCACTTCCTGACGGCGACCGTCGGCGTCCTGCTCGTCATCATGACCTTCTGGTGGAACGTCGGCGGCGAACCAGTCTTCTTCCATTTCGTCCGTCAATGTTCAAAAGGCGCTTCCACAGGCCGTCTCATCGCCAATTCCAATACGATTTTCAACGTCGTCACAAGCATTCTTTTCATCCCGCTCATCTCCGTTCTCGTGAAAATCTGCGAGAAACTCATTCCCGTAGAATCCGAAAAAGTCCATTTCCAATATCTGGAACCGCATCTTCTGGCCTCTCCGTCCATCGCCCTCGCCCAGACCACCGCCGCTCTCCAAATGATGCTCGCAAAGGCTTGGACCATGGTCGATTGCGCCCTCAGCCTCTACTGTGAAAACGACGAGAAGAACCAACGCATCTACAACCAGTTGGAAAAACGCGAAGAAGACGTGGACGCACGCCAGCAGGAAATCGCCGACTACCTGTCCCGCCTCATGCAACGCCAGCTGACGGATGAGCAGACGCTTCTGATTCCAATGCTTCTCCATTGCAACAACGACGCGGAACGCATCGGCGACCTTACGTTCGCCATCTGCAACATCATGGACCGCTTGCAGGGCTCAGGCCATCGCTTCAGCCCTGAAGCGGAGGCTGAATACGTCTCCCTTCATAAGGAACTAAAGGAAATGACAGAGACGGTCATCGGCCTGCTCTACCAAAACACGCCGGACGCCATCAAACTGGCCCAACGCCAGAAACAGCATCTTTCCGACCGTCTCGCACAATATGAAAATGATCATATCCAGCGTATTTCCAAAGGTCTGTGCATTCCCGACATCGGCCTGATGTATCTGGAGCTTCTGGAGGAAATCCGCAAGATTTCGCGCCATCTCACCAACATCACAGACCGCGCCGGCAATTTCTACAATGCCATCGGCAAGACCTATGTCGAAAGCGGCATCACGCTGGATATCAATGGATAACATGGGAGGGATCCGCTCCTGCGGGGCCTTCCTTGCATTTTTTACAATTCAATAAACGCGAACGAGTTGGGCTTCATGGGCAACGTTATCGCGCCATTTTCATCAGCCGTCGGATAGATTTCCGTGTAGAAACGCACTTTATCCGTCAAATGGCATGTCGCCCCAGCCAATGAACGGCCTTCGACACGAACGGTCACCAGTTCGATTGGCGTCACATTGTCGTCGTCCAAATAACGCGTAACCAAAATGCCCGCATGACCATCCGGACCGACGGCCGCCATCACATAGATGTCATTCTGCCCGTCGATTTTCACGGCGGCCTCCGTGCCCATGCGCCGCATCGTCGCCCACGCCTTGAACGGATAATAGCCTCTCGACGGTTCCAACGTCATGGGATCGAACAGGTTGTTCATACCGCCGCTGACACGCGCGTCATAGAACATGAGCATATCGACGGGCGCCCTCTGGCAACGAGTCAAAACCGCCGACACAAACGCCGCGCCTTTGTGGTTCATCTCGCCCATTTCCACTTGCAGCGAATAGATCCAGCTGTCGCTCCAGTCGCGGACATAGTTCCATTCATTGAGGATGGATTCCGTCTTGCTGTATCCATGCTTGTCCAGCAAGGCGCGCATGCGCACAGCCTTTTCCGCTATCGGTTCGGGCATAACGGCATAGATATGCCATGAGAAGAAATCCAATTCCACACCACGGCGGCTCATCTCCGCCAAAAAGGCATCCGCCCACTGCTCGTCATACGCCAACGCAGGGCCGCCGATCTTCAACTGCGGAAACGCCTTTTTCAGACGTAGCGCCGTCTTGGAGAACAAATCATTGAACTGCTCGGGCGTTCCCGTCCATGTAGGGCTTGGACGACCGTCCGCCGCAGGCTTCAGATCAGGCTCGTTCCAGATTTCCCAATATGTGATGTTCCATTTGAAACCGTCCGCCCAGCCTTCGTTGTAATGGCGGACGATGTGCTCGCATATGGACGCCCATTTGTCGAAATCCGGCGGCGGATTCACGCCATATTTTTTGACCCAATGTTCAATGGACTGCCCCAAGCGGTAAAACGGCTCCGTGCCGGCGGCACGCATCGTCTTCAGATAGTCATCCGTCTCCACAAAGTCGTACGACGCAGGATCATCCGCATCTTTTGAGAAATCCGGGAAGATGCCTGTGATATCGACGGTATGCCATCCGCCATATGCATGGCAATGGGCGGAATCATGTGTACGGGCGAATGGAATTTCCAACGCCTGATAGTCGCCGAAATTCGTCATCGTCTGGTCGGAACGCCAGGCCGACGGTCCGTTGTTCACGGCGTTCATGATTTTCACATTGCCCAACTTTTGATTCAAATCAACAACAACATCAGTCTTTGCCAAGCTCATGTCTGCACTCCATGGTCAATAATTATAAGAAAAGGAAAAGCTTCATTGAACTTATCCGCTGTTTTCATAATGTCAAGTTCCAGAGCATCCAGATTTTCCAGTGCTTCCAGAGATTATCATAACAAACCATTATTCCTTTGGGAAATGTGAGTCAACAGGCCATTATTCCTTTGAAAAATGTGATCCAAATTGGCATTATTCGTCAGGAAAATGTGATCAAATGGTCCATAATTCGTCAGGAAAATGTGAGTCAACGCCCCATTATTCCTTTGAAAAATGTGATTTCAGGTATATTTTATTGTAGGAGTAAAACCTATGAAACGAGACTGCCTGCAAAAAATCTTCGACTGGAACCGCAAGACCGTGCGCAAACCGCTGGTGCTCATGGGAGCACGCCAAGTCGGCAAGACATGGTTGATGGAGGAATTCGCCCGCCAAGCCTATCCAAGAAATACTGTTTTTCTTAATTTCATGGCGATGGCGGATTTATCTGCCGCCATCGCCCATGCCAGCCTTACGCCGTCGAACCTGCTTGCCCTTTTCCAAGCGGCCACAGGGAAGCAAATCATCCCAGAAAAAACATTGCTTGTATTGGATGAAATACAGGAATGCCCACAAGCCTTGACGGCATTGAAATTCTTCCATGAGCAATTGCCACAGCAAGCCATCATAGCTGCGGGATCGTTGCTGGGCCTCTCCATGGGACGTTCGGGAAAACAGAACTCATCTTTCCCTGTGGGGCAAATCGAACGGTTGGATGTTCATCCAATGACTTACCTCGAATTTCTCTCCGCAATTGGAAAAAACGGTCTGGTCGAAGCCGTTCAACAAGGCGACTGGACCACCGTAGGCCTGCTGGCAACCGAATATGAAACAACCCTCAAAAACTACCTGCTAATCGGGGGAATGCCCGAAGCGGTTGCTACATTTGCCGACACCAACGCCCTTTCGAAAGTCCGCGTGAAACAACTTGACATTCTGGCCGACTATGACGATGATTTCAAAAAACATGCACCAGCCGACCTTCTTGGCAAGATACGGCTTCTTTGGGACAATCTACCCGCACAGCTTGCCAAAGAAAACAAGAAGTTCATCTACACGGCGTTACGTCCAGGAGCACGTGCCCGTGAATATGAAACCGCCCTGCAATGGCTGGATGACGCAGGCATGATAAAGCAAGTCTATCGCGTTTCCCCGCCGCGACTTCCGCTCAAATCCTATCGGGATATCGGAGCATTCAAGCTCTATGCGCATGATGTCGGACTGTTGGCCGCCATGAGCGCCCTTCCCATACGCAGCGTTCTGGAAGGCAACGCCCTTTTCACGAACTTCAAAGGCGCCTTGACCGAACAGTTCGTCCTCTGCGAATTACATGCGGCGGGCTTCGAACCAGCCTACTGGACGGCCGACAGCGGAACAGCCGAACTGGATTTTGTCGTTCAAAGTGAAACGGACGTTGTTCCGATTGAAGTCAAAGCGGCAACAAACACAAAGGCGAAAAGCCTGACAATGTATCGAGAGGCTTTCCATCCAATGCTTTCCGTCAAGTCGTCGCTCAAGCCCTATCATGTAGACAATGGCCTGATCAGCCTCCCGCTCTATGCGCTCGGAGCGCGCCTTCAGGCAGAAATCGCAGCCGTATGACATACACAAATATCAATACGATACTTGTATTACTGCATTTGTAAGAACCATCTTCCCACGAATCCAACAACAATCGCATAGCCAAAACTGGCCAAAGTCCCTATCAGATAGCGTTCTGCGAACTCTTTGTCCTCAAACATCTTGAAGCGTGCAAGACTCTTGGCGGTCAGCACAAAACCGATGCCAGCAAACTGATTGAATAAAATCAGCAGAACTACAAGCAGTCGTTCCAGTTTACCAATCAGTTCACCGCTCCTTGCTGACATAACAATTGTATATTGATCCTGCGCAGATACTTCCGAAGACATCAGCACAAGGCTGAAAAGCCGTCTGACAAAGCAAGAAGCAACATCCCATATCAGCATAAACATCAAAATCAGCAAAGCCACTGCTCGCCCATCTACCAACCATTGCCAGTAATGAAAGGAATCCCAAATGTTCAAAAACGCATAGCAAACAAAGAATAACATTCCAACCATCAAGACCTGTTGCAATCCAACTAGCCTATATGACATTTTTGGCTTCAAGTTCTTTCTTTCAAAGTAATAACGAATACAAACAAGAATGGTACGAACCGTTAGCAACAAGCCCCATGCCAGCAGAACCTTCCACCAACAATCGATGACAAATAGCATACAGGGAAGCATGACAATACCATAGATCGCCATCTGGATCCATAACATTTTTTTACTACTGTATAATTTTTCATCTCTGGCGGGAAAAATCGTGAATTCAAGGGAAAAATGAATCACCAGCCAGTAAATCAAAATCGTTTGCCAGTATTCCATCATTGTTCTCCTTCGCTCAGCTTCTTTTGCAGATACTCCACCATCGCAAATGCCGTGTTCCGTTCCACAAAGACATTGCTGTTCCGAAGGGCTTTATCAATGCTTTGTTGTTGCAAGCCTGTCAATTCCGTCAACTTCGAAACCGCCCCATGCAGATGTCCTGGCATCAGCACGTCTCGCCCCCTCTGTTTTTGAGTTGGACGGATGAACATGCCATTCTCCTTGATCGTCCTGAAAATGCTTCGTTGAGCCTCTTTTTTAAATATGGATAGAGTGGATTTATAATCCAGCAAATCCACCATATTCCGCACATGGCTTTCATTCAGCATCAAGGGATCGCCTACTGGCCAAAGGATTTCCAAAAGAAGCCACAATTCATTCTGGTATCGTGTCAAGCGTTCATTCAGGCTGAAAAGCGAATTGAGCAAGGCGCTGCTCATGCCGTCCAGACCTGCATCCGTGCAAACCACCACGGTATAATCCTTCGCCTTCTTGCAGACTTCAAGGGCTTCTCGAGCATGATGATAGACTGGACCATCCTGAAAACCAGTTCCACGGCCATCCACTTGAACCGTCCAATCACCATGGCCGAGTCCAGCATATATCTCCTTGTTCCACAGCAATATGCGTAATAGACGCAGATAGAGAAACGCGGCATCGGCCTGTATGAACAACCCCTGAAGTTCATCCCCCGCGCTGAATTCCACGTTTTTGACCAATGCGTCAGCAAATATCCCATTCAGTAATTCAACAGCCTTTAGGCAAAAATCCTGTAATTCCTGCCTCTCTTGCTGTTGATACTGTCTGGATTTTCTGATATCGACCATCAAGACGGTATATGCCATGGTGATGCGCTCCTTTCATTTCAATCACTGTCACGAATTGATTTCTACGAAACACAATTAATTTACACGGCATTTTTCAAAATACAACCATTTTTAGATGTTTTTATTAAATACAACCTATTATGGATGTATTTTAAAAATACAATCTATTTAGATTGTATTTTTCATCACCACTCCTGCAGCAGAACGCCTGTGAAGAAGGCTTCGCCGCCGTCGCCCTGCCCTTGCGCATTGCATTGGACGGAGACGGAAGCCGCGTCTTTCGGCGTCGTCAAAAAGCTCCAAACCGTTTCCGTATCGCCTGTTCCGCTGAATTTCAGATAGACGTTGCCAGTATGCGCAAGCCATTGTCCTGCAGCGTTTTTGAAGCAAAGCGAAGCCCCCGCGAGACCGCCGCGATCATTCGTCACGCCGCCGCGGCAGAGGAAGAAATACCCTGTATCCGGCTTGATCGGAATCGTCTGATGAAAGCAGCCGTTCGACACCTTACGTATGATGCAGCGGCCGTTCTTCACCTCTCCGTTGCCAGGCGCGGGCTGCTTCCTGTCGTCTTCAACCTGCCACAATGTCCAGCCTTTTTCCTTTCCCGTAAAAGCAAAATCGGGCACGATGTTCTCCGGCTTGTCAATCATCGCGCCGCTTGGATTTTTGACCTCTAAGATAGCCTGTGTCAGGCCTTTGCCGCCGTCGGCCTCATCCCACAGTCCCTTCACGCGCGAATGCGGGCTGTTCTTCCACCAGCAACGTTCTTCGCCGTAAAGCCAGATGTACGGCTCGGCCTCTTCGCAGGCCGCCGCAAAGCAGCGTTTGAACAGACCGACTTGCCCAAGCTGGCTGATTTCAGGCTCCAACGCCTTCCGATAATACGATGTCGCGGGATGGTTGAAATAGCCGTCCAGATAAAATGCGGGAGCCAGCAGAATCTGCGAACGCGCCTTGCGGACATTCTTCGGCAAGATAATCTTTTTCATGAGCTTATGCAGATGAAGCTGCATGTCCGCATAGGCACCGGTCGTCTTCGCGACATAGCCGCTCGATTCATGCCCGTCATAGAGCAACGCCTCCGGCGGCATGACATCGATGACGCCGTTCATGAACGGACGCGACAGCGCCGCGCCGTCCATCGTCAGGCAGAATGGCATGAACAAAACAATGTCCGGAAATTCCTTGAAGACGGCACGCCCCCACTCCTGCCCGCGGCGGAATGCGGCATCCGATATTTCACCATATGGTCTGTCCGTCTTCAAATCATTGGGATTCCAGAACTTACGGCCATATTCCTCAATATCGACGCCCAGCCCTTTCAGGCCGATTTCCTTCGCGACTTTCGCCGCGACGCCGAAATTGGCCGCCACGTTTGCGAAATCGTCGTCGCTGAACCAATCAAAATCCACATCGTTCGTCGTCATGTAGAAGAAGTTGTCGGTAAAGCGGCCGAAATTCAATGCCTTGAACCGCGCGATTGTCTCGGCGAACTGTTCATATTTCCAAGGTCTTTTACTCCAGGCATTTCCCGTTCCTGGCGACCATTTCTTGCCATTTTCCAGCGTTTCCGCCTGGCCATACACTCTGACAACCAGTCCGTCCAGCATCGGGCATTCCTCCTGCATGTCCGCCAGATGTTTTTCCAGAAAATCAATCGCCGGATTGCTCCATGACCAATCCAAAACCTTCACCTGTCGCGGCTGGGCCAACGCCGACATCACAACACAACACGCACATCCGAATACCAACAATCCCTTCATATTATGCTCTCCTTTTTTAATTGTTATTTGCCCGACGGCGTGGACGCCGTCGCTACTCAAACAATGGCTTGAACGCATCCAATATCGTCCTCGCGGAATATCCAAACGAAATCGACACTTCATGCTGGTATGAACGGAGCCGCGGCGCCGTCTTCAGCTTGCCCATGACCGTCTTCCAGTCGATGTTTCCATGGCCCGGAATGTCATGGCTGTCCGTATCCGACGCATTGTCATGCAGATGGACGGTCACGATGTTCGGCAGCATTTTGTCCAAAATATGGTCGTCGAACGGAATGACGCCTGTGTCGCGGCACGCCCACGGCAGCCATCCGCAGCTTCGCTTGCCGGAGGCCGACATGACGTTGGCATGGCCTGCGTCAAAACACAACCCTAGCCACGGAGATTTGAATCTTTCGACAAAACCGTTAAGTTCTTCCGGCGACGCAATTTCTGTCCAGATGTTCTCCAATGCGATAATGACGCCGCAACGTTCCGCCACAGGCAGAACCGCTTCCAACGCATCGTCGATATAGGAACGCCATTGATCCAATGTGCGCGGCCGAAGGCTCTCGTTGGACCACGTTTCCGCGTGGAACGCACATGTGTCGCCGCCGAACTCCGCCGTCAGCTCCAACGTCCGTTTCGTGAGTTCGATCATCCGTTTCCGATCTCCTTCGAACGGCAACGACATCTCATTGCCCTCCCCCCAGTCGGAATGCGCGCAACGGCATGTCGCGCCGCGTTCGGTATAGAGCTTTTTCACGGAGGACACGCGTTCCGGATGCACCAAGAGTTCATGCATCAAATCGCTGGAAAGCGTCAGCAACGACTGCCCGCAGGACAGATTGTCCTCCAGCCCTTTCACAATCTGGCTGTCGCTTTTGTCGTTTTCCGGCAGTGAAAAATATCCGACAAACGGCACATCCTGTTTCATGTCTTCTCCATTATAACACCATAAGCCATAAGCCATAAGCCATTAGCCATAGGCACCGCCGTTGGCGGTCATTCCACGTTTTCCACGACTTGCTGGGCGCGTTCCCAACCGCCGCGTGAGCGGATCAAGCTGTAGTCCAGCGGACGGAAGTAGTCGCCCATATAGGTCGTCACAAAACGACCCGACAGTTCGTCCTCCGTCTCGCTCTTCACGAAGACGCAAATCGTCTTGGCGTCTTTGTCTTGCATCTTGATTTCATGTGTGTTGCACAGCTTGTTCAATGGCGCGACGGTCTTTTCGACCACGCCTGACGCATCTTTTACAAACGTCAACCGCCAGGCCGCGCCGTCGCCAAGCGTCAGAATGCCTTCGCAGGCCCCTGTTTTCGCGACAGTGAAGATGTCCGCCACTTTGCAATAGCCTTTGTTCTTATAGCGTACGGCGTAGTCGGGCAGCTGGTTGCCGAAGCAGATCTTGTCGATGTATTCGCCGCTGATGGGATAATCCGTGCGGATGACGACGTCCGTGATATGCTGATTTGGCGTATAGACTTTCGCCATGTGGCCTTTCGTCTTGCCGTTGCCCGTCGCGCCAATCGCGCCGCCATGGATCTTCAACGTGCCGTTGCAGCCATCCGGACAATGGAAGAACGCGCCGTCGAAGTCTGGATTGTCCCGCAGGGAGCCGTCTTCCCAATACATGATGTTCGTGATGTCGATGGAGCAGTTCGCCGTGCGCTGTTCCAACGCGTAGAAGCATGTGTCCGGATAGATTTCCGAACCGACGAAATATCCCGTATCCGCCTGCACGATGCCGCGCGTGCCGCGCCACCATGTGCCGTTGTCGCGTTGCGGCATGCAGCCTGTCCAGATGTGGAGGTTGTTGCCGTAGGTGTAGGCACCGTGGTTCTCCAGACCGACGCGGATGCCCATCATCTCGATGTTGCTGAAGCGGTTGTCGTTCACGCCGCGTCCGTTGTAGATGGCGACACATGGCACGGGCCAGTCGTTTGCGGCGAAAATGGTCATGTTCTGCGCGAAAATCGGCCGCGAACCGCCGCCTTCGATGAACAGGCCGTAGCTCCGCATGTTGTAGATGCCAACTCTGTCGATGAATGTCGCCGTTGACTGAGCGCATTTTCCAATGCGGATGCCGCATTCATGGCTGTTGCATTTGATGTTCAGCTCCCGCATGTTCACTTTGTCGTTGCCGGAGAAATTCACGACGCCGACGGAATGGTCTTCATTGACAATGGCGGAAACCAGCCACGTCCGCGCCTTCGTGATCGTCGGGACACGCGCATATCCGTCGCCGACGATCGGATTCTTCAGGAACAATGGCTTTTCGACTTTGTAAATCCCTCCGGGGAAATACAATGAGTACTTTCCTGTGTATTGGTTGACGATTTCGCTGACGTCTTCCGAACCGTCGTTCTTCACGCCTAATTCCAACACATTCACCATGCCCGCCTGAAACTCCTTCAGCGGCGGCTTCTCCGCGGGATTCGCCGCATCGGCGGCCGTTCCAATCGTGTTCATTGCAAGAAACAATACCAACGGACTGAACAATCTCTTCATGATGTCTCCTATTTGTGAGTTTTCAGCAAAATTTCAATACTTCTAATAAAATAGCAGACCGATACCATTTATCCATTGATTTTTTGTGAAAAAACATCTTTTCCCATTGTATCCGCTTGTCTTGACGAATAGCTGTATTTTATTATATGTGGGGATGGATTTTCTATAAAAGTACTCAAGGACAGACCTATGTGCAACATCGCAGGCTATACAGGCAACCGCTCCGCCGCACCGATTCTCATCGAGATGATGCGCCGCGAAGAAGGTTACTGGGGCGGATACTATACGGGAATCGCCACCGTTGACAACGGACGCGTCTATCACGCCAAAGTCGTCGGCGACGTCGAGACGCTTATCCGTGAGACGGACGCCATGAACCTCCCCGGAACGACCGGCATCATCCATTCCCGCACGCCGTCTGGCGGCGACCGAGAATGGGCCTACCCGTTCGTCAGTTGCGACGGCAAGGTCGCCTTCGTCGAAAACGGCATCATCGGTTCGTTTGAAAAAACGACGGATTTCCCAACCCTCGCCATGGATTTGAAACGAAAAGGCCATAAGCTGTCGTCCTGCACGACGGATGTCGTCAAAAACTATCCACGTCTTTCCGACGGCACATCTGTTCATTATTCGGAAGTGCAATGCCATCTGCTGGAAGAACTTCTGAACAGCGGTCTGCAACCGTTCGAAGCCTTGCGCGAAATGCTCCGTCGTTGGCCCTGCGAAGACGTCGGCGTCGCCATTCATCGCGACCATCCCGACAAGATTTTCGCCGCCCGTTTCAACCAACCCATGACGCTCGCTCGCGCCAATGGCGAAGCGTTCATCTCCACAACGCCACTGGCCTTCCCTGAACAGGATTTCTTCGGCGTCGATGTTCTTCCCGCCAACGCGTGTTATGAAATCTCCGTCAATGGCTTGCGCATTCTCAACGTCATCAATCAGTCCGTCCGCATTTCACCGATCACGCCCGCCGTGTTCGCGCAGGCGTTGCAGGATGTCACGACCATGCTGCAAGCCGCCAAGGAGCCAGTCCCCTTCAGCGTCATTGCGGAAACATGCAAGTTCCCGCAAGGCGGCATCCCGCAGATGGCGCTTCTGGGCTATCTCGTTCTGGAATCGTTGCTTAAATCTGGCAAAGTTTCCCAAACCACCATCCGAAAGGACGGCATGACGGCCGACCTCACCGCCCCCGTGTTCATGATGTCTTGGAAATAACCATCATTATATAAAGGAATAAGCGACATGGCTGATCAACTCTGTGGTGCAAAACGTATTTTCCGTTCGGTGATTCCGGCATTTTTGCTCGCCGTCTCCGTCGGTCAAATCTACGCCTTCACGAACTTCTCGTCTGAAATCGCCAACCACATCGGCGAAAAGCAGGAGCATGTCCAATTCGCCTTTTCATTGGGCATTTTCTTCCTGGGCATGGGCGCCGCGTTCTTCGGCAAAATCGTCGAGAAGAACATCAAATTATCAACCGTCATCGGCACGGTCCTGTTCCTTTCCGGACTGCTCGTCACCAGTCTTGGCATCAGCATGAAGTCATTGCTTCTCATCTATTTGGGCTATGGTTTCCTGCTGGGGACAGGCACAGGTGTCATCTATATTTCGCCTGTCAAGACAATGATGCTGTGGTTCCCGAAAAACAAAGCCATCGCCGCCGCCATTCCGATCATTTCCTTCGGCCTCGGCTCGACGCTTTCCACCATTCTCTTCCATGGCTTCTGGGGCATCCGCGGATTCATAACCTACGGTGTGACAAACGTTTTCTCTGTCTTCGCCCTCTTCTATCTCGTCCCGATGGTCATCGCCGCCTTCCTGCTGAAGAAGCCCGTCTTGGAACAGCAAGCCGCCGCCGTCGCCAACGGCGAGAGCGATTTCCGTTACGCGACATTGCTGAAAGATTCCTACTTCATTCAGTCATGGCTGTTTATGTTCCTTAACATCTCCGCAGGCCTCTGCCTGATTCCGCTCGCCAAGCAGATGATGAAAAACGATGTCGTCGGATATTCCGAAGGTGCCATTACGGCGTTCATCGCCCTGTCCGGCCTGATGAACGGCGGCGGCCGTTTCATCTTCGCATGGTGGTCCGACCGTCTTGCCCGCCGTATCAACATCCTGCTGTTCATTCTCGGCATCTCTGCCGGCGTCATGCTCTGCAGTTTCTGGCCGCCTGTCATCGGCTTCGCACTGCTTGTCATAAACGCCTGCTATGGTGCAGGTTTCTCCGTGATTCCGGCCATTCTCTCCGACCACTACGGCATGAACAACATTTCGAAAATCCATGGCGCTGTTCTGTCCGCATGGGGTTTTGCGGGACTGGCCGGCAACCAAGCCGCCATTTTTGTTTCGCAGAAACTCGGCTTCGGCTACACAGGTGTCGTGACCATGCTGGTCATCGCCTATCTGCTGAATCTGGTTAATGTGATTTCTTTGCGGAAGAAGAGCATCTAGATTTCTAGCCTCCTAGCATTCTAGGCTCTTAGATTTCTAGAAATAAGACGCCCGGCAACCAACAATGATCGGTTCCCGGGCGTCTTAAATTTTGCTTTAAGTTTTCTGCTTTAGGCTGTTAGCTAGTCAATATCATATCCGCCGCCAAACAGCGTGTCGGCGGGAGCTTCCGTCGGATGATAGGTGCTGTAGCCGACGGGCGGCATCGTCATGATGGCTGTCATGTCGTCATCCGTCAAATCAAAATCAAATACCTTCATATTGTCGGCTATACGGTCCGCATGGGTCGATTTCGGCATCGGCACGACGCCGTACTGCAAGGCGAAGCGGATACAGACTTGCGCGATACTCTTGCCGTATTTGGCGGCGATTTTCGCCAACGTCGGATCGGACAGCACCGCCCCGCAGCCAAGCGGCGACCACGCTTCCACGACCATGTTGTGCGCTTTGCACCAACGGACGAGTTCCGGCTGGTAGTAGCCCGGATGGAATTCAATCTGATTGACCATCGGCTTGATTTCAGCCGTTTCAAACAACGCGTCCAACTGTTCAGGCAGATAATTCGACACGCCGATCGCACGGATTTTGCCGTCTTTGTACATCTTCTCAAAGCCACGCCACGTCGCCGCATTGATTTCCTTCCATTTGGGATTGGATTTCGCAACACACGGCCAGTGAACGAGATACAAGTCCAGATAATCCACGCCCAAATTCTTCAAGGAATCTTCGACGGCGGCGATCGTCTTCGTGTAGCCGCGTTCCGTAATCCAATGCTTCGTCGTCAGGAAAATCTCCTCACGCGGCACACCCGATTCTTTGATGCCTTTGCCGACATCCTCTTCGTTGCCGTATGCGTTCGCTGTATCGATATGGCGGTAGCCGCACTTCAAAGCCGTCTTCACGCCTTCGCAGGCCACGCCGCCCGCAGGCGTCTGCCATGTGCCGTAGCCCAGGCATGGAATCTTCACGCCATTCGCCAATGTCAATGTATCCGTCGCTTTGTTAAACATCTTGATGCTCCTTTGTTTTGTATAATCATGAAAAAGTGTTCTTTAAAATAGCATGGTGTTTGGCAAATGCCATTCAAAGAGACAAAAGAGATGAAAGGGATAAAAGAGACGAAAGGGACTAAAGCGACGAAAGAGACAGGCTATAATCTTTTAGCCATAAGCCTTAAGCCATAGGCATTTAGCCGCTTCAGCGGCTAAACAGGCCTTCCTCCTGCGTCAATGAGCCTGCGAGTGCGTTCTGTAAATGTCATGCCTATGCGCTTTTGGAGCTCCTCCACATCCCACGACGGCGCGGCGGCATATTTGCCGCCCGCCAGATATTCCATGAGCACATGTTTCATCCATCGAACGGCTGGATCGTCCTTCTGGAAGTTAAAGCCGCAGACGATCATGCGGCCTTTTCCAACCGAAAATTCCGCGATCAGCGATTTCCGTCGGATTCGCTTGAAGCATGGAATCAGTTCCAGAATTGGCGAAAACGGAGGCATTTGCGCATCCTGCACAAGCGAATGGCTCTTCGTCATGAGCGGATAGAACTGCCAGTCCGCAAAACCTTCCTGCGGGAAGCGACTCCAAATCGGATGGTTGTGGACCACCGTGCCCGCATGGCCAAGCGAACGGCCGGACGTGCAAGTCCGAAAGACTTCCGTTTCCGAACAAGCTGGGAAACCGCCCGTCAGCAGCAACGCACCGCCCGCCGCCACATGCTCCAAGGCCTCCGCCGTCAATTCTGAAGCACACCATACATTTTCATTTTCAACATCTTCCACTTTCGGGAACACCCAGAATTTCCATTCGTTCTCCAACTCTGTTCCATTGAACGACGCCGTGACACGCAGGATGCATGCCGCCGCGTCCGTCCAATCAGGCAGTTCAATGTCCAATTGCGCAACATCTTGCAATGTGCCCGGTTGCACATTTTCAAAATCGCAGTTTCCGTCA
>JAFZAB010000207.1 GCA_017548425.1 Victivallales bacterium
CGCCGCGGTCGCACTGGAGTGCGACCCTCCCGGTTAACGGCGATGCCGCCGCCGTTACGGCTTGATGACATGCTTCACGCCACCGATGGTCAGATGGATTTCGGGATTTTCGCGTTTGTAGTCTGGCGGAAGTTCGATGGCGATGTCGCGCGTCTTACGGCCTTCGGGCGCGTAGTCGATGCAACTGACGAAGCGGGCGGAACGGCCATGACGGCGGATGACGACCATCGGGCAGGGCGTTGGCGGATTGTTCGCAAGGCCTTCTCCGAAAAACAGTTCCGTATCCGGAGCGGCGTTCATGACGAACCGCGCGGTCGTGCCTTGGTTTTCGATATTGACGGCCCAACCGTCATTCGTCTTCGCATATTGCTGTTTCGCAATATGCTGATAACCATCTGCGCCGCCTGCGGGATGCGGCGGTTCCGTCAGTTCCGTCTGAAGTGACGGCGTCCATGTTCCGAAATTATGGAACAGCAGATCGATGTCGTGTTCGGCTTCGGATTCGACGTCGAAGATATCAAACAGAACGCCGTCGCAGAGGCCGACGGTGCGGTGGAGGAGGACGTCGTTGTAGGCTTTGTCGCTTTCCCCCTGGGCGATACAGTATTCGTCGTTCTCCTTGAACAGGAGCAACTTACCCGTTGTGGCGGCTTGCGACTTGCCGTCGATGGCGACCGTGCAGTGCGCGACGGTTTGGCGATACCATGCCCCTTGCATGGGTGCTGCGTAGGCGAGACGGCCCGGATCGGGAGCCTGAAGCTTTCCGGCCATGTGGACGTTGAGGGCGAGCTTGTCCTGATGGCCGTGGCCGCCTCCGTGCGGACCGTAGTCGAAATGAACGTAGGCGGATGGTCTGCCGTCGCTGTAGTTCTGCCGCATGACCATGGCACCGATGCCGTTGAAATCACGGCTCTTAAGGGAGAGAACGTCGATTTTCGGCAATTCGTCCACGCCGAAGAAGAAAGCGCGTTCGCCTTTCCGTTGGCTGAAGGCGGCGATGGAGGCGTATTCAGGCTTGCCGATGCGGCTGTAGGCCCATTCATAGTAGCTGTTCATGTTGCGGAGCTGCATGACGTCGCCGTCGTTGATGGCGGGGAAGGTCAGTTCGGGCGTGACGTAGTAGAGCGGCGCGTCGAAGAGGGAGACGAAGGCGGGATTATGCGTGTAGTCGAGCCCCGAATGGAGAGCGGCTTCTATTGTAAGTAACAATGCATCAAGGGAATAGAAATGATAGGAGGCGGTTCCTTCGAACCAGAAGCCGTCCTTCAGGATGCTGTTTTTGAATTGGAACAGCATACCGCTTTTGCCAAAGATGGCATGCTGGATGAGCGACTGGTCGCCGATGGCGAAACCGATGGCGGCGACGCCCGCGTTATGCCATGTCTGCCAGTTGCTGATGCCCGCGTCATGGCGCAGGATGGTGGTGGCGATTTCACGGAACAGCTTGTCTTCAATGGCCTTATGATCGTCTGCCGAGAAGCATGGGCTGTTATAGACGAGATCGTAGCCCCATGCCATGTGGATGACGGAGACGGCCTCATCCAACGTCTGGGCGAGCATGCGGCCGCCAGAACGCGTCGAGAAGTTGTAAACATTATGGTATTTGAATTTCGGATACTGTTCCACATAGGCGAGCAGATATTCGCGGGCTTTTTCGGCATAGGCCTCCTTGCCGGAGAATGCATAGGCGATGCCTAACGTCTTCACTTTGTTCCAGTTGCCTTCATGGACACGCCCCGCGACGACTTGATCATACGGCCAGCCCGTATAGACGGCGTTGCAGCGCGGGCATTGATGTTTGCCATCGACATGACGCAGACCGACGCCGCATTTCTTGCAAACATAGTGGTGGGGCCACTGGCCTTCCATCGTCGGCACATTCAACGGTTCCGTGAGAAGCCGTTCGCCGAATCTGATATAGGAATCGCGTGTCTCTTTCGCCCACGGAAGCCTTTCCGCGCGGTCGTTGAGGCGTTTGATGTCATCCGCCGTCGCGAAGAGACGCGGGTGGGGCGGGAGCGCAAGCGGCTGGGTGACAATCAGTTCCTGCGTGGTGATGCTGTCCGTTGGATTGTCTGTCATCGCCTGAATCTGCACAGTGGAGCTTTGCATGGGCTTGAAGGTTTTTCCATCTGGCAGCCGCAGACGGATGCGACGGGACGCCTCTGAATTGGCGGCAAGCGGGAACGGTTTGTCCGGCAGGCCGTCGATCAGAAGGCCGTCCGGATTGCTGAGAATTTGGATGGACACATTGCGCGGCGTTTCGTCGTCATTTTTGAACGTGAGCGTGGCGTCCATGGCGAGAGACGGTTCGGTGACGGTTTGCTTGTCCGTCACGTCAAAATGCAACGACGACGATGATACGAGGCGGATGTCGGCGAAATAGTAGAGCGAAGAGGAAAGCGGCTGATGTTCCCAACCGGTCGAATGGACACGAAGGGCTTTTACATGGTTCCAACCGAGCGGCTTGCGGGATATTCCGATATCCTCCGTGGTGGAGAGATGGAAATGCTTCCAGCCTTCCCAATTGACTGTGAGATGGTAGTAGAAATAGTCGCCGCCTTCCGATTTCGGATCTTCCGAATCGAAATAGATGGTCAGCCCCTGGTCGTTCTTTTTAGACGAATACATCCAGAAATCAAAATGCGTGTAGGCGGAGAGGTCTTCAGGAAATTGCGGGGCGGACAGCGTCGGATTTTTCGGAAGATCCTTCCAGCAGGCGATTTGCGTGTTGGGAGAGAGCCCAGGCGGAAGGGGGACAGGGCATGGGCCGTTGACGGCCTGCATGCCGCCCCAAGGTGTCTTCTGGAAGTTTCCCAAATCAAGAGTTTTGGCGGAAATGGTGGCGATGTTCATGGCAAGAAGCAGAAGAAATGGGTTGATGCGCATGGCTTTCCTTTTCGCGTTGTTTGTGATGGAAAGGAAGGCGTTCCAAATGGATTGGAACGATTGATGGAAGATAATCTAGCCCCCCTGCCATGAAAATGCAATTGGTAAATGACGCGAATCTGGCGGTGGATGTTGAAAATGGTCAGTTGTTGGAGTATAATTAAGATGTGTCATTATCCATACAATATTAATAGGAAAATATAAAGGAAAAGATCATGAAACGGTCGATTTGGACGATATTGCTTTTGTTGGCCATTGTGGCATGTGAATCCCATGGGCAGGAATGGCGTCTGCGTGGCGGCGATCTGGATGTGTTCATTCGCGGCCAGAATGGCGAGATTCTTGTGACGGACAACCGTACAGGCAAGACGTGGCGGCAGCCGCCGCAGGAAAGCACGATTGTCCGTGCGGAAGCCGTAAAGCCCGTGGCGGCAGGCGATTGGGAAAGCCTCATGAAAAACGGTCTGAAATGGCGGATCGATTCGAAAATGACGACGAAGGACGGCCGGGCGGTTTTGGATGATCGCGACTGCTCCGCGACGGCGTGGATTGGCTGGAATCCGCAGGGATTGATGTTTCAGGTTGATGTGCAGGATGATACGTTCCTTCCCGCTGATTTGGAACGTGCCGAATGGTGGTTTCGTGACAGCGTCGAATTTTGGGTGAACGATACGCAGTATGCCGTGCGTCCCGTCGCCGGCAAGTCGCCGTTGTGGGTTCATGCCGGCGGCGTGAAAGTGGATGCGGAGGCCGAGACGACGGCTGTCAGCGGTGGTTATCGGATTCGTGTGCAGTTCCCGCTGGAATGCAAATTGGGCGGCAATGTCCGTTTCGCCA
Source organism: Victivallales bacterium (assembly GCA_017548425.1). Lineage (GTDB taxonomy): Bacteria > Verrucomicrobiota > Lentisphaeria > Oligosphaerales > Oligosphaeraceae > UBA1407. The sequence continues at coordinate 3,727 of JAFZAB010000207.1, forward strand.
TCGGCGTCAATGACGCCGACAGTGAAAAAGGCCGCGAAGGGCAGTTGTATTATCCAAATGGCTGGATTCATTCGCAGGCGGATACATTCGCGCTGCTGACGATGACGGCAGAAGACGGCGTGATTTCAGAGAAAACGGCTGAGGAACAGGCTGTCATCCATGACTTTACGCTTTGGGAAGGAGCGGTCGGCGCGAGCTGGAAGGAAAGCTTGCCGGAACAGCCTGAACGCATCGTCAGCTGCTGGATTGAAAACGGCGACGAACTACATTTCTCCGAAGCGCTTATCGGCGGCGACGCCTTGAACGGCGCGGAGATGAAAAAGAACGCCATGGCGCGCAACGGCTTCATTCTGGCGACGGCGAACGCGGCGTTGGTCGTCGCGGATTATTCGGACGGCCATATCTATCCGCTTGATCAGGAGCCATTTCTGAAACGAACGCTGGAAGGGCATCAGCTGGACATTCCGTTCATCGGCATCGTGGATGGTCCTAAAGGCCGCGGCTATTCGCTGATATTGGACCATCCAGACGATGCGACAATCAAGATGAACCGCGTGGAGTCCAACAATACGGTGACGCATGTTCCGCAACTGATCTGGAGACCGCGGGCGGGCGGCGTGTTCGGTGGCGAACGTCGCGAATATCGTTTCCATTTCATCAATGCAGGCGGTTATGTGAAACTCGCGAAGCGTTGGCGGGACATTTACCGCCAGAAAGGCTATTTGATCAGTCTGTACGAAAAGGCGAAGGTGAATCCGAATGTTGACAAGCTGATCGGCGCCGCGAACATCTGGGGCGGCAATTTGGACGATTTCGCCCGCAAGGCCTATTCGGAGGGCATCAAGAAACTGCTGATCAACGGTGCGCCGAATGCCGCCGTGATGCAGGCCATGAACGACATGGGTTATCTGACAGGGCGTTACGACAACTACACGGATATCATGCCGTTGAAGGAAGGCGAAACGGTCAAGAATGATCGCGGCCGCGTTCCGGAAGACTGCACGCAGCTTTCGAACGGCGAACGGATGAAGGCGTGGCTGACGTTCGATAAGAAGACACAGTACATGAAACGCTGCCCCGCGTTGTGGGTGGAGACGGCAAAGCAGACGATTCCGCCGAATTTGAGCAAAAATCCGTACAATGCGCGTTTCATCGATGTGACGACGGCGGAAGGCCTCTATGAATGCTATGATCCGGAGCATCCGCTTGACAGGACGATGAAGCGGATCTGCGGCGAAGAGCTTCTGAAATACGTCGCACGCGATTTGAATCTTGTGACAGGCGGCGAACATGGCCGTTGGTGGGCCGTTCGCGACCTCCATTATCTGGAAGGCATGATGTCCGGCGGGGCTTATTCGTGGCCGGCCGGCCATCTGCTTCGCCCGAAGACGAAGGAGGACAATCTGTGGAATCCGGACAAGCCGTACGATCCGGCGGACATGAACAGCGGCTTCAATCGCTACATGAAATACGGCCTTGGCGGCGATACGCGCATCCCGTTGTGGGAACTGGTCTTCCATGACTGCATCGTGACGACGTGGTATTGGGGCGATTCCGTCGATTATCTCTATAAAGCCGCGCCAGAAACAATTACGCGAAAGGCTGCGTTCAACGTCCTCTACGGCACGATGCCCATGTACTGGATCGGCCGTGGTGAGACGTGGGAAAACGACCATGAGTTGTTCCTCCAGACGTATTTCCAGACGACGAAAATGCATGAGACGGTCGGTTATCAGGAAATGACCTCCCATGATTATCTCAGTTCGGATCGTCTTGTCCAGCGGACTGAATTCGCGGACGGCACAGCGGTCGTCGCGAATTTCGCTTCCGAAGATCGCACGGTGACGCTTGGTTCGCGCCGTCTTGTGCTGCCGCCGGACGGTTTTGCCGTGTCGAGCACGAAATTAACAGATTATCGTGTGGTTGAAGGCGACTATCTGGTCTGCGGCGTCGAAACGGATGATCTGCTTTATGTCCGCCGCACGCCTTTGAAAGAAGGCACGGAAAGCGTCCAGCAGATTTGGAAGACAGGTGATGGCAATGCGATGGCGCGTTTGAAGGGCGATGTGCTGACCATTACGGCCAATTGGATTACGCGTGCGTTCGCGGATGGCTATGTCGTTTATCGTGTGGATGAAAAAGGACGCCGCGCGGAGAATGTCAAAGTGGCTGTGTCGCTGAATGAAGGCGCAGGGCAGATAACCTTCCCGGAAGAAGGCCATTATGAAATCCTCTGGGGCGCGGCCATTCAGGCTTGTGATTTGGCGGTGAGCCTGAAGAGCATTTCGTCGGCTGGCGTCTGGACAGGACGATCGATGGGCATATGCGAAGTTCAGGTGGAAAACTGCGGCATGCTGATGGTGTCCGGCAGACTGATGATATATGCCGACAAGGTGGATCCCATGCGCAAGCTCGCCGAGGCGGAGTTCAAGAAGCTGATGGGCGGCGAGAAGCAGATCATGACCATGAAAGTGGAACCGCTCCGCATGGGCGGCGAACATACGCTGATTATCGTCGCGATGGGTGACAAGCCTGAATTGCTTGAAACGAACAACATCCTTCGCGTGCGGCAGGATGTGGCGTTGCCGCTGAACCGCTATCCGTTGCGCAAGACGTTTACATTGGATTCGGGCGACAGTCCGCGTGTCTTGGAACCTGTGTCCATCCCATTGGATTTGAAGGAAATCTGCCATCACGGCGATGGTTTGCTCCATCCGGAAGACGTCCATCTGCTTCAAAAACGCGCGGATGGCAATTGGACGCAGGTGAAATATGCGCAGTTCGATCCGGATGAAGGTTTCGACGGCAAGACGAAACTGATGGGCCGTCTGGACTTTTCATTCGACGCTCCTGCGAACACGAAGGTCGAATTCATGATTGTTGCGCGTCAGGGCAAGGATGCTGGTTTTGCGCCGCTCGGGATGGATTTGATGGTCGGGCCGGAAAAGGGCGAACTAGTCTATTACGGTGAAACGTATTCGGTTGGATTCCGTGACGGAACCATCATGGATTGGGCACCAGGCCGCCGCTACAACGGCGGAAAGGATTTCATGGGCTGCCTGCTGGTGTCTTCCGGCGAGACAGGCTGGGCCCGCGAAGAGCAGGCCCAACTGGAACGTTTCGAAATCGTCCGCAGCGGTTCGGCTGTGACGGAGATCTTTGTCAGCAAAGTTCTTAAGACTGGAAATCGTTATCAGAAACGTTATTTCCTGTATCCCGGCAGGTTGGTTGTTCTGGCCAGTTTGGAACGCGAGCAGGGCGGTCTTTATTCGCGTGGATTCTATAGCCGTGAGGCGGATTATCTGGACGACAAAGGCTTCAAGGCGCATATGGGCGACGGTAAACAAGCCGCTGGCATCTACGGCGCGAACAAGAATCCGAAGTGGTTCGCGTTGAAGGGAGAAGACTGGTCGCAGACATGCGTCGCCGTGGATGACGACATGTTCCAGACCATCGCATTCTGGGATGGCGACGGCGAGAATCTCGGTCAGCTAGGCTTCTATTCGAACAAGTTCCAAGGCCTTAAATACACGTACTTTGTGCATGGTTCAGAACAGGATTTCCGTTTTGCGGAGGACGATTATCAGCAGGCAAGGACGCCTGTAAAATTGCTGAAATGATTATTTTCTGGAAAGCCTAAGAAACTTACGATGAAGCAGATACAAAATGATTTTTGGCTCGTGGAAGTGGCGGACGATGCGTCAAGCATCGTCCTGACGGATCGCAAGCATGGCGGTGTCTGGAAAACGGCGAATCCGTTCCACATGTCTTATGGCAACTACTACGCGTACAACCTCTTGGAACGTTGCCGGACGACGGTTGAATGTGCGGACGGCATCTTGTCGATTTGTCTGGACAACATGAAATTCTACGGACGTTTTCCCGCGAATCCGTACAACAAGCCTGAACCGTCTCCAGATTTGAAATACCATTTCGAATTCCGTCTGGAAGGCGACGAAGTCGTCTTTACGATGTTGCCGATTGGCGGGATGGACGAAGAGGAACAGCGGTTGACGGTGCTGTCGGATTTGATGGCGATGGATTCCAATGAGAAGGGAACCGCCTTGCTTCCATGCGGTTACGGCTCCTTGTACCGTTTCCCCCGTACAGATTCGTTCAACGTCCGTTATGGTTACGGAACATGCTATACGACGATGACGACAGGTGGCCTGTTCCGTGAAAATGGCGCGGGAATCGCCTTCTATTCAGCGTATCCATGGGATTTCTTCCCTGTGTTCACCGTCAATCAGCGAAAAGGCCGCGGAGGGTTTGACTTCACATTTGAAAATGAAGCAAATCTCGGCAATGAACCGCATGACATTCATTTCAAGGCATTTGCCGCTGGTGATAGTTATAATGAAATGGCGAAATGGTATCGTGGCGTGCTGAAACGCCATGGGCATTTTAAAAGTTATGCTCAGAAGATCGCAGAATCTCCTGAGGCGGAAAAACTTGTGGGAACCGTCGTTTGGAAACACAACGTCTATTCGACGGATACGTCACCGAAGCCGCACAGTTACAGCCTTTACATTTCACGGCAAGACGGCAACCAGTATGAAGGCCTCCCGAATGACTGGACGGCGAAGGAAGTGTTCGACACGGCCAAGGCGGCAGGTTTCGACCGCGTCTGCGTCTATAACACGGGCTGGAACCGTTTCGGTTATGACAGTGGCTATCCTACGCGCCTTCCGCCAAATCCCGAACGTGGTACGGCTGAACAGTTTACCGCCATGGCGGAATATGCAAGAGGTCTGTCGGACGGATATATCTACTCCGTGCACGACAATTATATTGACGTGTATCGCAACAGCCTGGAGGATTTCTGGCCGGATGTCATTCGGACGATTGACGGCGGCTATCTGCGCGGCGGCATCTGGCGCGGCGGCAGGGCGCGTGTGCTTTGCACGAAACAGGCCATGAAATACGCGTTGCGCGACATCCCGCAGATCGTGAAGATGGTCGGCCGCGGAGGCATCTACATCGATGTGTTCGGTTGTTCGGCGTTGAATCGCTGCCATCATGACGACCATCCGATGTCGCGACATGAAGACGCCATGGAGCGGCGTAAAGTCTTCCAGTTCATCGCGTCGCAGTTCGGCAGCGTGACAACGGAAGGCGGTCCAGTCGATTTTCTGGCGGACATTGTGAATCTTGGCGCGTTCGCGGGCTATGCGCTGTCGGCCCACGGCGCTGGCGGCGAACCGCCGATTCCCGTGCCGTTCTGGCAACTGGTCTTCCATGATTCGATTCTGTCGTATTCAAGCGAAGGCGCCTACGGACCGATTGGCAAAGAGTACATCACCTATTCCTTCCTGTACGGCATGCTGCCGACTGGATTCGACACCGAAAGTCTGCGGCTTTCCAAAGAGTTGCGCAAGACGTTCACGAGCGAGATGATCAGACATGAATTGGTCGGTGATGTGACAATTGAAGACCGTGCATGGCCCGGTCCGGGCGTCATCAAAGGCACGATGAAGGCGACATTTGCGGACGGCACGACCGTCATCGCGCATTTCGACGGCTCGCAAAGTTCTTATGAAGTGATGAAATAAGAAGTGTTTCAAGGAGAGCAGAATAAACTATTTCAAGCACCAAATGATTCTTTTCAATAGAAGGGATTTATATTGGGTATTGGTTCTCAAGAGTGAAAGTACTCGCGAACATAAGGTGCAACAATGCAAAACAAAATTATAATTCTTCTTTCCATATTTTGCATTTACTGCCTAACCGGGTGTACGACGGTAGTCTCAACCAAACGGAATGCTTTGTGGGTGACGAATAAAGTTCTGACAATTGGGTATCGATTTGAGCTTGAAAAAGCGGCTAGCGACGATAGTAAATTGATATCCTTTTTGCATATAGGGGTTCCCTTATGGTTTGATGCGTCAGGACAAATGCAATCCTATTTGTCCTTCTCTCCGTTCCTTATGGCGAGTGAGAAACTTTATGGTTTGCAAATTGCACCAATTGCGGGAATAGAACAAGGAAAAGGTGTGCAGTGCGCTTTGATTGGAGGCGCAAAGTCATTCGATGGCCTATTATTATCCCCAATATCATTAGTGTACAAGGGTAATTGCATACAAGTTGGCCTGTTGTCAACTGGTGGCATTGGGAGAGGGATGGGGGGGACTTTCGGACAAATCTCAATTGTAAACCTTACTGGTGGCAGATGTCCATGTTTTCAACTAGGACTCTTCAATGGTGGAGACATGCATTTCCCCATTGATAAAAGAAACAATTTCTGTCAAGTCGGCCTTTGGAATTCTAGTAGAGTTTTTGTCTATGATGAACATAAATA